>NZ_JBYTAJ010000043.1:0-44190 GCF_058788075.1 Pseudomonas sp. FW305-20 | reverse complement strand
TGCTCGCGCCAGAAGCCGTCCGGGTTAACGACGGACTGCTGGTACATGGCCTTGTAGGTCGCCTCGTCAGTCAGCGTGTTGGCCAGAACCTCGGGACGAACGGGATACAGAGAAGCCGCACTCATCTTTGTTACCTCGGTGGAATAGTTGTTTTTGTATGACCCCAGTTGTAGCCGGGCCGGGCCTATAGAACCATTCGACGATGGTAGTAACAAGCCCCTACAAAATGTGGCTATACCTCGCCAACCCGCTCAAAAGCATTGATTTCAGGGACTTGATCGTTCCCACGCTCTGCGTGGGAATGCAGCCCGTGACGCTCCGCGTCACTGGACGCGGAGCGTCCCTTGAGGCATTCCCACGCTGGAGCATGGGAACGATCATTGGCTTCATCAGCCAACCAAAGGTCGCTTTTCAAGGATTGTTACAGGATCCGCCAATAGTGTTTATCAAAAGCACGCCTATATGAATGTAAACCCCACGCCTAAAATCAGCCTCGCCAACCAGGCAACGTGATTAACCAAGTTGCAGCCCCCACGAAGGCAGTTAATCCAAAACCAGTACTTAAGTTCTACACGCAACCCCAAAAAGGTTGCGTGACCCATTCGACCTCTAAAAGGTAAATCTGAAATGAAAGCTTTATTAGTTCTGGCCCTCAGCAGCCTGTGCGCAACCGCCATGGCAGACGAGGCCCCGACTGATGTCGCACAGCAGCAACCCGCCGTTGAGGAATACACTTACTCCACTCACCTGGACATCGCCAAAGTTATCTCCATGAGCGAAATCCCGAACGTCTGCGAAGTTGTTCCGGCGAAAATGGAATACGACGACTCCAAAGGCCAACGCCACATTCTTCGCTACAGCGTCATGGGTAACGGCTGCTCCAACGGCTAATCACCCGCTCTCACCGTCCCAAGGTTCGACCCACCCGCCCGCTATTAAGGCAGATGAAGCGCCGAACCTTATATATCGACTTATACGATTGTTTTAAGCGTTTATTTGCGCTTTTTAATCAAATTAGCTGGCGTAGTATGAATTCCACACCCAAGGCACAAAACGCCAACGAACCTGGAGCCACTACCATGAAAACCAAATTGATCCTCGCCCTGACCCTCTCTGTCCTGGCCGCTAACACCTTCGCCGCTGACGGCTACGACCGTACCGGCTCGGCATCTTTCACTACCGAAGCGGCTGTCGCTTCTGATGGTTACGACCATACCGGCTCGGCGACTTTCGCTGCCGATGGTGCCGATCACGTCGGTGCAGGCAAACTCGCTTCTGACGGTTTTGATCACACTGGCGCCGCCAAAGTCGCTGCTGACGGCTTCGACCACACCGGTGCAGCCAAGGTCGCAGCGGATGGTTCCGACCACGTGGGTGCTGCCCGCCTCAGCTGACCCTGAATGCGAACTCACAGCCCGGCTTCGGTCGGGCTTAGTTGTGTCTGGGAGCATCGAAAATTGACTCAAAACACAACATGTAGTGAAAAACGCAGTTTTCTGGCTGTTTTTTGAACAAAAAAATAGTTGGCCAAAATTTATGAAAAAAAATCTTCACGCTCGACATCCAGCCAAAGCCCTATAAACCCTCGCTCCGACCGAAAAACCCGCCTTCTCGACCGCTGCATGCGCGGATTCGCCCCACCACGACCGCAAAAATTTCCCTATAATGCCGCCTTAAACGGGCCTGCAATATTCCCTTACAGGGATAACAGCCAGTCTGAAGCCCACGCCGAAGTCTTCACCGATTTCTGCGCCCGTCAGAGGCTCTCGGAACCCCGTACAAATTTATGTTTATTTGCCTGCGTGTACCGCTGCAAAAAACGCTATCCAACGCGGCCAGTAAGGCCGTGTGAAAAACCAACCAATCAGTTTTCACACGGGCAACTGGCCCTCACGCAGGAGACGACACGTCATGCTGAGCTGGGACGAATTCGACAAAGAAGACAGCGGCGAAACCGTTGTAAAAGGCGCCAACGCTGGCCACGCAACTGAAGCCAACATGGACCGCCTCGACACCGCCGGTGGCGTCGCGGCTCAAGAAGCCCGCGCTGTAACCGCGTCCGACTCCGCCGCAATCGCCCGTGCAAAAGCTGCCCTGGACAACCTCGACATCGCCGAAGGCCTCGCCGAACTCGAAGGCGCCTCCGCCCGTGTAGCCGTCGACGAAAAGCGCATGATCAACTGCCGCGCCGACCTCAACCAACTCGTACCGTTCAAGTACGACTGGGCCTGGCAGAAGTACCTGGACGGTTGCGCAAACCACTGGATGCCGCAAGAAGTCAACATGACCGCCGACATCGCCCTCTGGAAAGACCCGGAAGGCCTGACCGACGACGAGCGCCGCATCGTCATGCGCAACCTCGGCTTCTTCTCCACCGCCGACTCCCTGGTTGCCAACAACCTGGTCCTGGCCGTGTACCGCCTGATCACCAACCCGGAATGCCGCCAGTACATCCTGCGCCAGGCGTTCGAAGAGGCGATCCACACCCACGCCTACCAGTACTGCATCGAATCGTTGGCCATGGATGAAGGCGAGATCTTCAACATGTACCACGAGATCCCATCGGTCGCGAAAAAAGCCACCTGGGGCCTCAAATACACCCGTTCGATCTCCGATCCGAAGTTCGAAACCGGCACCGTCGAAACCGACAAAGAGTTGCTGCGCAACCTGATCGCCTACTACTGCGTTCTGGAAGGCATCTTCTTCTACTGCGGCTTCACCCAGATCCTCTCCATGGGCCGCCGCAACAAAATGACCGGCGTCGCCGAGCAGTTCCAATACATCCTGCGCGACGAATCCATGCACCTGAACTTCGGCATCGACGTGATCAACCAGATCAAAATCGAAAACCCACACTTGTGGGACGCTGAAATGAAGGAAGAAGCTTCGCAGATGATTCTGCAGGGTACTCAGCTGGAGATTGAATACGCACGGGATACCATGCCTCGTGGCGTGTTGGGCATGAATGCGGCGATGATGGAGGATTACCTGAAGTTCATCGCTAACCGTCGTCTGTCGCAGATTGGGTTGAAGGAAGAGTATCCAGGGACGACTAACCCGTTCCCTTGGATGAGCGAGATTATGGACTTGAAGAAAGAGAAGAACTTCTTTGAGACGAGAGTTATTGAGTATCAGACTGGTGGGGCGTTGAGCTGGGATTGATTCCGGCTGAACCGAGCACTCGTGAAAAGACCGCCGAAAGGCGGTCTTTTTTTATCCATTAGAAATGCAGTTCTAATCATCATTACTGTATCGATGCCTATCAAAAAAAAGACCTGCACCGAAAGAAAGAAGCATGATCGGCAAAGCGTCAAGATCAAACCCATCGATCTTTGGCACCACTATAAAAGCAGCCACCCCACCCAAGACAAATGCGCTGATACCCAACCATTTCCTGTACCGGTACGGTCTAACGAAAAACCCCAGAATGAGAGCAATACCCAACAATAGCCCGTAGCCCAAATATTCACTCATCGCTTGCCTCAACCTTTTGCCTTGATAATCATCGATGAAGTCGAATGCTGGGGGCCTATGCCGCCATGGGCTCTTGCATCGACACTGACAATCACATCACCCGCGTGATAAGTCGGCAACCGCTCAAGCGCAAACATATGACCTGCTTTACCTAACACAGGACCAGAAATAAAACCGTAAGGCAGAACTCGAGCCACAGCAGCACCGAAGACACCAGCGGTCATATTGGCAATGCTCATCCGCTGTTCATTGAGCGTATCCGCGTGTGCCCGAGTCAACGGGCTGGATATCCCGACCATCATGGCGCAAAGCCGGTCCTTTGCGAGCATTCGTTCGTAGAGGTCGACTACTAAATTATTAACTTCAAAATGTGCAGTTTTCGTCTCGTATAGATAAAGCTCTCTAAGTCGGCCTCGATCACTCGGCTCAACCGTAAAGTGCACGATAACGAAAGAAATTCCATGACGACCAAAATACTGACTTCGTTCCAGTTTCATGAAAAAGTCCTTTATTTGAGTAATGGCATGGATAGTCCTTTATTTCGTGCTGTTGTAGGTCCTGCCACAGGAAAAGCAAAAAAGGCTTACGGAGTTTTCGGATACGTCCTACATACTGCTTATGTGCTTGATTTTCAGTCTTCGAAGCATTCGGTAGTTAGTGGCGGCGTCTTTGTAGGATCAATTGAGCGATTCGTCGGTCTTTTACGTAGGAATTTTCGTAGACAGTCGTAATGGCCACTCAGTATCGTCCGAGGGTTTTCAGCCCTCGGCGATTTTATGCACACGGAAAAGAGCAACAGCGATTGGACTGACATTGAGATTCAGGCTGCGGTAGACGCCTATCTCAGCATGTTGTCCCGAGAGCAGAGTGGTCAGAAAGTCGTTAAGACTGAGGAGAACAGCATCCTGCGGGAGGGAGCCTTAGCCGGTCGGACCAAAGGGTCGGTTGAGTTTCGGATGCAGAACATCTCTACCGTGCTGGAGGAGTTGGGTCGAGCTCGCATTGCGGGCTACAAACCCGCCAAGAATGTCGGCGCGAACGTTGCGCGAAGCATTCGAGAAGCGCTCAACGCTCCAAGTACTTTGACACCTGAGGATTTTGCCCCGACGGCGGACGAGGCAACGCTGGAAAGGCGATCTGCCAAACTTGAAAAACAACCGATTAAAGACGTGCCGAAAGGGATTGAGAGACCAGAACAGACTCAGTCCAGCGGAAAATCTTATGTTCGCGATCCTGAGGTAAGAGCTTGGGTTCGCCAACAGGCTAACGGTAGATGCGAAGGCTGTGGCGAGCCTGCTCCGTTTGAAAAGGATGGCAGGCCGTTTCTTGAGGTCCATCACGTTAAGCATTTGGCACAGGACGGTTCGGATCGGCCAAGCAATGCCGTGGCGCTGTGTCCGAACTGTCATCGACGTTGTCACCATTCCGGTGACCGGGATGAGTTCACTGCCTCACTGTTTCAGAAGGTGGAACGGTTGAAGTTTGAGTGATTGGGCCTGTAGAACTTCATCGGCACATGCGCACGAAGACGGCGAGCGATTTTTGTTCTGGTTCTGACTGTCAAACCTGCTCTACAACGTTTTTACCCAGCCTAAGCCGATCGCCGCCCATGGCCCCTCGTTCACTTGTTCATCATCTCGCTATGATGTGCGTCTCCTTCCATCGCGTCCTTGCCATGGTCGGAAAGCTGGGCATCAAACCACTGGTGAAGCGCCGCTATCAAGGCTGGATCCGAGGTCTTGAAGGCCAATTCGGCGCCATCTTCGATGTCTTTGTAGGTGATCGCCATTTGCCCAGGCTTGGCGGCTTTCAGGTCTGCCAGGCCAGGCATGTCTTGGCCATGGATGTGCGCCGGGCCTGAGAAGTCGCCCTTGAGAAACCGCTCGCGGATGTCTTGAAGGTGCTGGCGAACCCACTGCACTTGGGCAGCATCCGCAGGCTTTTTGACGACCACTTGCTGAATGCCGCCTTCAGCGGTCTTGGTGAAGACATGGGTCGTCGCTGCGAGGCTGAACGGCATGACATCCTTGCCGCGACCTGCAACCTCGGCTTGCCGTTGCGCGTCGTTCGAATGATCCATGGTCTGAGCGTGAAGGTTTGCAGCAAGCGCCGAGAGAATGATTGAGGCGATGGCGGTTTTTAGCACGGTCTTTCTCCGATGTTGGAAGGGTGTGAGCCGACGCTGGCGCGTCAATCCAACAGGCGCTTCAGTGCTGCGACCCCAACAGGTGGCTCCGCCGTCCAGGGCACCACGATGACATCGTGGCGGGTTTGGTCTGCAACCCGCGCCATCTGCTTGCGCTCACTGTCCAGGCGCGCTCGCAGCAGCGGGTCATCGGTGTCTGTGGCCAATAGAGACTTATTGACCACCCAGGCAAACGGTTCGATTTTGGCCCTGCGCAAGTCATCCTGCAGTGCTGCCGCCTGAGACACCGGTGTGGCTTCGGGCAGCGTCACCAGGATGATTTTGGTGTAGTGCGCATCTTGCAGGCGCATCAAAGGCGTGACGATGTGGTCCGAGTCGCCTTTGAATTCCCGAACCATCTGGCGGTGATAGGCGCCTGTGGCATCCATCAGTAGCAGTGAATGACCCGTGGGGGCGGTATCGAGCACCACGAACGACGTTCTGGCTTGAGCAACCACGCGGGAGAACGCGTGGAAGACCGCTACCTCTTCGGTGCAGGGGGATCGTAGATCCTCGATGAGCAAGGCGATTTCATCTTCCGTCAGGGTCGGCGCGCGGGAGGCCACGATCTTGTCCACGTATTTTTGGGTCTCGACCTTGGGGTCGATGCGGCCAACGTCGAGCCCTTGCACATCGGCGTTGAGGGTCACCGCCAGATGCGCCGCAGGGTCCGTGGTGCTCAGGTGCACGGACTTGCCGTGCTGTACCAGGCCCAGGGCGATGGCGGCGGCAATGGTGGTTTTGCCTACTCCCCCTTTGCCCATGACCATGATCAACCCGCGCTCGTCATTTGCAAGCTCGGCAACCAGTTCCGAGAGGGTGTGATGTTCCAGGGGTGAGCGCGCTTGTGTTGCAGCCGTTGTTGGCCTGGCAAGTTCCGGGGAAAGCAGACTGCGGAGCGCGGGCAAGCCAACGGAATCTACAGCCTTGAGCGAAATGTAGTCGGCTGAAAGCTGGCGCAACGACGTGGGCATCTCGTCGAGCGCCTGCTGGCCGATCGCTTCGATGGCGGCTGCGATCGGATCATTCAAGTCGCTGCGTTTGAACACAGCGTTCACCACTAAACGCTGGTTTTCCAGACCCAACTCACGGAGCTCGTCGGAGGAACGCGCAGCCTCGCCCAGTGCGCCTTTGTCAGGGCTGGATTGTTCAGCGCCGCCAACGCCTGATTGAAAAGCTGCTCCTGCATTTTCAACCCCGAGTGCGGCCCCAGGCATGACGCACCACGATCATTGCCTTCCAAAAATCCGCTCCACGCTTTGGGCAGGCTCAACAGCCTGAGCGTGTGCCCCGTGGGCGCGGTATCGAACACGACATGATCATAGGCCGCGCCGCCCTGTGACAGGAGGTGGGAGAACTCATCGAACGTTGCGATTTCGGTCGTGCATGCTCCCGAGAGTTGCTCTCGCACCAGAGCAATATCTTGATCGCTGGTCTGGGCGCCCATTTGCTCGACCACCCGGGCCCGGTAGTCGATGGCAGCGGTCCCGGGGTCGATGTTGAGCACGAACATTCCAGGCACGTTCGGCACCGCTACAGGCTGATTGCTCAGCTCGACACCGAGCATCTCATCAAGGTTAGAGGCCGCGTCTGTGCTAACCAGCAGCACCTTCTTGCCTGCATCAGCCAAGGCGATTGATACCGCAGTGGAAACCGACGTTTTGCCAACCCCGCCCTTGCCAGTGAAGAACATATATTTGGTGGGCTGATCGAGCAGTTTGATGGTGGACTGCATGGCACGTTAGCCTCGCTACGGAGCACAATTGAGGCTCAGAGTTTAGACCGATGCTCAGCAGCGCCAACTTTATCTGAAAAACATTCAGTGCAACCCGCCCCACCTCCCGCTATTAATACCCTTCCCCACTCAAGGACCCGAGCCCGCCATGAAATTCGACCTCGCCTACTGCCTCAGCCTCGACGACAAGCTGTCGATCTATGACGTGCGCGATTTGAATTTCGACGAGACCATGGATTTCGATTCCACCAAAGAACACTTCCAATGCCCCAATGACGCATGCAGAGCGGCCTTCGATGCGGCGAACGTGTTGACGACGTTCAACGCCAAAAACGTGAACTACGTGCGCACCCCGCACTTCAAGAACACGCCCAGCACCCGGCATGTGGCGGATTGTCCTTATGTCAGTCTCAAGGCGTCGGCGTCAGGTGTGGACGGTGCGGAAACGGATGACAGTCGCGAGGAGCATTTCCCGTCGGAGTTGTTGCTGACGCGGCGTGAGTATGTGCGTAAGCCGTCGAACCTGGCGGTGGCGGCTGATGTGATGCGGGACGATCCGAAACCGCCTTCAGCGGCCAGTGACGTCGAACACCCGAGCCGCGAATCAGCACCGGACAAGACCAGTGTCTTCGCCCACCCGGTGGAGTGTTTTGTGTCGAACTTCGAGGACAAGGAGTTGCTCAAGCGCATGCCGCTGAAGATTGGCGAGCACACGGCGCCTTATGGGTCGTTCTTCAAGAAGATCGAGTATCTGCAGGACAACAAGGGGCTGATTTACTGGGGCAAGATCAAGGAGATCAAGGATTACACGCAGAGTTTTCGCATCGATTTCGAACAGAAGGTCTGGTTCAAGCAAGCCGACGAGGCGAAGAAGAAGCCTTATTCAGTCAACGTTTACTTGAGCAAGAAGCTGATCGACAACTACCGCAAGCGCAAAGCGTTTCTGGAAGAGATCAAGCACGCCAGTGAGAGCGGGAAAGAGTTGTATTGCTTCTTTTATGGTGTGACACCGGAGTTGAAGCAGGTACCGAGCAAGAAAAACCCCGAGCAGACGTTCGGGGTGTTCAGTGCGAATATTGAGAACCTGGATCACTTTATTATTCGTGAGGCGCCGGGGCTCAAAGGTTAAAGGATCGGGGCACGGCGTCATTGCGACGGCTCATTGCGCTTCGAGATTAAGCTGCCTTACGGCCTCCCGAATCTCCCGTTTCGCTTCCTTGTGCCGCTCACGGGCTGCTTGTATGCCAAGCTCGTCAAGGCCGCCGTAACGGCTTAACCAGTGAACGATCATTTCCTCATCCGGGAAGAAGTAATCCTTATGCTCTTTACCACCTCTCAGGTAGTTGTTCATGTCGGCATCGAAGCGGCCTGCCGAGAACTCGTCGGGGGGTAAAGAACCTTGTTCGGCAGCACATCCCTCAAACACCCAGGCGATGTCATTGATGTGTTTCTGCGCACCGCGATGTCCGCGCTTGTAAAACACGTACTCGCGACAACTCTCTTGGAATCGCTCCGCTATCAGTTCATCGTTGAACCAATGAAGTATGTCGTGTTGCCCCGCATGCTGAATCACGCCGTTTATCCAACGCTCGGAAAAACGTTGAACGAAACCTACGATGTCCGCTTTTTTCGCGTCCGCAAAAATCATGCAATAACGAGTTTTTACGTGAATGACGTACAACACATGCTTGCGTTGAACAGTGACGGCGTGAACCAGCCACTGTTCCGCTGACTCATCAGGCACATCATCTTCAATGACGGACGATGGCGGTTTGTCCACCGGGCTGATTTTTTTACCCTTGTGCACGCGGCTGAAGAAGTTACTTGCCGCTTCGGTGCAATTGAAGATCCACATCCATCTTTCTCTTATAAAGGGCTGGTTGATAACTATCTTCAGTCCTACCGTACGTTCTCTTCAACCCATTCAAGCTTATAGGGCTGGCGAATAACGTCAGCAATCTCCTCCCTTGCCGCTTCGCAGAGAAGCGACAGCTCCGCATCGGTCAGCAAGTCGTGCTTGACCATCAATCGCAAAGCCATGAGTGCACTAGAACGACTGGAGGGGTCGAAAGTCCGGACGATATCCTTATCCCGATCACTTGACCCACATACCCAGCATCACCAAAACCAGTAAACCAACATACACCCGCGCATGCATTCGATCCGGTATCCGCCCAATCCACGGCGTGGCCAACCGAATCCCCACCAGCGACCCCACCGTCAACACCGCAAACGCCAGCAGATCCACATAACCGACAAACCACGGTCCAAGATCAAACTCGCTAAACCCAGCCATCGCCATGTAAGTCAGTGTCCCGGCCAACGCCACGGGCAAACTCAGCGGGTTGGCCATGGACGTCGCCTGGGACATGCTCAACCCACAACGCCGCAACAACGGCACGGTCATGACGCTGCCGCCTACGCCGAGAAACGTGGCGATGGTGCCGATTCCTACACCGCCGCCAGACACTTCTGCCCTTCCTAATCGCCGTGGGATGGCGGTGTCTGGCGCTGTAAGAAAGCCGCGTCGCACCAGGCAATCCGCGATGGTCACGCCCAGGTACGCGATGAAGGCATAGCGGATCACCTCGCCACTGGCCCACATCGCCGCGACGGCGCCCACTACCGCGCCCACGCCGATAAACCCGCCCAACGGCCACAGGTAATGACGAATGAGATTACCGGCGCGGCGGTGTTTTCCGGTGGCGATCGCTGCGTTGACGATCATCACGCAGGTCGAGGTTGCCACGGCAATGTGCATCGCCGATTGGCTGACGGGGTCGTCTGTGCCGTGGCTGGCCATGAGCATGCGGTACAGCAATGGCACGACGACGAAACCGCCGCCGAAGCCGAACAGCACTGCGGTGACGCCGGTCATGCAGCCGAAGAGTGCCAGCAGAAGATAGAACATGGAGGTCGTCCGTTGGTTGAGAGCGGTCGACGATAGAGCGATGCGCCTTGGCCTGCTTCAGCAAGTCAGCCAATAATGCTCGCGTTTACGCCAACCACTGGGACTGCTCGATGCGCAATGTTTCGATTGATCTGCTGGACCACACGCCACGGCCGGTGGTGGCCATCGGTACTGATTATTCCCACGGCCATTTGTTGCCTCGTCATACACATCGGCGGGCGCAATTGTTGTACGGCGCCACGGGGGTAATGCAGGTGAGCACGCACGACGGCAGTTGGGTGGTGCCGCCGCAGCGGGCGGTGTGGATTCCGCCGGGAGTGGCGCATGAAGTGCTGATGCTGGGGGTGAGCACGCGCAGTGTGTATATCGAGCCGGGGGCGGTGGATCTGGGGGATCGCTGCCAAGTGATCAGCGTTTCGCCGTTGATGCGGCATTTACTGATGGAAGCGGTGGAGATCCCGCTGGCGTATGACGAGCGTGGGCGCGACGGTACGTTGATCGGCTTGCTGCTGCATGAACTGGCGCGCAGCACTCACCTGCCGTTGCACATTCCCCTGCCCGTCGATGCGCGGCTACTCACGTTGTGCCAGGGCTTTGTGCAGCAGCCCGACGCTCATCAGTCGCCACAGCAATGGGCCGATCATTTGCATATCAGCCTGCGAACTTTCAATCGCCTGTTCCGCCAACAGACGGGCCTGAGCTTCAGCCAATGGCGCCAGCGAGCCTGCGTGGTACTGGCGCTGGCGCGGCTGGTGGTGGGAGAACCGGTGACGCGCATTGCCCTGGATTCTGGCTATGACAGCCCGGCCGCGTTTTCCACGATGTTCCGCCGCGTGCTGGGACAGGCGCCAACGAACTGGCTGGACGGGACGCGATAGAACCGATCAAAAAATGAGTTTGCTTCGCGCTCAAAACAACTGTACAAAAACACAGTACATTTTGAATCAGCACTCTTGAGCCCGGAGAACACCATGGCCTCTCTTGCGATGAAAATCACCCTGGAACGTATCGCCCTTTTCCAGTTCACCCCCGCGCATAGCGCTCAGGCCCGAGCAATGCTGGGTTGGAGTGTGGAGGAACTGTCTCGGCAATCCGGGGTTTCGGTGGACGCTATTCAGCGATTTGAGGATGAACGCGATGTGCTGGATGTTACGCGGCTGGCGTTGGCTTATCGGTTTGAATCGGAGGGGTTGGTGTTCTTCCCGGGGTTTGCGCCGGGGCGAGGGATGAATGTGAAAGGGTCGACACCTGATCCGGTGGGGCGGGCGGATTATGCGATGGTTGAGTGAGAAATCATCGATTGACGATTATTCCCAAATAGGTATATTTTCGCATGAGTACAAGGAAGTCACTCCTGTGGGTTAGCAGCAGCAAGAAAGACCTCAAGCAAATGCCCGCAGATGTACAAGATGTTTTTGGTCATGCACTAGATCTGGCACAAAGCGGTGCAAAACATCCCGACGCGAAGCCTCTAAAGGGTTTTGGAGGTGCAGGTGTGCTTGAGATGGTGGATGACTTCAATACGAACACCTATCGCGCCGTTTATACCGTTCGTTTTGGTAATGCCATTTATGTTCTGCACTGCTTTCAGAAGAAGTCGACTACGGGTATCACAACCACGCAGTGCGACGTCGATTTGATCAGAAAGAGACTTCAAGCGGCGCAGGATCACGCAAAAGGATCAGGAAATGATTGAAATCGAAGAGAGCAGCGGGAACGTCTATGAAGACCTCGGGACGCCCAACGCCAATGAAATGCGAGTCAAATCGCAATTGGCGGCCAAAATTGGCGAGATCATCAAGGCTCGCCATTTGACCCAAGTTCAAGCGTCTGAAATCTTGGGCCTGTCTCAACCCAAGCTTTCCGAGATGTTGCGCGGAAAGTTTCGAGGTATCAGTGAAGCAAAGATGATGGAATGCCTTTCATTGCTCGGACGTGACGTGCAGATCGTGATCAAGTCAGCCCCCCGATCACGAAAAGAGGGCCGTATTGAGGTGGTTTTCGCTTAAGACGCTCAGCCCGGTTTCACACGCTATGCGTTCTGAGGCTCCACCTGATCGCCAACGTTCTCCATCTCCGACCACCAAGTGCTACCTCGTTGCGGATACATCACATTAAACGCCTGCCCCATCTGCGGCGTAGTAATCGACACATTCCGCTCCCAGGCCAACGCCAGGATGCGGTCGAAAGGTTCGTACCAGGCGTGCATCGACAAATCGAACGTGCCGTTGTGGATCGGCAATAACCAGCGACCTGTGAGGTCGATGTGCGCTTGCAAGGTTTGCTCTGGCTGCATGTGCACATGCGGCCACTCAACGTTGTAGGCACCGGTTTCCATGAGTGTCAGGTCGAACGGGCCGTACTGTTCGCCGATGCGTTTGAAGCCGTCGAAATAACCGCTGTCGCCGCTGAAGAAGATTCGCGTGTCACCATCGATCATTACCCACGAGGCCCACAGCGTGCTGTTGCCATCGAACAGACCGCGACCGGAAAAGTGCTGCGAAGGTGTGGCGATGAACTGAATACCGTCGACCTCAGTGCCCTGCCACCAGTCCAGTTGCCGGATTTTGCTGGCGTCGATGCCCCATTTGATCAAGGTGTCTCCGACGCCCAGTGGTGTGAGAAAGTACTTGGCCTTGTCCGCCAGTTTGAGCACCGCTTGATAGTCGAGGTGGTCGTAGTGATCGTGGGACAGGATCACTGCTTCAATCGGTGGCAGTTCTTCGAGGCTGATCGGCGGTTGGTGAAAGCGCTTGGGGCCGGCCCATTGCACGGGTGAGGCGCGGTCGGCGAAGACCGGGTCGGTGATCCAGAACTTGTCCCGCAGTTTCAGCAGTACGGTGGAATGACCGAGGCGGTAAACGCTGTGGTTGGGGGCGGCGATCAACGCTGCCTGAGTCAGGGTTTGCACCGGGACAGGTGCTGTCGGGCGGGTGTTACGCGGTTTGTGGAAGATCATGTTCCACATGATGCGCAGGGTTTTGCGAAAGCCTTCGCGTTTTACCAGCGCATGGTTTCGAAAGAACCCTTCTGCCTGACGGGAAGCTTCCGGCGTAGAAGCGTTATCCGAGGGGGAAGTTGAAGTGGCCATGATTGAATGACTCCAGGAAAACCACCTGCTTCGTGGTTTTCCGCTTGGGGACGATAAATGGCCAAGGCACGCACGCATCAGCCGGAGATCTATTGTTCGCTGCACAGGGTTAACAAAACATTACACTGCACAGTGTAGTTCCAAGGTTGCATCAAAGCCGATCGCAAGTAAACTGCCAAGTGTAATTCTTACCTCTTTCTGCCGAAGCGTACTTATGACAGCTCCACAGCGCCTCACCGACCGAAAACGCGAAGCCATCATTCAGGCGGCGATTGCCGAATTCCGTGCCAACGGTTTCGACATCACCAGCATGGACAAGATCGCCGCCACCGCCGGCGTGTCGAAGCGCACGGTGTACAACCATTTCCCCAGCAAGGAAGAATTGTTCGCCGAAATCCTCAATCAATTGTGGGCGCGGGTGACGGCAGAACAGGAAACGCCCTACCGCCCTGACGTGCCGCTGCGCGAGCAGATGCGCCAGATGCTGATGGCGAAAATGCAGATGCTGGGCGATGACAATTTTCTCGATCTGGCGCGAGTGGCCATCGCCGCCACCATCCATTCCCCCGAGCGCGCGCAGAATATGGTCGCCCGAATGGGTGAGCGCGAAGAAGGCCTGACCATGTGGATCCGCGCTGCCCAGGCCGATGGCCGTTTGAAACCGGTCGCCCCCGAATTCGCCGCACAACAGATTCAGGGGATGCTCAAATCCTTTGCGTTCTGGCCACAGATTTCCATGGGGCTGCCCGGCTTGTCTGCGGAAATGCAGACCACTGTTGTGGAGTCGGCGCTGGACATGTTTCTGGCCTGCTATCAGCTCTGAACCGAGCTGCAATAAATGACAATGTCTGTCGATTTTCCAATCACTGTTCGCTCTGAATAAAACACCGCAATGTGTTTCAGAATGAAACTGGCGCTGGGGCTATAGTGGGCCTCAGTCCCAGCGCCATGCAGAGAGCACCATGACCACCACGACTTCCGGCACCAAACCCGCCCCCGCCCCAGTTGACCACCTGCGCTTTCATCGCCCTCACGCCCACCTGGCGCCCACCTTTGGCAATGACAAGTTTGCACTGCGCGCCGAGGCCTTCGCGCGGTTCTTCGGCACGCCGACCTTTCTCGGGGCGCAGACGCTGATCGTGGTGGTATGGATTTGCCTCAACCTGTTCGGCGTGGCCCACTTCGATCTCTACCCGTTCATCCTGCTCAACCTCGCCTTCAGCCTTCAAGCGGCTTATGCCGCGCCGCTGATCCTGCTGGCCCAGACCCGCCAGGCAGCACGCGACAAAGCCCAATCTGAAGCCGATGCGCTGCACCGCGAAGCACTGGCCGTCGCCAACAGTGAGCGCCAGGCACAAGCGGCGCAGAACACCGCGCAACTGCTGGAGTTACTCGAGCAAAACACCCGGCTCACCGAAATGACCAAGGCCCTCACCGAACGCATCGAAAGCCTGACCTCGGAAATGCATCAGCACTTCGTGCGTAAGGATCAGCCGAAGGTTTAGCGCTCGGTCAAGGCAATCGAAGCGCTCGCCCCAACTCATCGAATAACGTCACCACTGAGCGCAAGGCACGGCAGTCCGGGCGGGTCAGCAACCAGAGCGCCGTGTCGTACCCGTGAAGTGGCTCGCTCAACGGCTGCAGTCCGTCACCGATGAGGAAGTCCGGCAATGCCGCGACACCGAGCCCGGCCCGCACCAGCTCAGTCACCGACAACATGCTGTTGCAGCGATAACCCGGTATGACGCCCGGCAACTGCTGACGGCGCCACACAACGGTGGGGTGATCGGGGAGGAAGTCGTCCGGGGCGATCCAGGTCAGCGACGCCAAGTCTTCGGAATCGACCGCCTTCAGATACGCCTCACTGGCACAGACTCGATAGGAAACCTGGGCCAATCGCCGACCCACCAAGTGCTCGGGCGGGGTGCGAGTCAAGCGCAAGGCGATATCGGCATCCCGACGGCTGAGGTTGGCGAAGTCGTTGGACGTACTCAGCTCGATGGTCAGCGCCGGGTAACCAGGCATGAACTTCGCCAACGCCGGCAGCAACAAGCCTTGCAAGACCGAATCGGTGCAGGTCAGGCGCACCGTGCCGCTGATGACTTCACCGCCCTGCTCCACGCCAATGCGCGCAGCCTCCAGCGCCTGTTCGGCACGCTCAGCCTGCTCGGCCAGGGTTTTCGCCAAGGTGGTGGGCAAGTAGCCGGCGCGGCTTTTTTCGAACAGTTGCTGGCCCAGCGCAGCTTCCAGTCGGCGCACGCCGCGAAACACGGTCGAGACGTCGACCTTCAACAGCGTCGACGCCCGGGCCAGAGAGCCGCCGCGCACCAACGCGAGGATCAGGGACAGGTCGGGGTAATCCAGCCGATAGTGCATCGGTGCATTGATCAATTGGGATAACGCCAATATTGAGTGCGTGCACGCCAATCTATAGTGGCTGCCAGGAATCAACAAGCGTGGAGCGCACTCATGGAAACCCGCCCAATTCGCATCGCCCTGATCGGCGATTACGACTCGCAAGTCACCGCTCACCAGGCGATCCCCATCGCCCTCGGCATGGCCGCTGAACAGGCGAACATCGACGTGCAGTTCCAGTGGTTGGCCACCGACCGTATCAGCGCCGATGCGCCATCGGCTGATTTCGACGGTTTCTGGTGCGTGCCCGCCAGCCCTTACCGCGACAGGGACGGTGCGTTGCGAGCGATTCGTTTTGCCCGTGAACAGCAACGGCCGTTCCTGGGGACCTGCGGCGGCTTTCAACACGCCGTACTCGAATACGCCCGAAATGTTCTGGGCTGGGACGATGCCGAACACGGTGAAACATCGCCGGATGCGGAACGAGCGTTGCTCACGCCTCTGAGCTGTTCGCTGGTGGAAGCCGTCGACAGCATTCATCTGGTTGAAGGTTCGTTGATCGCCGATGCGTACGAAAACGCTGAGATTGTCGAAGGCTATCGCTGTCGCTACGGCGTCAATCCAGCGTTCGAACGTGAGTTGTTGAGCCAACAGTTGTGCGCTGTTGGCCACGATGCTTCAGGTGACTTGCGGGCGGTGGAACTCAAAGGGCATCCGTTCTTCGTCGCAACACTGTTCCAGCCTGAACGCGCAGCGCTCAAGGGCAAGCTGCCGCCGCTGGTCCGTGCGTTGATCGCCGCCTGCAAGGGGCAGAAGTCATGATCGCCAACACTGCGCCAGCGCCTTACTACGCGGTGATTTTTACCTCCCTGCGCACCGACGGTGATCACGGTTACCACTAGAACGGGCGTATGCGTTCAACCAGTGAATGGTTGTGGTGTTCTTACGGCCGTCATCGCGAGCAGGCTCACTCCCACATGGGTTATGTGTCGATCACAAGACCCATGTGGGAGATTTTATGTAGCAGAGCCACCACAGCCACCGCAACAGCTCTGCACGAGACTGCGAACCGCCGAAATCTCCGGCACTTCCCGCCGATTCATGTACACCCGCAACGGCTCGGTGATGTTGATCCGGTCATCGATGTTCTGATCCAGCAACAACTGAATCAGCTCACGCTTGAGCGTCATGGCCTGCGCGGAACCTGGGGCCCAGACGAATTCGCTGGTGGGAATAATGCCGTCGTCAGCCACGTCCATGCCGAAGGAGTCTTCGCTGAAACGAACGATGTACTGGCCGGTCTTGCGATTGAGGCCGACGAAGCCTTTGAGTTGGTCGGCGGCCTGGCAGATGAGCTCGGAAGTGGTGCGCATGATAAACCTCACAGAAGGTCGCAAAGGACCGGTGATCGATGGTTTACACGCAGGGCAAGCGAATGGGCGTTCCCTCTGCCGGGGTAACTGCCGCGGCCAAGAGTACTGCAAAGAAGCGCACAAAAGCGCTGAAAAAATCTGCTTTAAACAGGTTTATGTCGGTCTGGCGATAGCGCAAGCGGCGCTCAGTTGTTAAAAGAGACGTCTTTGAAAACCTGCGAAAGGACCTCGACCATGCCTGCTACCTTCACCAAGAGCGCCCTGTTGCTGAGTCTGATGCTGGGCCTCGGCCAGGCACAGGCCGCCAGCGAGCCAAGCCCCACCGCATTGGCCGCCCGCATGGGCATCCCGCATCCGGCCGTGATCGCTCACCGTGGCGCGTCCTTCGATGCCCCGGAATCCACCGCCGCCGCCTACAAACTGGCCCGCGATCTGGGTGCCGACTACCTGGAACTGGACGTGCAACGCAGCAAGGACGGCGTGCTGTTCGCCCTGCACGACGACAACCTGCAACGCACCACCGATGTCGCCAGTAAATTCCCTGAGCGCAAGGACCGCCCTGCCAACGACTTCACTATCGCCGAGCTGAAAACCCTCGATGCCGGCAGCTGGTTCAACGCTGCCTACCCGGATCGCGCGCGTCCTGCGTATGTCGGTCTGAAAATTCTGACCCTCGATGAAATCATCGACATTGCCCAAGGCAATCCGCTGCACAAGCCCGGTCTGTACATCGAAACCAAAGAGCCGAAGCAGTTTCCCGGGATCGAGCGCGACCTCAAGGAAAAACTCCAGGATCGCGGCTGGTTGAGCCCGGCGGGTTCGAAACTGGCGAAGAGCGATCTGGCGGTTGGCCAGGGCAAAGGTAAAGTCGTGCTGCAAACCTTCGAGAAGAGCAGTCTCGAACTGCTCCAGAAAGAAATGCCGACAGTGCCGAAAATCCTCCTGCTGTGGGTCGGCGAAGGCAGCATCGAGCCAAAATCCAAGGTGACGTTTGCCGAGTCCGGCGACAAGGACAAAGCCACCTACTACGCCAAACAGCAACCGAAAGACAAAGCCGAATTCCAGCAATGGGTCGAGTACGCCAAAGCCCAGGGCGCGATCGGCACCGGCCCATCTGCGGCGCTGACCAAGGGTGGCGATCAGAGTTACTCGGACCTGGTGCAACCCTGGATGAACCAGTACACCCACGATCAGGGCTTGTTGGTGCACGTTTACACCGTCGACGATGCCGTGGATTACCAGAAAGTCATGGACGCCGGCGTCGACGGTATCTTCACCAACCGCGCCAGCGAGTTGCTCAAGTTCTACAAACGTCCGGCGGCGGCCAGCGTGGCGCAGTTGCTGCAGAACAACGGTTACTGATGAACGTGGGAACGATCCATACCCAGTCGCGTTCGGAGAATTAAGGGTGGATTAAGTTGCGCCGGTTAACCTGATCCCACTTAAACAGATCACCTAAGGAAAGAACCTCATGAAAACCCTGACTGCCCTGTTCACTGCCGCTGCCCTGACCCTCACCGCTGGCCTGGCCCAGGCCGATGTCCGCGTCGACCAGATCCCCGAGCTGGTCAAAAGCGGCAAGATCAAGTCATTGGAATCAATGAACGAGGAGGCTCTGAAACTGCATCCTGGCGCGACCATCACCGACACCGATCTGGATAACCACTTCAATGGCTACGAGTACGAAGTCGAACTGCGCACTGCCGACGGCAAAGAATTTGACGTGGACTTCGATGCCACCACTGGCAAAGTACTGAGCAACAAGCAAGACAACTGATGCGCAAATAACAAGCCGCACGATCTTCGGATCGTGCGGCTTTTTTGCATCTCAAATTCAGGTAATCAAGTCGCGCCAACGCAGCGGCAGCCCGCTAGAATCACACCAAACTGTTCATTGCAGAGATGGGTCGAAATGGGGCAAGCAGCGGCAGCAGACATCGCCACGATCGGCCGGATCAGTGCGGTGCCGGCGATTCTTCAAGTGATCCGCGAACTGACGGGCCTGCGCTTCGTCGCCGTGGCCCGGGTCACCGAAGATTCATGGACCGCGTGTGCGGTGCTCGACCAGCTGAATTTCGGTCTACAGGTTGGCGGGGAGCTGGATCTTGCCACGACCCTGTGCCACGAAATTCGTCAGGCGCATCACTCGGTGGTCATCGACAAAGCCAGTGAAGACCCGCTTTACCGCGATCACCACACCCCTCGTCTCTATCAGTTCGAAAGCTACATCGCCGTGCCGGTTTTCCGCACCGACGGACGCTTTTTCGGCACCATCTGCGCCCTTGACCCCAACCCTGCACCGCTCAAATCCAGCACGATCCAGAGCACCATGGAATCCTTCGCCCGGATGCTGGCGCTGCAAATCGAGGCCGAAGAAAACCTGCAAAAGACCGAAACAGCGCTGAACCAGGAACGGGAAACCGCCGAACTGCGCGAACAGTTTATTGCCGTGCTCGGGCATGATCTGCGCAACCCTTTGTTCGCCATCAGCGCCGGTGCCGAAATGCTCCTGCGCAAACTACCCGATCCGGCGAATCAGCAACGGGCCCGGCACATCCTCACCAGCGCCCTTCGTGCGACCAAACTGGTGGATGACGTTCTGGATTTCGCTCGCGGCGCTTTGGGCCGTGGCATTCCAGTGAACATCGAGCCGTGCCCGGATCTTGAGGATGCCTTGCGGCATGTGATTTCAGAGGTTCAGAACGTCCATCCCGACCGCACCATAACCTCGTCTATCGGCGACCTGCGCAGCATTCATTGTGATCGCGAGCGGGTCGCGCAATTACTCTCCAATCTGGTGGCGAACGCAGTTGCTCACGGAGAGGACGATAGTCCGATCGAAATCAGCGCGCAGATCAACGAAGGACAGTTCGTGCTGAGCGTGAAAAACCAGGGCGTGATTGCCGAGGATGCGCTGCCCTATCTGTTCCGGCCCTACGCGCGCCCGGCCAGCGGAGCACCGCAGACCGGCCTCGGGTTGGGGTTGTACATTGCCAGTCAGATTGCTCGGTCCCATGGCGGAAAACTGGACGTGGTCTCGACCGAGCAACAGGGCACGACGTTTACTTTCAGCTTGCCGGTGTGATCTGCCAGGTCATTCCCGTTACGCGCTTAAACGCGCCGTCACTTCATTCAACTGCCCCGACAACCCGTGCAGGTTCTGACTGGCCGCTTCGGTGCGCTGCACGTTGTCCAGATTGGTGCTGGCGATACTGGTGATTTCGGTGAGGTTGCGCGAGATGTCTTCGGCCACCGACGTCTGCTCTTCCGCGGCAGTGGCGATCTGGCGGTTCATGTCGCGGATAGCTTCCACGGCAAGGGTGATGCGCTCCAGCATGACGCCGGCCTGAGTCACTTGCTCGACACTTTCCTCGCTGCGCGACTGACCGCTTTCAATCGCCAGAGCGGCGTCCACCGCGCCGGTTTGCACCGTTTGAATGATCTGGTTGATCTCGATGATCGACGCCGCCGTGCGCTGGGCCAGGCTGCGGACTTCATCCGCCACCACCGCAAAACCGCGCCCGGCTTCACCGGCACGGGCTGCTTCGATGGCGGCGTTGAGCGCCAGCAGATTGGTCTGCTCGGCGATGCCGCGAATCACTTCCAGTACCTTGCCGATGCGCCCGCTGTCGGTTTCCAGACGACGGATGACCGTGGCGGTATTGGCGATTTCGCCGCGCATTTGGGTGATGGTGTGAATGGTGCCCTGCATGACTTTTTCGCCTTGCTGGGCGGACTGGTCGGCATCATCGGCGGCGCGTGCCGCATCGGCGGCGTGACGTGCGACTTCTTGCGCGGTAGCGGACATTTCGTTCATCGCCGTGGCCACCTGATCGGTGCGGTTGAACTGCTCGTTAGTGCCGCTGGCCATCAGGGTTGCGATGGAATTCAGTTCACCGCTGGCGCTGTCCAGATCCGAGGCGCTGCGCTGCAAACGGTTGAAGGTTTCGGCAAGAAAATCGCGCAGGGTATTGGCGGCTATCGCCAGTTTTCCCAGTTCGTCCTGACGGGTGCTGGCCACGCGTTCGGCGAAACGCCCCTGGCTGAGTTGCGCCACGTACTCGATCAGTTTGCGAATCGGTTCGACCAGGTTGCGGTTGACCAGCCACAGGCTCAACAACCCGATCAACAGCCCCGAAGCGAGCATCACTATGATCCCCAGCAACACGGTGCGGTCGGCGTCGGCGCTGATCAGCTTCGATTGCTCGGCCCCTTGCTTGCGTAACTCACTGACCAACTCGCTCATCTGATCGCTGGTTGCGCGGTCGACACCTTTGACCGCCGTATCACCAGCCGTTGGGTCGGCGCCTGCCGCCACGTAGGCGTCACGGCCCTTCCGATAAGCCGCGCCCAACAGACGATGTTCGTCCCGCAGGCGTTCGATGCGCGTCTTGAGTGACGGCTCGATACCCTTCTGCCCGGCCAGTTCACCGAGGATGCCCTGCACATCGCGCTGACGGTCTTCGAATTGCTTCCAGTATTTGTCCAGATCCGCAGGCTGCTTGCCGCGTAGCAGAACGTTTTTCCACTCTTGTACCTGCACCTTGAATTGCAGGTTGGCTTCATCGATCAATTGCGAGGTGTGCAGCGGGCCTTCGATCAGATTCGCGTAGTTCTGAACACCGCTGGAAAGAAAGTGAAAGCAGGCCAGGGCGATCAACAGCATCGCGAACAGGCTGCCGCTCAGCAGGGCGAGAATTTGCGCTCTCAAGGACTTTTGCAAAAACATCGGAAGGTACTCATGACAGGAATGAGGCACGCCGGGCGAGGCGTGAAAGAAGTCCGGACATCCCTGTCTGCGACCTTGGCCAGTGGTCAAAGCCGTGCGAGTTAACGTAGGCAAGATCGGCGGGCCAGAGCGGTTCTTTAACCAATTCCGACCGTCGGTAGCGCCATCATTTCGCCTCCACCGCCTTGTCACAAAACGGTCAAAACTCCTTGCAATGATGCGGTTCAAGTGAACCTGTGAAACCCGCAACAGGCGCCTCCTCACAGCGAGACCCCATGAACCACAGCATCGACCAACGTCATCGCGACACCGACCTGTTCGGTCTGCTGTACGGTTTCAGTTTTCGCCCCGGCGAGCGCGGCCGCGAGCTCGATTCGGCCAAGGCGTTGCAGTGCCTGCAACAACCCGGCGACAACGACGAATTTCTCTGGCTGCACCTGAACCTGGCCCACGCCGCATGCGAGCGCTGGATGAAAAGCCATCTGCAATTGCCCGATGAATTTTTCGAAGCACTGCATGAAGGTTCGCGTTCGACGCGTATCGAGCATGTGGATTCGGCGTTGCTGGCGGTGGTCAACGACGTGGTGTTCAACCTCAGCAGCATGGTGTCGTCCGATGTTTCGACCTTGTGGGTTTGCGCCCGCAGTCGGCTGATCGTCAGCGCACGGCTGCAACCGCTGCACTCGGTGGACAAGCTGCGCTCGTCGGTGAAGGCCGGTGAGTGCTTTCGCTCGCCACTGGAATTGCTGGTGCATCTGCTGCGCGATCAGGGCGAAGTGCTGACCCAGATCGTGCGCAAGACCAGCCTCAGTGTCGATCAGATCGAAGATGAGTTGCTGTCTTCGCGGCTGTCGACCAACCGGGCTGAGCTGGGTGCCAACCGACGGGTGCTGGTGCGCTTGCAACGCTTGTTGGCGCTGGAGCCGGGCTCGTTGCTGCGCCTGCTCAATCGCCCGCCGCAGTGGTTGCAAAAGGAAGACGTCAAGGAGCTTCGCAAGTCCACCGAGGAGTTCGCGCTGATCATCAACGACCTCACGGCGTTGGGCGAACGGATCAAGCTGTTGCAGGAAGAAATAGCCGCCAACCTCAACGAACAGAGCAACCGCACGCTGTTCACCCTGACCGTGGTGACGGTGCTGGCGTTGCCGATCAACATCATCGCCGGGTTCTTTGGCATGAACGTCGGCGGGGTGCCGCTTTCCGGCGACCCGGAAGGGTTCTGGATTCTGGTGGCATTGGTCGCGACGTTTACCGTGATCGCCGGGCGTTGGGCATTCCGTAAGCGCCAGGATTATTAATATCGGAGCGCCTTCGATTCACTGTGGCGAGGGGGCTTGTCGGAACGCCGCACCGCCCCGTTCGGCTGCGCAGCAGTCGTAAACCTGCAAAAACGATGTAACTGAAAGAATGCTGGGGGCCGCTTCGCGACCCAACGGGGGCAAGCTCCCTCGCCACAGGTACTGCATTCTGATCAACGGATCGGCAATAAACCCAAACACTGACTTAACTCAGCCTCTCTGTAACATTCAGCAACGATCATGGGCGACATTCCTTCTCTCCTCAGGATTGTCCGTCATGGCGACTCCTTCCTTCACCGCCGCCCAGGCGCCCACCAGTAGCTCCAAACCTCAACTCGATAAAAAGCCCAGCCTGCTGACCCTCGTGATTTTCTTCGCGGTGCTGGGCAGCGGGTTGTTGTTTACCGCCTACAGCCTGATGCACGACATGAATGAGCTCGGCACCGTGGTGACCACCTGGACGCCGTTTCTGCTGTTGGGCGTGGCGCTGCTGATTGCCCTCGGCTTTGAATTCGTCAACGGTTTCCACGACACTGCCAACGCCGTGGCCACGGTGATTTACACCAACTCCTTGCCGCCAAATTTCGCGGTGGCCTGGTCCGGATTCTTCAACTTCCTCGGGGTGCTGCTGTCCAGCGGCGCGGTGGCGTTCGGCATCATCGCCCTGCTGCCGGTGGAGCTGATTCTGCAAGTCGGTTCTTCCGCTGGTTTCTCGATGATCTTCGCCCTGTTGATCGCCGCGATCCTGTGGAACCTCGGCACCTGGTGGCTGGGGTTGCCGGCGTCTTCGTCGCACACCCTCATTGGCTCGATCATCGGGGTCGGCGTGGCCAATGCCCTGATGCACGGCCGCGACGGCACTAGCGGCGTGGACTGGGCGCAGGCAACCAAAGTCGGTTACGCACTGTTGCTGTCGCCGCTGATCGGCTTCATGTTTGCGGCGCTGTTGCTGTTGGCCTTGCGGGCTTTCGTCAAGAATCGTGCGCTGTACAAAGCACCCAAGGGCGACACTCCGCCACCGTGGTGGATTCGCGGCATGTTGATCCTGACGTGCACCGGCGTGTCCTTCGCCCACGGCTCCAACGACGGCCAGAAAGGCATGGGCCTGATCATGCTGATTCTGGTGGGCACGCTGCCGATGGCTTACGCGCTGAACCGCACCATGCCGGCCGACCAGGCGCTGCAGTTTGCCGCCGTGGCCGAAGTCACCCAGCAAGCGCTGGTCAAAAATGCGCCGTTGCCAGCGCCGGCCGACCCGCGCGCGGTGCTGTCCGAATACATGCGCAGCAAGGAAGCGTCACCGCAACTGATCCCCGCCCTGGCCGCGTTGACCGGCACTATCGGGAGTGAAGTGAAGGGCTACGGCTCGCTCGCAAAGGTCCCGGCCGAGGCCATGGGCAACGTGCGTAACGACATGTACCTGACCAGCGAAACCATTCGCCTGATGGACAAGAACAAGGTCGGCAACTTCGACGCCGATACCAATGGCAAGCTGCAACTGTTCAAGCAGCAGATCGACAACGCCACGCGGTTCATTCCGCTGTGGGTAAAAATCGCGGTGGCCATCGCTCTGGGGCTGGGCACCATGGTCGGCTGGAAACGTATCGTGGTGACGGTTGGCGAGAAGATCGGCAAGACCCACCTGACGTATGCTCAAGGCGCCTCGGCGGAAACCGTCGCGATGCTGACCATCGGCGCGGCGGACATGTTCGGCCTGCCGGTATCGACGACTCACGTACTGTCTTCGGGGGTGGCCGGAACCATGGTCGCCAATGGCGGCGGATTGCAGATGAAGACCATCCGCAACCTGCTGATGGCCTGGGTGCTAACCTTGCCGGCGGCGATTCTGTTGTCGGGCAGTTTGTATTGGCTGTTCACCCAACTCTTCTGATTCACCGCAGTTCCCATGTGGGAGTGAGCCTGCTCGCGATAGCGGTACACCTATCGACATCGATGTCGAACGTACTGATGCCATCGCGAGCAGGCTCGCTCCCACAGGTTATTTATCTAGCACATAAGACTGGCGCATCAGCACTCGCTCGCGTACCACGTCGTACACCCAGTGATAAACGTAGGTGTATGGCAGGAAAAACAGCAGCACACCGATATCCAGCAGGAACGCCTGCCACAGGCTGACCTTCAACCACCAGGCAATCAACGGCACCCCCACCGCAACCAGACCGCCTTCGAACAACAGCGCATGGACTACACGTACCCAGGCGTTGCGCACCAGGTTGTAGTGTTTGAGCGCGCGGTCGAACAATCCGTTGAAGATCACGTTCCAGGCCAGGGCAAGTGCCGCGATTGCCATGGTCACGACGCCCATGTCGAGCAGCGGTTTGTCCATGATCCACGCCAGCAGCGGGGTGCAGATCAGGATGGCCAACAATTCGAAACCAATGGCCTGGAAAATACGTTCAGTAATGGATTTGTTGGCGCTCATGGCCAGACTCCTCTGAGTGACTGTGGTTGCCATGATCTTTCTTCACACCGATACTTCATAACCATTAACCATCGATCAAGGCGATAGTTCATGGCTTCTCAAGAAGTGTTGCAGGCCTTCGTTCAGGCCGCGACTCAAGGCTCGTTTTCCGCTGCGGCGCGCAAATTGGGCCGCAGTCAGTCGACCATCAGCGCCGCCGTGGCCAGCCTTGAAATCGACTTGAACCTGACGCTGTTCGACCGCAGCAGCCGCAAACCGAGCCTGACCCCGGCCGGGCACGTGATGCTGCAACGGGCCGAGGACATTCTGGCCGCCAGCAGCCGGCTGGAAATGACCGCCAGCCAACTGTCCCAAGGGGTCGAGCCGAAGCTGACCGTGGCGATTTCCGACACGTATCAATCCGACCGATTCGAAGCGGCGCTCAGCGCCTTCGAGCTGCGTTATCCCGACCTGGAACTTGAATGCCTGATCGCTGAGTGCGATGACCTGGTGGCCTTGGTGCAACGGGGTCGGGCGCAGGTGGCCTTCGCCGAAAAACAAGACAGTTACCCGCCGGACCTGGTCAGTTCGACCATGGAAGAACGAACCGAGATTGCCCTGTTCGTATCCCGCGAACATCCATTGGCGGCGCTGAGCCACATCGATCAGGGCGGGTTGCAACAACACCGGGAGCTGCGTCTGGCGACGATCGTCAATCCGTATGAAAGCCGTGCGAAGGGGCGCGTCTGGTCGGCGCCGAGTTATCTGATGCTGCTGGAAATGGCCCAGGGTGGATTCGGCTGGGCGCCGTTGCCGCGGTGGCTGGTGGAGCGGTTTGGGCAAGGCACGTTGCAGGAACTGGACGTGCGCGGCTGGCCGAAACCGGTGTTCGTCGATGCGCTGTGGTCGCGGCTGCATCCGCCGGGGCCGGCGGGGAGTTGGTTACTCGGCAAGATGCTGGAATAGGGGTGCTCGCGAAGAGGCCCGCAAGATCACATCACTTCAGCTCCCGCAACCGGGCCTCGATAAACCGTCGTTCCGGCACTTGCTGCGTCAACTCCAACGCCCGCTCATAAGCCGCCCGCGCCTCCTCTACCCTTCCCAACTGCCGACAAAACTCCGCCCGCGCCGCGTGCGCCAAGTGGTAATCCAGCAAATCACCCCGCGCCAGGATCCCCTCGATCAGCGTCAGTCCCGCCAACGGCCCATCCCGTTTGGAGATCGCCGCCGCACGGTTCAATTCGATCACCGGCGAAGGCGCTGCCCGCAACAGCACGTCGTACAAACCCACAATCTCCAGCCAGTCCGTTTCCGCCGCCGTGGGCGCTTCGGCATGCGACGCCGCAATCGCCGCTTGCAGGCAGTAAGGCCCGAAGCGCCGGGTTGTCAGTGCACGCTCCACCAGGGCGCAACCTTCAGCGATCATCTCGGCGTCCCACAACGAACGGTCCTGCTCATCCAGCACGATCAACTCGCCACTCGCCGATGTCCGGGCCGGACGTCGGGACTCGTGCAATAACATCAGCGCCAGCAGCCCCATCACTTCAGGTTCGGGCAGCAGTTCCATCAACAAACGACCGAGCCGAATCGCCTCGCGGATCAAATCCTCACGGGTCAGTTCCGCGCCCATGGATGCGGAATAACCTTCGTTGAACACCAGATAAATCACCCGCAGCACGCTGTCCAGGCGCTCGGGCAATTCCGCCAGGGCCGGCACTTGATAAGGAATTTTTGCGTCACGGATTTTCGCCTTGGCCCGCACGATGCGCTGGGCGATGGTCGCTGGAGCCGACAGGAAGGCCCGGGCGATTTCTTCCGTGGTCAGGTCGCAAACTTCGCGCAGCGTCAACGGCACCTGGGCGTCCGCCGCGAGTGCCGGGTGACAACAGGTGAAAATCAGGCGCAGGCGATCGTCTTCCACGTCTTCGTCACTCCAGTCGGCCTGCTCCAGCGCCTCCAGTTGAGCGATCAGCATCGGTTGCGACGCAACGAAGCGTGCGCGCCGTCGCAACACATCAATGGCCTTGAAACGCCCCGTGGACACCAGCCAGGTACGCGGATTGTTCGGCACACCGTCACGCTGCCAGCGCTCGACCGCGACGAAAAACGCCTCGTGCAAGGCTTCTTCGGCGAGATCGAAATCGCCGAGCAAACGAATCAAGGTCGCCAGAATCCGCCGTGAATCTTCGCGGTAAACCTGCTCGACCCGCGCTCGTACCGACTCGGCCGACATCAGGCGCCGGGGTTCAACTGACGAACGGGACGTACCTCAACACAGCCGACCCGGGCCGCCGGGATGTTACCGGCGACCTGGATGGCTTCATTGAGATCCTTGGCATCGATCAGGTAGAAGCCGGCCAATTGCTCCTTGGTTTCGGCGAACGGGCCGTCGGTGATCGACATCTTCCCGTTGCGCATCCGCACCGTGGTCGCGGTCTGCACCGATTCCAGCGCCTCGGCGGCGACCATTCGGCCGCTGCCCTGGATAGCCTCGGCGTAAGCCATGCATTCAGCGTCATTCGGGCTTTCGGGCAGCGAGTGCAACTCGTGCTCGTTGCTGTAGACCAGGCATAAATACTTCATGGGGCTCTCCTGCATCGAACGGATCAACTATGGCTGCTGATTGACGCTTTCGCGATATTCCCGACGAATCGGCCTGACGCTCAGGGTTCCAGGTTGAACAGCGCGGTGCCGCTCATCATGTCGAACGGGGCCGACCAGTGTTCGTGAACGATGCGCCATTGCCCGTCGTCGCGGCGATAGCAGGCGGTCACGCGCATCCAGCAGGCCTGGGTTTCGCCCTTCTCGTTGGTGCCGCCGCAATGGGCCAGCCAATGGGCGAAGGCGATGTGCTCGTCCGCCACGATGTTCATATGGTCGAAGTCGAACTTATGCGCGCCCTGGCACATTTCCATGCATTCCTGCCAATGTGCGCGGTAGGCGGCCTTGCCCCGAAACTGCAGGGCCTTGACCGCGTCGTAGGAGACGATGTCCTCGGCATACAGGGGCATGAGTTTCTCGACATCCTTGGCGATGACCGCCTGGCGATAGGTGTCGATCAGGGTCTGGATTTCGTGGGTAGCGTTCATGGTGGTTCTCCGTGGTTTTTGTTGTGAAGACACCCTTAGTCGTCTGGCGAAAAACCAAATCGACAGTCCAAATAAAAATAATCCATGGGCGCAAACTCGTTAGAATCCGAAACACATTTTCTTGGAAAAAGGACACTCCAGTGACAGCCCGACTCGTGCCTTACGACCACCTGAACGCGCTCCAGCGCCAGCAGGTCGAGGCCATTGAAGTTCACAAAGAACAAATCAGGTTCTCCGGCGACATTCACGGTGCGTTGCACACCTTGCTGTCCAAACCCGGCCCCGGCGTGAAGGGATTTGCGCTACTGGTCGAGGATGTTCCCGTGGCCTTCCTGCTGCTCAAACGCCCGCCCGTATTGCCGGCGTGGGCCAATGAACACAGCGCCACCCTGCACGCACTGCAAGTCGATCATCGGGCTCAGGGCAAAGGCTACGGCAAGGCCTGCCTGCAAGCCCTGCCCGACGTAGCGCGTCAGGCGTTTCCGGAAATAAAGGGGCTGGAGTTGTCGGTGGATGCGGATAACGCATCGGCCATCGCGCTTTACGCAAAATTCGGCTGGGTCGACAGCGGCGAAGCCTACAGGGGCCGGATCGGTTACGAACGGCGCATGGGGCTGATTTTCTGAGGTGGTTATGCTCAACAGCATCGAAGAACTGGAAGCCCTCTACGGCCAACCCCATGACCGCGCCGTACGCAAGCAGATCGCCTTTCTGAACGAGGACTATCAGGCGATGGTCCGCGCCTCGCCACTGGTAATCGTCAGCTCGGTGGGACCTGACGGGATGGACGGTTCACCGCGGGGCGACACGCCGGGTTTCGTGCGGATCATTGATGAACGCACCCTGGCGATCCCGGATCGGCCGGGCAACAACCGCATCGACACGCTGCGTAACGTTGTGCTCGATTCGCGGGTGTCGCTACTGTTCATCATTCCCGGGATTGGCGAAACGTTGCGGGTTAACGGCACGGCACAGATCAGCGCCGAACCCGGGTTGCTGGAGAGCTTTGCGGTCAATGGCAAACCGGCGCGCACGGTGATGCTGGTGACGGTGGAAGCGGCGTACTTCCACTGCTCCAAGGCCATCGTTCGTTCGGATTTATGGAACCCTGAGAAACACCTCGAACGCTCTGCCCTGCCGACGGCGGGTGCATTTCACAAGCGGTTGAACGATGGGCAGTTCGATGCCGAGACGTATGACCGGGAAGCGCCGGCTCGGGTGCGGGATAGCCTTTACTGACACGATGACTAACCAATGTGGGAGCGAGCCTGCTCGCGAAGGCGGACTGTCAGTCAACATTGATGTTGAATGTGAGGCCCCTTTCGCGAGCAGGCTCGCTCCCACAGGAGATATCCAGCGGGCTTACAACTCCAACACCATCTCATGCCACGCCATCCCACCATGATCTGACGCTGAAGGCTTGATGTAGGCAAAGCCAAACCCGGCATACAGCGGAATGTGCCGCTCCTTGCACATCAGATGGATGCTGGTCTTGCCCAGCGCGCGCATCCGCTCGATGAATTCGCCCATCAACCGTTTCGCCAGCCCCTGCCCCTGAAAATCCGGGTGCACCACCACCGACATGATGACCACGTGCGGGCCGGCCGGGTCGTGGCCGATCAGTTCCTTGAACGCCTCGTCCGACATTTCCACCTGAAACGCCGCACCGGAATTGATGAAACCGGCTACAACGCCGTCGACTTCGGCCACGATAAAACCTTCGGGCCAGGTGGCGATGCGCGTGGCGATTTTTTCGCGGGTGGCGGCTTCGTCGCCTTCGTAGGCAACAGTTTCGATGGCGTAGCAGCGGTCCAGATCAGCAGGTGTGACGTGGCGGATGACGGTGTTCATGGCAGCTCGAAATCAGCGGGAGGAAGGTTGGGGATCATAAATTAATAAGGTGTTCATATCGATCACCGCAGGCGCCGTAAAGCCTGCGTATAGGCGCTGTCATTGCTTGCCGGAGCGGATTATTGATGTGTCCTGTCTCTGGCCATCAATAAGGGGAACTCACCATGAGCAGCGTTCAGATCGGACTTCTTATGTTGTTGGGCATCAGCTCGTTTGGCTTTATCACGCTGACGATTGACCTGTTGCGAGCGCGACGGATGAAGCAAGGCAAGTAACGGGCAGGAGGCGGACGCCGAGTCCGCCTCCTGCGGTAATCAAGGCTTGAGCGGCAGCCAGATTTCCAGCACACCCGTATTGAGCTTCGGGTTGAAGTCTTCGCTGTAGCGTTCGAATTCCGGCGCGTCGGCCGCCTGATAACCGGACTGCGGCAGCCAGGTATTCCAGATGTACTGAAAGGTCTGGGGCAACTGATCGAGAGCGCCTTTGTGCTCGAACACTGCGTAGTGCTGAGGTTGCACCTCAACCCAGCGGTATTTCTCGGGCAGGTCGTCGAGCTTGCTGATTTCAACGCCGGCGATGTATTCGAAGCCGCCCTTGCCATCCGGATTGCAGCAGATACCGTAGGTCACTTCGTTTTTTTGACCGGGAATTTTGCCAATCTCGGGAATGAATTTCTCCCAGAGCTCAGGGATTTTCCTGGAGGTTTCCTGGGTAAATCGTCCGCCAAGCCCTGCAATGAGCAGGAAGTGCCCGTGCTCGAAGCGTGGCTTGGCCGTTTCGACGCCTGTTTGCTCATCCATGGCTCAACTCCTTGGAACAAAAAGTGGGTTCGGCTGGGAGTATAGAAGCCAAACCCGATTCGCCCAATTACAGTGCGTGCAACGGCTCGACGGCACCTGCGCCGACGAACTCGTTATACCCCGATAGGATCACGTAGACCGCGAAATAGCAGAAGATCGCTGCCGATGCCATATAGGAGTAACGCAGTAATTTGTCACCGAGCAACTTGCCGCCGTGACTCGCGGCGAAACACAAAGCCACGCACCACAGCACCCCGGCGCAGAGAAACCCGCCGAGAAACAGCGCCGAACTGAGGGCGTCACCGCCGCCGGAGCGAGCGATCAATGTGCCGCCCACCGCCGCGAACCAGAGAATGGCGCTGGGAGAGGACATGGCGAGGAAGATCCCGCGGAAAAACTCGCGCCGATGGGTGTTCTGGCCCACGTCTTCGGCCTGCGCCAATACCGCCTCATGGTGAATCGCCGAATAGATCATCTTCGCCGCGAAGTACAACAACAGCGCCGAACCGCCGATCCACAGCACCCAGCGCACGCTTTCGTATTGCAGCAAAACGGTCATCCCGGCCAAGGCCAGCACGGCGTAGATCAGGTCGCCGACACAGGTCCCCAAACCCAGCGCGAAGCCTTGAAAATAGCCACGTTGCATCGCCAATGTGATCATCGCGATGTTGGCTACGCCGATGTCCAGGCACAGCGAAAGGCTCAGCAAGAAGCCACTGGTAAATTCCATCAACCGATTTCCTTCGGACAAATTTGTTTACATAGTCGCTGGACAGTTTGCCACATCAGCCCTTACATTCCGCCACAGGTCACCGCAGTGACCAGCGTCGCTCGGACGGTTCCGGGCGCTCACGTTATCCGAGGCAACAATGGCTAACCCAGGTTCGCCGCGCCGCTTTGCGCGCATAGATCGACTCCCCCCTTACGTATTCAACATCACTGCCGAGCTGAAGATGGCCGCCCGTCGTCGTGGCGAAGACATCATCGACTTCAGCATGGGCAACCCTGATGGCCCTACTCCGCCGCACATCGTCGAAAAACTGGTGACCGTCGCCCAGCGCGAAGACACCCACGGTTATTCGACGTCCAAGGGCATTCCGCGTCTGCGCCGGGCGATTTCCAATTGGTACAAGGATCGCTACGAGGTCGATATCGACCCGGAAAGCGAGGCCATCGTCACCATCGGTTCCAAGGAAGGCCTGGCGCATTTGATGCTGGCCACCCTCGACCAGGGCGACACCGTCCTGGTGCCGAACCCGAGTTACCCGATTCACATCTACGGCGCGGTGATTGCTGGCGCCCAGGTGCGTTCGGTGCCGTTGATTCCGGGCGTGGACTTCTTCGCCGAACTGGAAAGCGCGATTCGCGGCTCGATTCCGAAACCGAAAATGATGATCCTCGGCTTCCCGTCCAACCCCACTGCTCAATGCGTGGAACTGGATTTCTTCGAGCGGGTGATCGCCCTCGCCAAGCAGTACGACGTTTTGGTGGTGCACGACCTGGCCTACGCCGACATCGTCTACGACGGCTGGAAAGCCCCATCGATCATGCAAGTGCCAGGCGCCAAGGACATCGCGGTGGAGTTTTTCACCCTGTCCAAGAGCTACAACATGGCGGGTTGGCGCATCGGCTTCATGGTCGGTAATGCCGAACTGGTCAACGCCCTGGCGCGGATCAAGAGTTATCACGACTACGGCACGTTCACCCCGTTGCAAGTCGCGGCGATTGCGGCGCTGGAAGGTGATCAGCAGTGCGTCAAAGACATCGCCGAGCAGTATCGGCAGCGTCGCAACGTGCTGGTCAAAGGCCTGCATGAACTGGGCTGGATGGTCGAGAATCCGAAAGCGTCGATGTATGTCTGGGCGAAGATTCCCGAAGCGTATGCGCATTTGGGCTCGCTGGAGTTCGCCAAAAAACTGCTGGCCGAGGCCAAGGTTTGCGTCTCGCCGGGCGTAGGGTTTGGTGAGTACGGGGATGATCATGTGCGCTTCGCGCTGATCGAAAACCAGGACCGGATTCGTCAGGCCATACGCGGCATTCGCGGGATGTTCCGAGCGGATGGGTTGATTCAGAAAACCAACGCCTGATTTATCAAGCAGACATAAAAAAACCGCAGCGATGCGGTTTTTTTGTGCTTGATCGTTCCCACGCTCTGCGTGGGAATGCATCCCGTGACGCTCCGCGTCACAGTGGACGCAGAGCGTCCATGGCGGCATTCCCACGCGGAGCGTGGGAACGATCAGTGCAGTGTGTTTAAACGAACAGCGACAACAGCAGGATGAAGCCCAGGCCCACCACGGACAGGATGGTTTCCATCGCGGTCCAGGTCTTGAAGGTTTCCGCCACGGTCATGTTGAAGTATTGCTTCACCAGCCAGAAACCCGCGTCGTTGACGTGAGACAGGATCAACGAACCGGCACCGGTCGCCAGTACCAGCAGTTCACGGTTCACACCTGGAATCATCCCCACCACCGGCACCACGATGCCCGCACCGGTAATGGTCGCCACGGTTGCCGAACCAGTCGCAATACGGATCACTGCCGCCACCAGCCACGCCAGCAGGATCGGCGAGATCTGCGCTTCCACCGCCATGTTGCCGATGACATTACCCACGCCGCTGGTCACCAGCATCTGCTTGAAGCCACCACCGGCACCGATGATCAGGATGATTGCGGCGGTGGGTGCAAGGCTGGCATCCAGCCATTTGAGCATCTGGTTAGAGCCAATGCCCTGCTTGTAACCGAAGGTGTACAGCGACAGCAGCAACGCCAGCAGCAGTGCCGAGATCGGATGACCGATCAGGTCCATGAACGTGCGGAAGAAGTTGCCGTCCGGCAGCACCACATCGGCAAAGGTCTTGAGCAGCATCAGGAACACCGGCGACAGCACGGTGATCAAGGTGATGGCGAAGCTCGGGAGATCGGCAGACTCGTCATCACGCGCCAGTTGATCGACCAGTTCCTGATTTGGATGACCCGGGATGTACTTGGCAATGAACGTGCCGTAGATCGGGCCGGCGATGATGGCCGTCGGCAGCGCAACGATCAGGCCGTAGAGAATGGTTTTACCGATGTCGGCACCGAACACGCCGATGGCCAGCAACGGCCCCGGGTGCGGCGGAACCAGGCCGTGCACCGCAGACAGACCGGCCAGCAGCGGGATACCGATCTTGATGATCGACACGCCGGTACGCCGGGCCACGATGAACACCAGCGGGATCAGCAGCACGAAGCCGATTTCGAAAAACAGCGGAATGCCGACCAGGAACGCGGCGAACATCATCGCCCACTGCACCTTGTCCTTGCCGAACGCGCGAATCAGGGTCTGGGCAATCTGATCCGCCCCGCCCGACTCGGCCATCATTTTGCCGAGCATGGTGCCCAGCGCGAGGATGATCCCGACGAAACCGAGCACCCCGCCGAAGCCGTCCTGGAACGCCTTGATGATGGTGCCGATCGGCATGCCGGAGGTCAGCCCGAGAAAGGCTGCGGCGATGATCAGGGCAATGAACGGGTGAAACTTGAACTTGGTGATCAGGACGATAAGCCCGATCACCGTGACCACTGCATCGAGCAGCAGGAACGTCTCGTGGGACATGCCAAACATTAGGGGTGTCTCCTGGTTGTTGTTGTTATTAAAACGGGGAATTCGCAGGCCATCAGGACAGCGCTATCTTTTCTGGCAAAACTCATACGGCGTGTTTCAGGCCATGAGCCTGCCACCAGTCATGAGCTTGCTTCGCCAATTGCTCGACGCTGTGCTTCGACGCGTCCAGAGCCAGGGTCAGTGGCTCGCCAACAGGCGATTCAAGGGTGGCGAACTGGCTGTCGATCAATGTCGATGGCATGAAATGGCCCGGCCGATGGGAGACACGATCGGCGGCGACTTCAGGGGTCAGTTCAAGAAACACGAAGCCCAGGCCCGGCAAGGCGCTGCGCAGACGTTCGCGGTAACTGTGTTTGAGGGCCGAGCAGGTCAGCACCGGGCGTTCGCCTTGGGCATCGATGCGGCGCAGTTCATCGCACAGGCTGTCGAGCCAGCCGGCACGGTCTTCGTCGTTCAGGGGGATACCCGCGCTCATCTTTTCGATATTGGCGGCAGGGTGGAAAGTGTCGCCTTCAATGGCGGTCGCGCCGCAGAGTTGGCACAAGGCCTCGCTGACGCAAGTCTTGCCGCAACCGGCAACGCCCATGATGACCAGGGCGGTGATGGGATGATTCATGTAACACCTCAGCGCGCAGACAGCGCTACCTTTGCCAGTTATGACACCAGAAAAAGTAGAAGTTGCCGACGCCTTCTTGTCATTTTTGTGGGTTGCAGCATGTTCGTTCCCAACGCCAAAAAACGGGGATCAGGCAAACCCCGCTCACGCATTTGCAGCTGCGTCGAGACAGCGCTACCTTAGTGCCTCGAATTTTGTTTGGCAAGCCGTCCGATGATCTCCCCTAAAAACGATAAAAATACGCGCACCACTGGCCGCCCCACTTTGAACGAAGTCGCACGCCTGGCCGGTGTCAGCCCGATTACCGCCTCTCGCGCCCTGCGCGGAGTCAGTACGGTGGCCACCGAACTGGTGGAAAAAGTACAGAAAGCCGCCCTCGACCTCAACTACGTGGTCAACCCTGCCGCCCGCGCGTTAGCCTCGGCCCAGAGCCATTCCGTCGTGGTTTTGGTGCCTTCGTTATCCAACCTGCTGTTCATCGACACGCTGGAAGCCATTCATCAGGTTTTGCGACCAAAGGGCTTCGAAGTGCTGATCGGCAACTTCCATTACTCACGCGATGAAGAAGAAAACCTGCTGCGCAACTACATGGCGTATCAGCCTCGCGGTTTGCTGCTGACCGGTTTCGACCGCACCGAAAGTTCACGCAGGATGATCGAGGCGAGCAACATTCCGTGCGTGTACATGATGGAACTGGACAGCGCCGCCGGCCTCAATTGCGTGGGGTTTTCGCAACTTGCTGCCGGCGAGACCGCGGCCGAGCATTTGCTATCACGCGGTCGCAAGCGTCTGGCCTACATCGGCGCGCAACTGGATCAACGCACGTTGCTGCGCGGCGAAGGTTTCCGCAAAGCCCTGCAAAAAGCCGGTTTGTATGACCCGGACCTGGAAGTCCTGACCCCGCGCTCTTCCTCCGTCGGCTTGGGGGGCGAACTGTTCCTGCAACTGCTCGCCAGTCATCCCGATGTCGACGCGATCTTCTTCGGTAACGACGACCTGGCCCAGGGCGCACTGCTCGAAGCCATGCGCTGCGGGATCAAGATCCCCGAACAAGTGGCGATCCTCGGTTTCAACGACCTGCCGGCCTCGGCCCATATGGTCCCGCGCCTGAGCAGTATCAGCACCCCGCGAGAAGCCATCGGTCGCCGTGCGGCGGAGCAGATGTTGACGTTGATGGCTGGCAACACGGTGGCCAAACCGGTGCAGGACATGGGGTTTGAGTTGAAGGTGCGCGAAAGTACCTGACGCTTTGATCGCTCCCACGCAGAGCGTCAGAACGGCGCATCGCCCATGCCGTGGGTTTTCAACTAATCTTGATAGTGTTCCAACTTTGCCAACTTCGGCGTTGCCGGATCCGGTTTGAAAACGCTGAATGTCTGTTAGATTCCTGAAGCGTCGAATCGCTAATGGAGTAGCTCAATGGAACATGCACTGAAGATTCTGGGTAAAGCCTCGTCCATCAACGTCAGGAAAGTCCTGTGGACCTGTGAGGAACTGGGTGTTGCCTACGAACGTGAAGACTGGGGCGGCGGATATGCGTCGACCCACACGCCGGAGTTTCTCAGGCTCAATCCCAACGCACTGGTGCCGGTGATCATTGATGAGGCCGGCGTGCTGTGGGAGTCCAACACCATTTGCCGCTATCTGGCCGGCAAACACCACAACACCGATCTTCTGCCCCACGAACCGGCGGCGCGTGCTCGGGTGGAGCAGTGGATGGATTGGCAAGCCACCGAACTCAATGCCGCCTGGAGCTATGCGTTCACGGCATTGGTACGCAAGGATCCGGAGTTCCAGGACCCGCATCACATTGCCGCTGGCATACGCGGCTGGAATCAGAAGATGGGCATCCTCGAGCATCAGCTCGCGGCCACCAAAGCGTATGTCGCCGGACCGCACTTCACGCTGGCGGACATCGTCATCGGGCTGTCGGTCAACCGCTGGCTGATGACACCGATGGAGCGCCCCGACTACCCGGCCATCGACGAGTATTTCCAACGGTTGGCACAACGTCCGGGATTTCTTAAGCATGGCTGCAATGGCCTGCCTTGAGCGGCCCCGCGTTTTCTCGGCTGCAGTTTTCAACAGTATGACCGTTGGTCCAATTCTTCTTCCACAAAGAACCTGACTGTCACTTCTGTCAGTAGACAGCATTAGCCGGGTGGAAAATCATGTGTCTCCTCCGCGTCGATAGATCACCGCGGCTCTGTTTGTAATGTGGCAAAGGAGATGACCCATGAGTAATAAAAAAGCCGTCGGGCTGTTCAGTGCAACAATCAGGGAAAATGGCGGCGAACCGCTGAGCCTTCCAGCCAAGCAAATCGTTTTCAGCGTTAAAGAATATGAACTCATAGTTGGCGGGTTCGCCCGAGATGACTTCCCTGTAGGCTGGGGAGTCCAGCTAGGTATATATGATGGCGAAATCAAACCTGGCTCATATGCGTTCGACAACGGTAGAAGAGTCGGAGGTTTTTACAACCCTCGAGACCCTGATAGTTCCTGGATCGGGCAAGAACAGTCGGGAAATATCACCTTGATCGAAGTGGACCTTGAAAAAAAATTCGTGAGGGGCACGTATCAATTCATCGCTGTAAGCAGTCATGACCCACAGAAAAGTGCGGAGATAGAAGGCAGTTTCTCACTCACCGAATAGGTCAGGCGCCCCTCGCGACACATGAACGTTTCGAGTGATAAAAATTGCCCCTTTAAAGTATTAAGGGGCAATTCGTTCAGACCACCGCTAACTTATTTGCAACGTCGAATTGAACTGACTGATCGCATCCACCACATGCCGCGACCCTTGCTGAATCTCCATAATCACCGCTCCCGCCTCGTTCGCCAGTTCCACCCCAAGCCCGGTTCGGCTCAAACTGGACTGCATGCTCGACACCGCGCTCAATGACAAATCGTGGTTCTTGCGCACCACTTCAACGATCTCCACCGTTGCCTGGCTCGTTCGTGCCGCCAGGCTGCGAACTTCATCGGCCACGACCGCAAACCCGCGCCCGTGCTCCCCGGCCCGGGCCGCTTCGATCGCGGCGTTGAGCGCCAGCAGGTTGGTCTGATCGGCAATGCCGCGAATGGTCTGGACGATGGTGCCGATGATGTCGGACTGTTTACTGACGGCATCAATGCTCAGCGCCGCTTCGTTCAAGTCTTTGGAAATGTCCTGGATGGTCTGCACCGTTTGCTGCACCACCTGCGACCCCTTCTGCGCACAAGCATCGTTTTCAACCGAGGTGCTGTGGGCCGACTCCGCGGCGGTTTGCAGGGTGGTCACCTGATCGGTGATGTCTCTGGCGAACTTGACCACTTTGTACAACCGCCCCTTGGTGTCGAACAGCGGGTTGTAGGAAGCCTCCAGGAAAACCGTATGACCGTGCTTGTCTTTGCGCTCGAAACGGTGCGAGTGATATTCGCCGCGATTGAGCGAGGCCCAAAACGCTTTATAGGCCTGGGATTCGGCTTCGGCACGATGACAAAACAGGCTGTGATGCTGGCCAACCACTTCGTTGAGCGAGTAATGCATCGTCTTCAAGAAGTTGTCGTTAGCGGTGATGACCTTGCCATCCGGAGTGAATTCGATCACCGCCATGGAGCGACCGATCGCCGCGAGCATGCTCTCGTTTTCGTGCTCCTTGTAGATCCTGGCCGAGATGTCAGTGGCGACTTTGATCACACTGCGAACCTGACGATCAGCGCCGAACACTGGCATATAGCTGGCTTCAAGCCAGATCTCCTTGCCGTTCCTGTCCAAGCGTAGAAAGGTCCCGCTCACCGGTTCGCCACGGGCCAGGTCACGCCACAACTTGGCGTAGGCTTCGCTGCGATAAAACGCTTCTTCGCAAAAGATCCGGTGATGCTTGCCGCGCACTTCTTCGGCGCTGTAACCCATGACACTGCAAAAGTTGTCGTTGGCATCGAGCACGATGCCTTCGGGGGTGAACTCAATCATCGCCATCGAACGACTGACCCCCGCCAACTTCGCGTTAGCCTCGGCCAGCGCGCAACTGAATCGTTCGATTTCCTGCAGGTCGGTCTTGTGATGTCGGTTAAACATAGTCGTATCACCTTCAGCGCGGTCTTTTGTTTGATGAAAGTTCGTTGGTCTTTCAACAGCTCCAGCACTACGTTCCAAGGAACAGGCACACGCATCCCTCCACAGGAAGGACTGGGTCAGGTGATCAATGATGTTTAATCGGAGAGTCCATGCAGCAACACTCTTATCAAGACATCCTTCTCTTGATAGCCCGGAATCGGACCAGCCCTAACGTTCTGATAAGACATTCCATTGACCGGACAGCTCCGTGTTGTTCAGAGTCGGCGCCTTGGGTTGCGCACACTTTTAACGTGTATGACGACCTTCACTGGCGGTCGACATAGTTAGTTACGAGTCAGCATAGACAGGCAAGGAAGGTAATCAAGGCCACTAGTCGGCCAGTATCGAGGACAAAAACGGTTCAGCATCGGCATATGTCATTTCTTAGCGAGCATGCCCATCAACGCCTGCACCGCCGCCGAGGGTGGTTTGTTCGTAGCGGCCACCAAGGCGAATTCGCGATCGATACGCGGTTTGACCGGCACCACGCGCAGCCCCTGAAGTTGGCTCGGCAGTGTCATCTCCGGCACCAGCGTCACGCCGATGTTTTCCCGCACCAGGGTGAACGCACTGCTCCATTCACGGACCTCGACCCGAACGTCGCGCAGCTGCAGTCCGGCATCCTCCGCGAGGCTGCGTGTTGCCGATGCGTATTTGTTTACGGTGTTGCGATGGACGTCGGTGCTTGGGATTGATTTGAAGCAGTGGCCGGCGTTTGTGCGATAGCGGCCTGGCGTGAAGGCTGCATTGGCCGCTGAGTCGGAGTAAGGCGGCAGACCCTTCGCGAGCAAGCCCGCTCGCGAAAGCTATCTGACAAACACCGCTGAAGCATCAGAAAAAACTACAAACTCGCACTCACCTTGGTCGCCACCTCCCCTGGCACCCAGCCCTTCCAGATCTGCGGCTGATCACGCAAAAACGCTTCGGCCACCTGACGCGGTTGCAGGCGCTTTTCGCTCATCTGGCCGAGCGTCTGGTTCAGCAGATCGATCGGCAGGTCGACCTTTTCGAAGAACGCCACCAGGTCCGGGTACTGCGCCTTGAACGGCGCGGACACACCAATCGCCAGGTTCGCCGGCATCGACCGCGTGCCTTTGGGATTCGGGTTTTTAGCATCGGCCAGGGTCTTCCAGGCTTCGGCGTCGAAAGCCGGCTCGTCAAGTTTCACCAGTTTGAAACGCCCCAACAGCGGCGTCGGCGACCAGTAGTAGAACAGCACCGGTTTGCCACGGCGGATCGACGAAGCCACCTCGGCATCCAATGCGGCGCCAGAACCCGTGCGGAAGTTGACGAAGCTGTCAGTCAGGTCATAGGCCTTGAGTTTTTGACTGTTGACGATCTCCGAGGTCCAGCCCGTCGGGCTGTTGAGGAAGCGGCCTCGGCCAGGGTCTTCCGGGTCGCGGAACACGTCCTTGTAGCGCGCCAGGTCGGCGACGGATTTCAGCTCCGGGGCCAGGGGTTTGATGCCGCGTTCGGGGTCGCCCTTGATCACGTATTCCGGCACCCACCAGCCTTCGGTGGCGCCTTTGACCGTGTCGCCCAGCCCAAACACTTTGCCTTCCGAGGCGGCTTTGACCCACGCCGGACTGCGCCCGGCCCACTCTTCGCCGATCACTTGAATATCGTTCCTGGCCAACGCCGCTTCGAGGCTGACAGTGCTGCCCGGAAGGGTATCGGTCGGGTAGCCGTAACCTTTCTCGACAATCAATCGCAGGATTTCGGTGATCAGGCTGCCGCTTTCCCAGGTGATGTCACCGAAATGGATCGGCGCGGTTTTCTCCGCGGCGGGAACGTGGGTTGCCACAAGGCTCAGGGCCAGCAGCGAACTGCCGAGCAGGGTTTTGATCGATCTCATGCGGACCTCCGGGTCAGGGAATTCAAGGATTGGTTGGCGCGGTGCCGGGCACACAGGGCTTGAGTGCGAGTCATGTAAACGCTGACCGAGCGCTGGGAAATGCCCAGTTCGGCGGCGATTTGGGGGTAAGTCAGACCGTCGATTCGCGACAACAGAAACGTTGCGCGAACCTTGCCCGGCAAGCGCTCCAGCGTACGGTCGAGGCCATGCAAGGCCTGGGTCAGTTGCACCCGAACTTCGGGTGAAATCGCTTGCTGCTGATCGAGGTGTTGCAACTGATCGAGGTGTTGGCGTTCCAGCTCACGGCGGCGCCAGAGCTGATAGATCAACCGCTGGGCAATGGTGGTGAGCAAGGCACGAGGCTCGCGGATCGGGGCAAGCCCCGGTGATTCGAGCAACTGTAGAAAGGTTTCGGCAGCAATGTCTTCGACGCTGGAACTGGCGCCCAGATGCCGGCGCAACCGTGCGCATAGCCAGGGGTAATGCGCGCGGAACAATCCGCCCACGTCGTTACGATGGGAAAGGTCGGTGCCGGACATAGAGGCTCCAAGGGTTAGGGGTCGCTGAATGTCCGGTGATCCGGTGACGCGATCCTAGCAAGGAGCCTTATTCATTAATAATATTTAAAAGGCATTCTTATATTCCGCTATGGAATTAAACATCTTCCCTCCTACCGCAATCGCCCATACCCCAGAGCTTCCGCTTCTTGCTGATAGTCGAGAACGATTTGATAGTCGCTTTCGCTGGCCGGTAATACCTCATGCAGACCGAGGATGTCCCTGACTTCGGGCAATTCTTGCAACGTCGTATTCATCATCTGCCTCAGCGCCTCGGCCTGTTCATCAGTGACCGTCGCGGCGGTGATATACGGCAAGGTCGGACTGAACGCACTTCGCGCAATGACTCGCAGGCCGGCCACTTCGTCTTCGGCGTGCCGTGCCAGATAGGCGAAGGTGACGCTGTCGATGGCCGCCAGGTCCGCTGTCCCTTCACGCAACCCGCGCAGGCTTTCGCGGTGGCTGCCGCTGGTACCGACACTGGCGAAGAACTGCCCTTCTTGATGCAGCGGCGCCAGTCGATGACGCAGCAGGTTCATGCCGCTGTTGGAGTCTTCGCCGTTGATCACCCCACGACTGTCGCGAAAGGCCGGCAGGCTGCGCCGTGGATCATCGGTTCGACTCAGCAACAGGCTGCAATGGTTGCCGCCGTTAGCGTCCGGCAGCTCATAGCGAGGACGACCGATGACCCGGACCCGACCACGCAACGCGGTCATTAACGGATAGCCGCAGGTTTGGGTCAGCAGAAGGTGCGGGGACAGCCAAAGGTCCATCAGCGAAAGGCCCTCGGCGCTGCGGCGGGAGGCACCCAGTCGCTCGAGCATTCGCGTCAGCCAGCGCTCGTTGGCCTCGCGGATCGGTTCGGGGGCGACGTACATCAGGAGTTCAGCGAGGTGTTGTGTCATCGAAAATTTCCCGGCAACGAAATTCTCTGTGAGAGCGGGCTTGCTCGCGAAGGGGCCGGCACATCCAACATCATTGTTGTCAGGCCGATTGCATTCGCGGGCAAGCCCGCTCCCACAGGGTTATGTGGTGGTCATGCCTCAGTGGAATGGATGTCGCGGGCTATCGATCGCTTTCACCCCATTCTCCCGCCACAACTGCCCATAACCCTGCACCAGAAACCCGCCGCTGCGCGCCAGCCATTGCTCCCGACGCGCGCGGTAGGCGCGGGGCAAGTCGTACCAGGACAGGCCCGGCAAGTCGTGATGCACCAAATGCAGATTGAGGTTGAGGAACAGCCAGCGCCACGGCCAGGCAGCTTCATTGATGACCGTCCTTTGCTCGGGCTCGGCGTGGGGACGGTGTTCATAGTAGGAGCGAATCATGGCAATCGATAACGCCGGCACACTGATCAGCAACAGGTAATGCCATACCGGCAATACGCTGTAGTGGGCGATGAACAGCAACATCAGCAGGGTCAACGTGCCGTGGCTCAACCACATCAGCCAGGCCTGTCGCTCACCTGCTTTTAGACGTTGCAGTTCTTCCCTGGCCAGCGCCAGCAAGGCTAGCGGTGCACCGAGGGCGAAGCGTCCGAGCACGGTTTTGTTCAGCCAGTGCAGACGCTGTTCAAACAGTGAACTGTCCTGCCATTGCTCGGCGCTCAGGTAACGGCTTTCGGGATCGCGACCCGGAAGGGTCAGGTCTTCATCGCGGTGATGCAGCAAATGGCTGTCGCGATACAAGGTGTAGGGATACCAGACGGCGAACGGCGCGTAGCCGAGGATCTTGTTCAGGGATGTCCAGCGGGTGGGGTGACCGTGAAGTAATTCGTGCTGCACCGACAACCAGAGCACCACCAACGGAACCAACAGCACGGTGCTCCACCACAGGCCCAACCAGCCACTGGCGAGCACAATGCTGAACCAGCCGACGTACACGCCGATCAGCAGCATCCAGGTCGGCCACTCGGTGCGAGCGGTCAGGCGTTGGCGCAGGGTTTCGATTTCTTCACGGTGGGCGTTATCGAAGTAATGGGGCATGGCGTTGCTCAGATCGGGGACCAGTCCCCTTCTGTGCAATGACGCAGGGTTTTCTTGCAGATTATTTCAAGGATCGTATGACGATCGTTCCCACGCTCTGCGTGGGAATGCCTCTAGGGACGCTCTGCGTCCAGTGACGCGGAGCGTCACGGGCTGCAT
>NZ_JBYTAJ010000042.1:0-48137 GCF_058788075.1 Pseudomonas sp. FW305-20 | reverse complement strand
CTTGCCCGTTCTACTACCAACTCGACCACCTTGGCACACCGCAAGAACTCACCGATTACAGCGGCGACATCGTCTGGTCGGCGACGTACAACGCCTACGGCCAAGTCACTCGCCTGGCGTTCGGTGGAGGAGAACAACTCGAGCAGCCGTTGCGCTTTCAAGGGCAGTACTTCGACGCCGAGAGCGGCCTGCATTACAACCGGCATCGGTACTATGATCCGGAGGTGGGCCGGTACCTGACGCCCGATCCGATCAAGTTGGCGGGTGGGCTGAACCAGTACCAGTACACGCCGAATCCGACGGGATGGGTTGATCCGTTGGGGTTGAGCGGGAGTTGTCCGCCGCCTAATAAGCTTGGGTGTGGGGCGCCGGATGATACGACTGGCGCTAGGGTGGATGAGGGTGAGCCGGCGCTGCCGAAGCCCAAGCTGAGTGCTGCGGAGCTTGCCAAGAAAGAAGTTAAAAGATTAAACGACAGTCAAGGCATGCATATGGTTGGAAAACATAGTCCAGCGGTACCAGATGCTAAGTGGAAGCAGCGTGCTATTGATGGTACGGATCCGATAACTGGTAGAAGACCTAGGCACCAACGTGGTAATCCAAGTTCCAGATTTAGCAGTTGGGAGTTGATGCTCGAGGCTTACACTCTTGCAACAACGAGGACTGAGCGAGGGCTGTCTCGATTTACGGGGAAGGACGGAGAGGATAATAACATCGTTAGAATGAGGCTTCCGGGTGCCGGGGAGGGATATATACCAAACACTAGGTCAAAGGAAAATCCAAGGCTTATTAAATTGGACGGTTTTGAAATGAAGTTTGATGATGCTGGCGTTCCTTTTACGTTATATCCGATCAAGTGAGGAAGATTATGTTTATTGATCCTGATACTCAGCAGCCATATATACCTACACCTTCATATTTTTTGGGCTGCTTCGATATTTATGATCGTGAAGAAACACTTGGAGAGGAGTTGGAGAAATTTAATCCGAATGACCCGTCGGACAGAGAGGAGCTAATACTCAAGTATTGTCTGGTTAGAAATCGTACCTATCGACACCGCTTTTTACTTTACAAGTGTTTGGAAAAGGCGCTTGAGGATAAAAACTACGACTTTCAGTCGCTTTTTAAGTACGACCCAGAGGCGTACTCCTCATTTCCCTGTGGGTGGGATGAAATGGAAAATACGAGAGCTTTTTTTGAAGATATTTATCGTTTGGCAACTATCGAGTGGAAAGAGGATTTTCAAAAGGCCAATCTTGAAGACCCAGCGAGTTGGTAAAGAGTTTTAGTGATTTTTTAGTTTAGTTGCTTCTGGCCCGTATTCTATTGTGTTCAGTTATGGTCGGCTTTTGAAAAATGATGTTATTAATACCTATTAAAAAATTGATTTCTACACTGCGAACTATGTATAAGAATTGGGCGAATGGTTCGGGTCCTGCTGTTCAGCAACAAACCACTAGCTGCGAACTTCATGGTGAGAGCGAAAGGTGGAGAGCCGTTCCGAGCTCTAAGTTTATAAGCTATAGAGCGCAGCTGAATGCTTATAATGAAGCGATGACAAGGGAGACTAGAAAAATGTCTCGTTTTACTGGGGAGGATAGTAAAGGAAATTTGTTAGTAAGAATGGAGGCTGAAAACGTAGGTCAGGGATATGAGCCTAATCCTTTAGATCCAACAAATCCGCGTTTCATTCCTCAGATGAATGCCTTTGAGATGAAATTCGACTTTGAGACACTGCAGCCTATAGCGCTTTATCCGATAGAGAAAATCTAATGCTGATGCATCCGTATCTGAATGCTCCATACAACCCAAGCCTAGGGCATTTTCTCGGCGGGTTCGATATATATGATCGCGAGGAGAGTCTTGGGGTTGAGTTGTCGGCGTACGATCCTGATTGTCCTTCAGATAGAGAGTTCTTAATATCTCGGTTTATTGTCAAGCGTTTCGCTGCGTTGAGTTATCGGCACAAATTTGTTTTGTTTTTTGTGTTGGGAGAGGCTCTTGATGGTGACTCAAGTGTTTTTTCTGAGATTTTGGAACATGATCCGATGTCCCCCTCCTTGCTCCCTCCTGGGTGGAACGAAATGAAAAATCCGCGGGCGTTTTTTGAAGATGTGTACCTCAAGTTATCCGAAGCGTGGGTTGATGATCTGTATAAAGCGAGTCAGGAGGATTTTTCAACTTGGTGAGGGTAGTACTTAACCGAGAGATAAATTTAATGCTTGGCTGTAGTGTTTGAGAATTATTGTCAATAATAAGTGAGTGTTTTCTCGGCTTTTTAATTTGTTGGTGCTTGCTTATTTGACCATGCACGATGTGAAGGGTAGCGAATTTTCTGGGCAAGATCGTCGGAAGTTTCCTTCAACTCGTAGCGGTTTCCATGAACTGGTGCGAAGTGAGCTCCATGGATAGTCTTTGGCTGTCGCTGCAAATGCAGTGGCAGGGTGTAGGAACCCTTGGAAATTCACCGCGCGTCAACGCTGTCGTTTGATTGCGGCACTTTATTTGTGTCCGTAAGATCGTTCGCGGCGGCTGTGCGTGGGACACGCTTCGGCGTGGCTGAGTTTGGTGGATCCTCAGTTTCCTACTCCCGCGCACGGCTGCCACCCAAGCCCGTAGGAAAGGCCGTTGGTAGCTTGAATTTATCCACCAAGGTCTCAAAAAATGAAAACACTTCATCCCGATCCCCCCTATGAAAAACCAACCCCCCATCCCCAAAGCCGCTTCATGGTACTCACCAGCAATTGCGACGACATGCCGACCCTGTTCGTCGACACCCAAGCGCCGCGGGATGTTTTGTATGACGCTGCCAACTTCCGAATTCGTGCCGTCACCCAAGTGATGGAGAACTTGTCCATGCGCGGTTCGATCGAGTGTCAGTCCTTCCTTCTCAGTGATTTTGCTTTGCTCTGTGCCATTCCGTTGCGGGATGGGTGTGATGTGCTGGATGTGTTGGGACGACGATTGAAGGCTCGGTCTTCGGAGTAGCGCCGGGGGTTTTCGCTGATGCTGTTCAGTTAAGTTGATACGCACGTTTTTGTAGCAGCTGGCGAAGCCTGCATTCGGCTGCGCAGCAGTCGTAAAATCAGAGCTTGCGGTGTTTCAGGTGCACCGTGCAGGCAGGGTTTACGACTGCTGCGCAGCCGAACGCAGGCTTCGCCAGCTGCTACAGATCGTGTTACGGCCTAGCTGAGGTGTGTTTTCCCCTTTATGCGTGCTGCAACTGTCCGCTCGGCTGTGAGGCCCTGACGTCCAGCCCCGTACAAGGTAAACTTCCCGCCCTTCGCAGGAGCAGCCATGAATTATCGTCACGCCTTCCATGCCGGCAATCACGCCGATGTGTTCAAACACCTGACTTTGACCCGCATCATCGCTTTGATGTCGCGCAAGGAGCAGCCGTTTGCCTATCTCGACACTCACGCCGGCATTGGTCTGTATGACCTGCAGGGCGATCAGGCGAGCCGTACCGGTGAATACCTGGAAGGTATTGCGCGTTTGTGGGATCAGCCGGATCTGCCGGCGTTGACCGCTGATTACATGAAGGTGCTGCACGAGATGAACCCGGATGGCCAGTTGCGCTATTACCCGGGGTCGCCGGAGTTGGCGCGGCGGCTGACGCGGCCGCAGGATCGGGTGATGCTCAACGAGAAGCACCCGGAAGATGGTGTGTTGCTCAAGGACAACATGGCTGGCGACCGTCGGGTCAAGGTGCATCTGGGCGAAGGCTGGCATGTGCCGCGTGCGATGTTGCCGGTGCAGGAGAAGCGGGCGGTGATGTTGATCGATCCGCCGTTCGAGCAGCTGGATGAGATGCAGCGCTGTGCGGCGTCGCTGAAAGAGGCGATTGGCCGGATGCGCCAAACCGTGGCGGCGATCTGGTACCCGGTGAAGGACCAGCGCCTGTTGCGGCGTTTTTATCAGGACTTGGCGGGTACGGGCGCACCGAAGTTGTTGCGGGTCGAGTTGCTGGTGCATCCGCTGGATACGCCGAACAGCCTGAACGGTTCGGGGCTGGCGATTGCGAATCCGCCGTGGGGGCTGGAAGAGGAATTGCGTGAGTTGCTGCCGTGGTTGTCCAAGAAGTTGGGGCAGACCCAGGGTGGTTGGCAGATGGATTGGTTGATTGCTGAAAGTTGACCAGTGATCGTTCCCACGCTCTGCGTGGGAATGCCTCAACGGACGCTCCGCTTCCACTTCGGTAGGGACGCGGAGCGTCCCGGGCTGCATTCCCACGCAGAGCGTGGGAACGATCAGGGCCCGAAAGTCAGATCGGGCAAGTCACGCCGGTACCGCCAATCCCGCAATACCCTTCAGGGTTTTTCGCCAGGTATTGCTGGTGGTACGCCTCGGCAAAGTAGAACGTCGGGGCTTCTTCGATTTCAGTGGTGATGGTGCCTTTGCCAGCCTTGGTCAGCTCAGCCTGGAACACTTGCTTGCTGTGTTCGGCCGCCGCCAGTTGAGCAGGGTTGGTGGCGTAGATCACCGAGCGGTACTGAGTACCGATGTCATTGCCCTGGCGCATGCCCTGAGTCGGGTTGTGCAATTCCCAGAACATTTTCAGCAGCTCTTCATAGCTGACTTTTGCCGGCTCGTAGACCACCAGTACCACTTCGCTGTGGCCGGTCAGGCCCGAGCAGACTTCTTCATACGTCGGGTTCGGCGTAAAGCCGCCGGCATAACCCACCGCCGTACTGACCACACCTTCGCGCTGCCAGAACTTGCGCTCTGCGCCCCAGAAGCAGCCGAGGCCGAAGATCGCGAAATCCACGTCCATCGCGAATGGGCCCAGCAGCGGGGCGTCGTGGACGAAGTGTTTTTCCGGCACGGTCATTGGGGTTTCACGGCCGGGCAGAGCTTGTTCTTTAGTCGGGAGCACGTTTTTGTTCACCAGGATTTCCGAGCGCAGAACCATGATCAGTCCTCTCAGTCAGGTTTGAATGTAAATACACAGACCGCCAGTGTGCCCAATGATGCCAAGTTAATCACTAGTCAAAATGTGGGAATGAGCCTGCTCGCGATGGCGTCGTGGCAGTCTGCATCGTTGTCGCTGATACACCGCTATCGCGAGCAGGCTCACTCCCACAGGGTGCTGTTGTGTTACAGCGATAGCGGGCCACGCGGGTAGCGTTTGAGCTTTTCGATCAGCTCTACGCCGGGGATCGGTCGGTCGAACAGGTAACCCTGGCCGACGTCGCAGCGGTGGCGGCGCAGGAAAGCCAACTGCTCGGCGGTCTCGATGCCTTCAGCCACGACCTTGAGTTTCAGGTTGTGGGCCATGGCAATCACCGCGGAGGTGATTTCCATGTCGTCCTGGTTGTCCGGGATTTCGTGGATGAAGCTGCGATCGATCTTGATGATGTCGATCGGGAATTTTTTCAGGTAGCTGAGCGATGAGTAACCGGTGCCGAAGTCATCCATGGCCAAGGTCAGGCCCAGGCGCTTGAGCTGATCGAGCTGCAAGTGGGTGTCTTCGGTGGCTTCCAGCAGCAGGCCTTCGGTGAGTTCGAGTTCCAGCAGGTTTGCCGGTAGCGCTTCTTCCTTGAGGATGTTGGCGATGGACGATACCAGGTCCGGATCGGAGAACTGCTTGGGCGACAGGTTGATGGCCACCTGAAGATTGCCCAGGCCTGCGGCGGTCAGGTCTTTGCTCATGCGGCAGGCCTGGCGGGCGATCCATTTGCCAATCGGAATGATCAGGCCGGTTTCTTCGGCGACGCTGATGAACTGGTCCGGGCGGATCATGCCTTTTTCCGGATGGTTCCAGCGCAGCAGCGCTTCCATCCCCAGCAGGCGACCGCTGCGCAGGCAGAGCTTGGGCTGGTAGAACACGTCCAGCTCGTTCTGGGTCAGGGCGCGGCGCAGGTTGTTTTCGACGAACAGTTTGTAGCTCGCTTCGGCGTTCAGCGCTTCGGTGAACACCTGGACCTGATGTTTGCCGTTGGCCTTGGCCTTGTGCAGGGCGAGGCCGGCGTTGCGCATCAGGGTTTGCGGATCGCGGCCGTGCAACGGCGCGCAGGCCAGGCCTACGGAGCCGGTGACGCTGATCAGCTGGTTGTCGACGAACATCGGCTTGTCGAGGGTCGCCAGCAGTTGATTGGCAATCTGTTGACCCGCACGCAGGTCGGTGTCGTCCAGCAGCACGGCGAATTCGTTACTGGCGAACCGCGCCAGGCTGCCGCTCGGGCTCAGGCTGTTGCGCAGACGCCGGGCCAGGCTGATCAGCAGTTTGTCGCCGGTCTGGTGGCCGAGGCTGTCGTTGATCCGCTTGAAGTTGTCGATGTCCACCAGCAACAAGCTGATCGGTGTATCGCTGTCTCGGGCGAAACGTTCGTCGAGGTTGCGGATAAAGGAGGGGCGGTTGCCGAGGTTGGTCAGGTTGTCGGTGTAAGCCAGACGCTCGATGCGCTGCTGAGCGAGCTTGGTCTGGGTGATGTCTTCATAGATGCCGATGTAATGCGTCAGCTCGCGGTTGTCGCCGTAAACCTTGGAAATCGACAACTGGCCCCAGTAGGGTTCGAGGTTTTTACGGCGGCTTTTGAACTCACCCTGCCAGCTGTTGCTCTTGGCCAGCGCCGAGGGCGCGTCGAACAGCAACTCGCTGAGGTTTTCCAGTGCCGGCAGTTCCGACAGCCGCTGGCCGTGGACTTCTTCGGTGGTGTACTGGGTGATCGCCGTGAAGCTGGGGTTGACGTATTCCACCACGCCATCGCAATTGACCAGCAAAAAGGCGTTGGCGCTTTGCTCTACCGCACGCTGGAACAGGTGCAGGGCGCTGGTAGCAGTGCGGCGGTTGTGGTTGTTGATGACTTGGGCGAACTGATCCGCCAACTCTCCGGCGAACGCAATTTCGTCCGATTGCCAGGCGCGGGGCGTACCGGTCTGTTCCAGGCAGAGTACGCCGACCACTTGGCCATCGACGCGAATGCTGGCGTCGAGCATCGCATTCACATCGCGCGGACGCATGTGTTCGGCCATTTGCCGGGTACGCGGGTCGCGCATGGCGTTGTGGGCGTCGATGGCGCGGCCGGTCTGCAAGGCATCCAGGTAATCAGGGAAGAGACTGACGTCCATCGGCTCCGGCAGCAGGTATTCCTGGCTGGCGCGGTGATAGGCCGAAATCGGCACGAGCTGTGAACCTTCGAGGTTCCACAGGCTGGCGCAGTCGATTTCGTAAATGTCACAGGCGCTGCGAGTGATCAGTTCGGCGGCTTCTTTCAGGGAGTTGTTACTGCTATAGCGCTGGCGGGTCAGCAGCAGGATCAAGTCTTGCTGGGCGCGCACCCGGTCCAGGTGCAGAAGCTGTTCCTGCTGGGCGCGCTGATTGAGTTCCAGGGCGATTTGCAGGCGGGAGTTCTGGGTTTCCAGGTCCAGGGCCGGCAGCAGTTGCTCACCCTCGAACAAGCCGTCGATTACCAACAGGTAGCCGCGTAGCAGGTGTCGATTGTGTTGTTTGTAGGCTTCGCCCAGTTCTAGCAGGTTCAAGGAACCTGCGGCGGTGTGCAGTGTGTAGCGGATCAGGTAATGCGGGCTTTCGGTGAGTTGTTGCTGAACCGCGTCATGCAGCTGATAGCGCGCTTCGGGCTCCATCAGGCTGGCGTAGGGCGAGCCGACCAGAGCACAGAGCTCCACAGCCGGCAGGCCGAACTGTCGTTCGCAATTGGGATCGAGAAACAGCAGCGCCCAGCTCGCTTCATTCAGCCGTTCGAAACGCAGCATGCCGAGCCGCGAGGGCACAGGCAACTGCGTCACTACCTCGGCCACCATACGGCTGGCGGCATCGGGTTGGCTCTTCATATGGAGGGGAACTCACTTCGAATAGGCTGATCGCGCCGGGCTTCCGCCCTCTGTACTGTTAACTGCGGCAAGGTTGCATCATTGCGACAGTGACTGACAAGAGACATGAAGGCCAAGTGCTATAAGAATATGTCGGCAGGAGAGAGGATTTCTCCAATGGATGGCTAAAAGTAATCGTTTGGAGCACTGTGGCGAGCGAGCTTGCTCGCGCTGGGTTGCGCAGCGGCCCAAAAATCTTGTGAGCGCTGCGCACTCAAGCGGGAGCAAGCTCCCTCGCCACAGGTTTGGTTTAACGCAAAGGAATGCCTACCGATTGCAGCAGCTGGCCGTCCCGGTCGTGATAGTTGACCTGAACCTTCTCCTGATCAACGACCAGATGGGCAAAGTTGTCCTGGCTGACCACCTGGCTGGTCAGTTCATGCTGATAGTCGCCAGCGGCTGTTCGCGCCAATGGTTGGCCGAGGATGAAAGTGGATGCCTTGGCATACGGCAGCAGTTTGCTGTTGCACAAAGGCGAGGAGACGATAGTGTGCACCGCGAAGTCCGGGTCTTCGCTGTGGGTCAGGCGACTGGTCAGGGAGCCATGGACATCGCCGGACACGAAGAAGACGTTCTTTATTCGGTGCGTACGAATGGTCTCCAGCAGTCGTAGCCGTTGTTCCGGGAAAGCTTTCCAGGCGTCATCACCGTGAAGCTTGCGGTCGGGGTAGAACATTACGCTGGTGACCACGAACTTGACCCTGGCCGGGCTGTGAATCAACCATTTGCACAAGGCTTGTTCCTGCTCTTCGTCAAGGATGCGTCGATCATTGGCCGACAGGTTGCGTCGGGTTCGACTGTCAGTGACAAACCATTCGATATCGCCTTCGGCGAATTGATACCAATAGTGTTGCAGTTGCTTGTTTACTTGCCCGCTGGCAAGAAGTTCATGTGTGGGGCTATGACTGGCTTGATACAACTCATACGCCGCGATGGCATTTTTGTATAAGTAGGCATCTGCCTTACTTTCGTTGGCGGGCCAGTTGTCTTCGATTTCATGATCGTCGAGGATCATGTAAGTCGGGACGCCGGACATTAATTTTGCAATATTGGGTTGGGAAAAAGCTGCACGGTACTTACTGAGTATTGCCTTGTATTCCCGGTCGGGAGCAATGACGTTCAGGTCATCGACATAGATTTGATCGCCGGTCATCAACATGGCGCTGATGGGCGGTTCGGCCTGCTGCGCCAGATGGGTGATCGAGGCGAAAATCCTGTCGCCCAGATACGGTGCAGACGGGATGCCAGCGGTCATGCGCAGGTAGCGACAGGAACCGACGATATAGGCCCGTGGAATCGCGGCCTTGCTGGATAGTGTGCGAAACCGGTAGATGACGCGCGGCCATTGCAGCGGCAGTTCCTGAACCGTTTCCACGGTATGCACCGGGCTCATGGGGCTGAACCAGCCTGCCTGGTATTCGTACTCGGTGTCGGTGGCAAGTTCGTTGAGTGCAATTACGTCGGACATATCCCGCAAGATCGTCAACTTTGCAAATACACCTTGGGACCAGCGCTCTTCGCCTGTTCGTCGATAACGAATGCCTGCAAATACTGGTGCAGTGTTTTGAAGTTCGCCGCGCAAGAAAATGCGGACGTGGTTAGTTGTTGTGTGGCCAATAATAGGGCCGACAGTTGGTTTGAACATGTTCGAATCCATTCGAAGTAATGCTAACTAAGCAGATTAAGTTGTAGAAGAATCTATTGGGGGGCTACCAACTAAGATTAGTTATTGGCTTGCGAAAAATATCGGGCGGAAGTGGACTCGAGTTGTAGGCGGCGTAAGCCGTGAATGTAGGAATAAAACTCGGGAGAGGGCCCAATGCCAGTCAGTTCAGCCCTAATGCGGCCTGTAGCAGCTGCCGAGCCTGCGAGGCTGCGTTCGGCGGCGTAGCCGTCGTGAAACCGGCTAACGCGGTCTACCTGATGCACCGCAAGTTCTGATCTGACGACTGCTTCGCAGCCGAACGCAGCCTCGCAAGCTCGACAGCTGCTACCTGGAATGCTGAATGGGGATGGTTTTCTTGAGGGCAAAAAAAGCCCCGCCAAACTGGCGGGGTTGAGGTACGAGCGTGGCGCTCGGAAAACGTGGAACGCGACGGGCCCTCCGATGAAGGAGGGCCGATCGGTGTTACAGCAGGATCGTGCGGATGTCCGCCAGCAGATCGCTCAGACGCTTGGTGAAGCGTGCAGCAGCGGCGCCGTTGATCACACGGTGATCGTAGGACAGCGACAGCGGCAGCATCAGTTTCGGCTGGAAGGCTTTGCCGTCCCAGACTGGCTGGATGGTTGCCTTGGAAACACCGAGGATCGCCACTTCCGGCGCGTTGACGATCGGCGTGAAGCCGGTGCCGCCAATGTGGCCGAGGCTGGAAATGGTGAAGCAGGCGCCTTGCATGTCGTCAGCGGTGAGCTTTTTGTCGCGGGCTTTGGCGGCCAGCACGGCGGCTTCGGCTGCCAGTTGCAACAGGCTCTTCTGGTCGACGTTCTTGATGACCGGTACCAGCAGGCCTTCAGGGGTGTCGACGGCGAAGCCGATGTTCACGTACTTCTTGCGGATGATCGCCTTGCCGCTTGGTGCCAGCGAACTGTTGAAGTCCGGCAGTTCCTTGAGCAGGTGCGCGCAGGATTTGAGCAGCAGCGGCAGGATGGTCAGCTTGACGCCAGCCTTCTCTGCAACGGCTTTCTGAGCGATACGGAACGCTTCCAGGTCGGTGATATCAGCCGAATCGAACTGAGTCACGTGCGGAATGTTCAGCCAGCTGCGGTGCAGGCTCGACGCGCCGATCTGCATCAGGCGGGTCATCGGCACTTCCTCGGTCTCACCGAAGCGGCTGAAGTCCACGACCGGAATCGGCGGGATGCCCGCGCCGCCGGTTGCGCCAGCAGCAGCGGCCGGTGCTTCCTTGGCTTTCTGCATCATGGCTTTGACGTAAACCTGCACGTCTTCTTTCAGGATGCGACCGTGCGGACCACTGGCGCCAACAGCGTTCAGCTCGACGCCGAACTCGCGAGCCAGTTGGCGTACTGCCGGGCCCGCGTGAACCTTGGCGCCTGGCTTGGCCGGTGCAGCAGCTGGTGCTGCCGGTGCCGGAGCAGCAGGAGCAGCGGCGGCTGGAGCTGGAGCACTAGGAGCAGCAGCGGCGGTTGCCGGGGCAGCAGCAGGCGCAGCGCCTTTGACTTTCAGCTTGAGGATCAGGTCGCCGGTACCGACTTCGTCATCCAGCTTGACCGAAACGCTTTCCACCACGCCAGCGGCAGGCGATGGGATTTCCATGCTGGCCTTGTCGGATTCCAGGGTGATCAGCGACTGGTCGGCGGTGACGGTGTCGCCAGCCTTGACCAGGACTTCGATGATCTTGGCCTTGCCCGACGAACCGATGTCCGGGACATGAATGTCCTGAACGCTGTCGGCAACCGGTGCAGCAGGCGCGGCGGCTGGAGCAGCAGCGGCGGCCGGAGCAGGCGCAGCAGCCTGGGCTGGCGCGGCAGCAGCAGGGGCCGCAGCACCCGCCACTTCCAGGTCCAGAATCAGGTCGCCAGTGCCGACTTCGTCGTTGAGCTTGACGCTGATGCTCTTGACCACGCCAGCGGCAGGCGATGGGATTTCCATGCTGGCCTTGTCGGATTCCAGGGTGATCAGCGACTGATCAGCCGCGACGGTGTCGCCGACCTTGACCTGGATCTCGATGATCTGGGCCTTGCCCGACGAACCGATGTCCGGCACGTGCACTTGCTGGACGCTGGCGGCAGCCGGAGCTGCGGCTGGCGCGGCAGCTGCCGGAGCAGCAGCCGGTTTCGCTTCAGCCTTTGGCGCCTGCGCAGCGGCAGCCGCAGGGGCCGCAGCAGCGGCACCTTCGACTTCCAGCTCCAGCAGTTCGTCGCCTTCTTTCAGGCGATCGCCCAGCTTCACTTTGATGCTTTTGACGATGCCGGCCTTGGGCGCAGGAATTTCCATGCTCGCCTTGTCCGACTCAAGCGTCAGGATGCTCTGGTCGGCTTCCACACGGTCGCCGACCTTCACAAATAGTTCGATTACTTCACCTTCACCGCTGCCGATGTCAGGTACGCGAATGAGTTCGCTCACAGAGTGTCTCCTCAGCAGTCCAGTGGGTTGCGTTTTTCCGGGTTGATCCCGAACTTGGCGATGGCTTCAGCCACCACTTTAGGCTCGATATCACCACGGTCAGCCAAGGCTTCCAGGGCTGCCAACACCACGAAATGACGGTCGACTTCGAAGAAGTGACGCAGCTTCTTGCGGCTGTCACTGCGGCCGAAACCGTCGGTGCCCAGGACTTTGAATTCCTTGGACGGGACCCACTGACGAATTTGCTCAGCGAACAGCTTCATGTAGTCGGTAGACGCGATGACCGGACCTTGACGGCCGTTCAGGCACTCTTCGACATAGCTCAGTTTAGGCTTCTGACCCGGGTGCAGACGGTTGCTGCGCTCTACGGCCAGGCCATCGCGACGCAGTTCGTTGAAGCTGGTAACGCTCCACACGTCAGCGCCGACGTTGAACTGTTCACGCAGGATTTTCGCCGCTTCGCGAACTTCACGCAGGATGGTGCCGGAGCCCATCAGCTGAACGTGGTGCGCCGCTTCGCGGGTGTCTTCCTCGAGCAGGTACATGCCCTTGATGATGCCTTCCTCGACACCGGCCGGCATGGCTGGCTGCTGGTAGGACTCGTTCATCACGGTGATGTAGTAGAAAACGTCCTGCTGCTCTTCGGTCATTTTCTTCATGCCGTCCTGGATGATCACCGCCAGCTCGTAGCCGTAGGTTGGATCAAAGGTGCGGCAGTTCGGGATGGTGGCAGCCAGGATGTGGCTGTGACCGTCTTCGTGTTGCAGGCCTTCGCCGTTCAGCGTGGTCCGGCCGGCGGTGCCGCCGATCAGGAAGCCACGGGTGCGGCTGTCGCCAGCGGCCCAGGCGAGGTCGCCGATACGCTGGAAGCCGAACATCGAGTAGAAGATGTAGAACGGCAGCATTGGCTGGTTATGGCTGGAGTACGAAGTACCGGCTGCGATGAAGGAGCTCATGGCGCCCGCTTCGTTGATGCCTTCTTCGAGGATCTGGCCCTTCTTGTCTTCCTTGTAGAACATCACCTGGTCTTTATCGACTGGCTCGTAGAGCTGGCCGACGGAGGAGTAGATGCCCAACTGACGGAACATGCCTTCCATACCGAAGGTACGGGCTTCGTCCGGGATGATCGGAACGATGCGCGAACCGATTTCCTTGTCCTTGACCAGCTGCGCGAGGATCCGCACGAAAGCCATGGTGGTGGAGATTTCACGGTCGCCCGAGCCGTCCAGGATTGCCTTGAGGGTATCCAGTGGTGGCGTCGGGATGTCGAAGCTCTTGGCGCGGCGCTGTGGCACGAAACCGCCCAGTGCAGTGCGGCGCTCGCTCAGGTAGCGGGCTTCGGCGCTGTTTGGCTCTGGCTTGAAGAACGGCAGGTTTTCCAGCTCTTCGTCTTTTACCGGGATGTCGAAACGATCGCGGAACAGCTTCAGGCTTTCAACATCCACTTTCTTGGTGTTGTGCGCGGTGTTCTTCGCTTCGCCGGCACCGGTGCCATAACCTTTGATGGTCTTGGCCAGGATGACGGTCGGTTGTTCTTTGTGGTTGACCGCTTCGTGGTACGCCGCGTAGACCTTGTACGGGTCGTGGCCGCCACGGTTGAGTTTCCAGATCTCGTCGTCGGACAAGTCTTCAACCATCGCCTTGAGTTCTGGCGAGTTGAAGAAGTGTTCACGCACGAACGCGCCATCTTTGGCTTTGTAGTTCTGGTACTCGCCGTCGATGACTTCGTCCATGCGGCGTTGCAGGATGCCGTCGACGTCTTTGGCCAACAGTGGATCCCAGAAGCGGCCCCAGATGACTTTGGTCACGTTCCACTGAGCACCGCGGAACACGCCTTCGAGTTCCTGGATGATCTTGCCGTTGCCGCGAACCGGGCCATCAAGGCGCTGCAGGTTGCAGTTGATAACGAAGATCAGGTTGTCTAGCTTTTCGCGGCCAGCCAGCGAGATCGCGCCCAGGGATTCCGGCTCGTCGCACTCGCCGTCGCCCAGGAAGCACCAGACTTTTTGCTTGCCTTCCGGGATGAAACCACGGGCTTCCAGGTACTTCATGAAGCGTGCCTGGTAGATCGCCTGGATCGGGCCCAGACCCATGGATACGGTAGGGAACTGCCAGAAATCAGGCATCAGCCAAGGGTGCGGATAGGACGACAGGCCCTGACCGTCCACTTCCTGGCGGAAGTTGTTCATCTGGTCTTCGGTGATGCGGCCTTCCATGAATGCGCGGGCGTAAACGCCTGGCGAGGTGTGGCCCTGGAAGTAGATCAGGTCGCCGCCGTGTTCGTCGGTCGGGGCCTGGAAGAAGTAGTTGAAGCCGATGTCATACAGGGTTGCGCTGGAGGCGAAGCTGGAGATGTGACCGCCCAGGTCAGAATCTTTCAGGTTCGTACGCATCACCATGGCCATCGCGTTCCAGCGTACCAACGAGCGAATGCGGCGTTCCATGAACAGGTCGCCAGGCATGCGTGCTTCGTGGGTAACGGGGATCGTGTTGCGGTATGGCGTGGTGATGGCGTAAGGCAATTGCGAACCGCTACGGGTTGCGAGTTCGCCCATACGGGTCATCAGATAGTGAGCGCGGTCTTCGCCTTCTTTGTCGAGAACCGATTCCAGGGCGTCCAGCCATTCCTGGGTTTCGACGGGATCGAGGTCTTGCATGGCTTGCTCCAGGGCGGAAAGGCTTCCAGAATCGGTTGCCTGAGTTTGCGACTGGCCTTGTGGGCAGACGATATAAATTCTTGGATTGCCGAGAGGTTGTTCCGGCGGCGTGTAGTTTTACTACAAATCATCGGGCATTTCAGCCTTTCGAATGTATATACGAGTAGTAAAACTACAGATGAGCGGCTTGTGGCCTCCAGCTGCGTTGTGAGAATAATCGTTAAGGTTGGTCTTTTGCCAACCAGAAAAGGTGAAAGCTTGATGCTGTCTGCCAAAAATAAAGAAATTTCAGCTATTTCTAACCTTTGTTCGACAGTCGATCAGGTAGTGCATTCTCGCGAATCACTACATGCAGCCCTCTACACGCCGATCAAGGATAGACCATGAGCCTCCCTTCGCTTGCCGAACTGCCCGGCATCCTCCTGCCGTTTATCACCCGTGCCGAACAGTCGTTCCGCACGGCCGTCGCCGGCCTCGACGACGACCATGGCCTGGCCGGCTGGACGCCTGAACGCTGGGCGCAATTCGCCCGCGTCACCGCTGCCAGCGACTTCGTGATTGAACAAAGTGTCCGCGACCCGTTGATGTTGCTGGAACTGGTGCAGTCCGGTGAGCTGGATCGAAGCTTTGCGCCCGGCGAGTTGTGCGCACAGATTGCGGCCGCGGTGAATGCAGCGGACACCGACGATGAGCTCGGTCGCGCCCTGCGCCGTCAGCGTAGCCGTCATCAGGTGCGGATCATCTGGCGCGACCTGACACGTCAGTGCGATCTAATCCAGACCTGCCGCGACCTCTCGGACATGGCCGATGCCAGCATCGATCAGGCCTATCAGTGGTTGTACTCGCGGCACTGCCAGCAGTTCGGCGTGCCGACTGGCCGGCGCAGCGGCGAGCCACAGCAAATGGTCATTCTCGGCATGGGCAAGCTCGGTGCGGTGGAGCTCAACCTGTCGTCGGACATCGACCTGATCTTCGCCTATCCCGAGGGGGGCGAAACCGTCGGCGTCAAACGCTCGCTGGATAACCAGGAATTTTTTATTCGTCTCGGCCAGCGCCTGATCAAGGCCCTGGACCCGATGACCGTCGACGGTTTTGTATTCCGCGTCGACATGCGCCTGCGGCCTTACGGTTCGGCCGGCGCATTGGTGTTGAGCTTCAACGCGCTGGAGCAGTATTACCAGGATCAGGGCCGCGACTGGGAACGCTACGCGATGATCAAGTCGCGGGTGGTGGCTGGCGATCAAGTGGCCGGCGCGCAATTGCAAGAGATGCTGCGGCCGTTCGTTTACCGGCGATACCTCGACTTCTCTGCGATCGAAGCGCTGCGCACCATGAAGCAGCTGATCCAGCAGGAAGTGCGGCGCAAGGGCATGGCCGACAACATCAAACTCGGTTCCGGTGGTATTCGTGAAGTCGAATTTATCGCCCAGGCCTTCCAGCTGATCCACGGCGGCCGCGACCTGAGCTTGCAGCAGCGGCCTCTATTAAAAGTACTGAGCACGCTGGAAGGTCAGGGTTACTTGCCGCCAGCGGTGGTCAGCGAACTGCGCGAAGGCTACGAATTCCTGCGGTACACCGAGCATGCGATCCAGGCGATTGCCGACCGCCAGACCCAAATGCTGCCGGACGGCGCGCAGGATCAGGCGCGCATCGCTTTTATGTTGGGCTTCGCCGATTGGGCCGCTTTCCACGAACAGCTTATGTATTGGCGTGGCCGCGTGGCCTGGCACTTTGGTCAGGTGATCGCCGATCCCGACGAAGAGGAAGGCACCGAAAGCGAAGTGGTGGTCGGCGGCGAATGGCTGCCGCTGTGGGAAGAGGCTCAGGATGAAGAGGCCGCTTGCCGTCAGTTGCAAGAGGGCGGTTTCGCTGATGCCACCAAAGCTTTGAAAGCGTTGGCCGGTTTGCGCGGCAGTCCGCAATTGCGCGCGATGCAGCGCTTGGGTCGCGAGCGCCTCGATGCCTTTATTCCGCGGTTGCTGGCGCAGGCCGTGGAGCACGCCAATCCGGATCTGGTGCTGGAAAGAGTCTTGCCGCTGGTGGAAGCTGTGGCCCGTCGTTCCGCGTACCTGGTGTTGCTGACCGAAAACCCCGGCGCGCTGCGACGTTTGTTGACCCTGTGCGCCGCGAGCCCGTGGATCGCTGAACAGATCACCCGCTTCCCGCTGCTGCTCGACGAATTGCTCAACGAAGGCCGGCTGTTCAAGCCGCCGCTGGCACCGGAATTGGCCGCCGAGTTGCGCGAGCGTTTGACGCGGATTCCCGAAGACGACCTCGAACAGCAAATGGAAGCCCTGCGACATTTCAAACTGGCGCACCGCTTGCGCGTCGCCGCTTCGGAAATCGCTGGCAGCCTACCGTTGATGAAAGTCAGCGATTACCTGACCTGGCTCGCCGAAGCGATCCTCGAGCAAGTGCTGGCCCTGGCCTGGCGCCAGACCGTGGCCAAGTACGGTACGCCGCTGCGTACCGACGGCACTTTGTGCGATCCCGGCTTCATCATTGTCGGTTACGGGAAAGTCGGCGGCCTGGAATTGGGGCATGGTTCCGACCTGGACCTGGTGTTCATCCACGATGGCGATCCGCAGGCGGAAACCGACGGGCCGAAACCTATCGACGGCGCGCAATTTTTCACCCGGCTGGGGCAGCGGATCATTCACTTGCTCACGGCCCAGACCAACTCCGGTCAGCTGTATGAAGTGGACATGCGACTGCGGCCGTCCGGCGCGTCGGGGTTGCTGGTGAGTTCGCTCGGAGCGTTTGCCCGGTATCAGGAAAATGAAGCCTGGACCTGGGAACACCAGGCGTTGGTGCGGGCGCGGGTATTGGTGGGCAGCCCGGACGTCGGCCAGGCATTCGAGAAAGTCCGCGCGGCGGTATTGGGCAAGCCGCGTGACCTGGCGACGTTGCGCCAAGAGGTCAGCGAGATGCGCGCCAAAATGCGCGATAACCTTGGCAGCAAGAGTACTGCGGCGGGCACCGGGGCAAATGCCTTCGAGGCCACGGCGCCGTTCGATCTCAAGCAGGACGCCGGAGGTATCGTCGATATTGAATTTATGGTGCAATACGCGGCCCTGGCGTGGTCCGAATCGCACCCGCCATTGCTGCGCTGGACTGACAACATCCGCATTCTGGAAGGGCTGGAGGAGGAAGGGCTGATGCCCGCCGAAGACGCCAGCCTGTTGCGCGAGGCCTATAAAGCCTATCGTTCAGCCGCTCACCGGCAGGCCTTGCAGAAGGACGCCGGGGTGATACCGGGCGACCAGTTCGTGGACGAAAGGCGGCAGGTAGTGCGGATCTGGCGCGAGCTGGGGCTAAGCTGAGCAGGCGACGAGATTCAAATGTGGGAGCGGGTTTTTGTGGCGAGGGAGCTTGCTCCCGCTGGAGTGCGAAGCGCTCCCAAATCAGCTTGTGCAGTCTGTCATGAGAATGCAGTGGCAAATTTTGGGGCTGCTGCGCAGCCCAGCGGGAGCAAGCTCCCTCGCCACAGAGGTTTATGCTGACTGACATGAATGTGTATTAAATTGATCCGACGAGCCCCAATCAGCTCGTCCAAATGACCTGACGGTTCACCCCGCAGGTGCTGGATTATCGAGGCGGGGGGGCGTATGCCTCCCCGGTTCGTTTATGGAAACCACATGAAAATTCTGATCGTTGGGCCCAGTTGGGTCGGTGACATGGTGATGGCGCAGACACTGTTTCAGTGCCTCAAGCAGCGCCACCCGCAATGCGAAATCGACGTGCTGGCCCCCGAGTGGAGCCGGCCGATTCTTGAGCGCATGCCCGAAGTACGCCAGGCCTTGAGCTTTCCGCTCGGTCACGGTGCTTTGGAGTTGGCGACGCGTCGGCGCATCGGCAAATCCCTGGCCGGCCAGTACGACCAGGCGATCCTGCTGCCCAATTCCCTGAAGTCGGCATTGGTGCCGTTCTTCGCCGGCATCCCGAAACGCACCGGCTGGCGTGGCGAATTCCGCTACGGCCTGCTCAATGACGTGCGCACGCTGGACAAAGAACGTTACCCGCTGATGATCGAACGCTTCATGGCCCTGGCTTACGAGCCGGGTTCCGAACTGCCGACCCCGTATCCACGGCCGAGCCTGCAGATTGACCCGGTCACTCGCGAAGCGGCATTGGCCAAGTTCGGCCTGGCTCTCGACCGTCCGGTGTTGGTGCTGTGCCCCGGCGCCGAGTTTGGCGAGGCCAAGCGCTGGCCGTCCGAGCACTATGCCAAGGTCGCCGAAGCGAAAATCCGCGAAGGCTGGCAAGTCTGGCTGTTCGGTTCGAAGAACGATCACGCCGTCGGCGAAGACATCCGCTCGCGGCTGATTCCCGGTTTGCGTGAAGAGTCGGTGAACCTCAGCGGCGGCACTTCCCTGGCCGAAGCCATCGACCTGATGTCCTGCGCCGACGCGGTGGTGTCCAACGACTCCGGCCTGATGCACGTCGCCGCTGCGTTGAATCGCCCGTTGGTGGCGATTTACGGCTCGACATCGCCGGGTTTCACGCCGCCATTGGCCGAGCACGTCGAGATCGTGCGCCTGGGCATCGAATGCAGCCCCTGCTTCGATCGCACGTGTCGTTTCGGTCATTACAACTGCCTGCGCCAACTCATGCCGCAAGCGGTGAACGAAGCCTTGCAGCGTTTGCAGGGCACTGTGGTCGAGGTCAAATAGTTTGCGGGTACTGCTGATCAAGACTTCTTCGCTGGGCGACGTGATTCACGCGTTGCCGGCGCTGACCGACGCGGCACGGGCGATCCCCGGCATCCAGTTCGACTGGGTGGTGGAAGAGGGCTTCGCCGAAATCCCGACCTGGCACCCGGCCGTGGGCAAGGTGATTCCGGTGGCGATCCGTCGCTGGCGCAAAAACATCTGGCAGACCATCAAGAGTGGCGAATGGAAACGCTTCAAGCAAAGCGTTCGCGCCAACAAATATGATTTGGTGATCGATGCCCAGGGCCTGCTCAAAAGCGCCTTGCTGACCCGATACGCCAAAGCCCCGGTGGCCGGGCTGGATAAAAACTCGGCCCGCGAGCCGATTGCCGCCCGCTTCTATTCCCGGCGTCTGGCCGTGGCCCGTGGGCAACACGCGGTAGAGCGAGTGCGTCAGCTGTTCGCCGTGGCCCTGGGTTACGACCTGCCAAAAGGCTTGGGCGATTACGGCCTGAACATCGAGCGACTGGTGGAGCTGCCGCGCAAGAATCCATACGTGGTATTCCTGCACGGCACCACGTGGGACACCAAACACTGGCCTGAAGCCTACTGGCGCGAGTTGGCAGAGCGTGTCGGCTATCTCGGTGTCGCGGTGAAGCTGCCGTGGGGTAATCCGATCGAGAAAGCCCGGGCCGAGCGCATCGCCAAAGACATGCGGCACGTCGAAGTGCTGCCCAAGCTGAACCTGGCGGGTGTCGGCAAAGTGCTGGCCGGCGCGCAAGCCTGCGTGGCGGTGGACACCGGTCTCGGTCACCTCGCCGCAGCGCTGGACGTGCCGACGCTGTCGCTGTTCGGCCCGACCAACCCGGGCCTGACCGGCGCCTACGGTAAAGCGCAGATCCACATGGCCAGCGATTTCCCCTGTGCGCCGTGTATGCAAAAGAAATGTACGTATCAACCGACGGCCGAAGATGCCCGTCAGTTTGACCTTAAGCGCGAGTGGCCCCTGTGCTTCACGCGTCTGAATCCCGAGCGTGTCGCGACCCGACTGAGCACGTTGTTACTGGCTGAGGAGCTGCGCTGATGCAATTGGCATTCGTCTTGTACAAGTACTTTCCATTCGGGGGCTTGCAGCGCGATTTCATGCGTATCGCCCTGGAATGTCAGCAGCGCGGCCATCAGATTCGGGTCTACACGCTGATCTGGGAAGGCGACATTCCACCGGGCTTCGAAGTGTTGGTGGCGCCGGTCAAGGCGTTCTTCAATCATCGTCGCAACGAAAAACTCACCGAGTGGATGGAAGCGGATCTGGCCAAGCGTCCGGTGGACCGCCTGATCGGTTTCAACAAGATGCCCGGCCTGGACGTCTACTACGCCGCCGACGGCTGCTTCGAAGACAAGGCGCAGAACCTGCGCAACTCGCTGTACCGCCGTTGGGGCCGCTACCGGCACTTCGCCGAGTACGAGCGCGCGGTGTTCGCCAAGGACGCCAAGACCGAAGTGCTGATTATTTCCGAAGTCCAGCAGCCGCTGTTCATCAAGCATTACGACACGCCGCTTGAGCGCTTCCATCTGCTGCCGCCGGGTATCTCTCAGGACCGTCGTGCACCGGCCAATGCCGCCGAGATCCGTGCCGAATTCCGTCGCGAATTCAACCTGAAAGAGGACGATTTGCTGCTGGTGCAAATCGGCTCCGGGTTCAAGACCAAAGGCGTGGATCGCAGCCTCAAGGCGCTGGCCGCATTGCCCGCCGATCTGAAGAAACGCACCCGGCTGTTTGTAATTGGCCAGGACGACCCCAAATTGTTCCAGATGCAGAGCGCCACACTGGGGCTCGGCGATAACGTGACGTTCCTCAAGGGTCGCAGCGACATCCCGCGTTTTCTGCTCGGCGCCGATCTGTTGATTCACCCGGCGTACAACGAAAACACCGGGACTGTGTTGCTCGAAGCCCTGGTGGCCGGGTTGCCGGTGCTGGTGAGCGCGGTGTGTGGTTACGCCCATTACATCGCCGAGGCCGACGCCGGTCTGGTGCTGGACGAGCCTTTCGATCAGGCGCAGCTGACGCAATACCTGACCGGCATGTTGAATGACGAAAATGCACGGGCGGCCTGGAGCCGCAACGGTCTGGCCTTCGCCGCGACGGCCGACCTCTACAGCATGCCGCAGCACGCGGCCGATGTGATTCTGGCGGAGCACGCTTAATGAAGTTGATGCTGGCTGAACCGTTCAAGAGCCTCTGGGCCGGACGCGACCCGTTCGCCGAAGTCGAGAGCCTCCGGGGCGAGGTATACCGCGAACTTGAAGCGCGCCGGACCCTGCGTACCGAAGTCAACGGCAGTGGTTTTTTCGTGAAGATCCACCGTGGCATTGGCTGGGGCGAAATCTTCAAGAACCTGCTCACCGCCAAGTTGCCGGTGCTCGGTGCCGGCCAGGAATGGAAGGCCATCCAGCGCCTGCAAGAAGTCGGTGTGCCGACCATGACCGCCGTGGCTTACGGCGAGAAGGGCAGCAACCCGGCGGACCAGCATTCGTTCATCATCACCGAAGAGCTGGCGCCCACTGTCAGCCTCGAAGACTTCAGCATTGACTGGGCCAAGCACTCGCCCGAGCCAAGACTCAAGCGAGCGCTGATCGCCGAAGTCGCGCGCATGACCGGGATGATGCACCGGGCCGGGGTCAACCATCGCGACTGCTACATCTGCCACTTTCTGCTGCACACCGACAAACCGGTGACGGCCGACGATTTCAGGCTCTCGGTGATCGACCTGCACCGCGCCCAGACCCGCCCGACGATTACCCGGCGCTGGCGCAACAAGGACCTGGCGGCGCTGTATTTTTCGGCGCTGGACATTGGCCTGACCCGCCGCGACAAATTGCGTTTCCTCAAGGGCTATTTTCAGCGGCCCCTGCGCCAGATCCTGGGTGACGAGGCCGGGTTGCTCGCCTGGCTCGAAGGCAAGGCCAACAAACTCTACGACCGTAAACAGCGATACGGGGATGCGCTCTGATGGCGGGTTGGACACTGGAGCCTGAGTACAGCGATCTGGCAGAAGATTTCGGCAGCCTTGAGGCCGTGTTTTCGCTTCAGGGCGAGCGCTTGACCCGCGACCCGTTGTCCGAGGTCATTCGCGTCCAGCGCAATGGCGTCAACTATTACGTCAAACGCTACGTGGGTGCGGGCAAAGGCCTGCGCCGTTACCTGGGCAAGCCTCGGGTGAAGGCCGAGTGGCAGAACCTCAAGCGCTTCGCCAAGTGGGGCATTCCTACCGCTGAAGTGGTGGCCTGGGGCCTGGAGCGTCGCGGTGCGGCGTACGATCGCGGGGCGATGATCACCCGTGAACTGCCCAATACCGAAGACTTGTCGGCGCTGGCCGAGCGGCGTGATCCGAAACTGGCGGACCGCGCCTGGGTCGACAATGTCAGCCGGCAGCTGGCGGTTTATACCCGGACCATGCACGACCACCGCTTCACCCATAACGATTTGAAGTGGCGCAACCTGCTGATCGACAATGAGCCCCGGCTGTTTTTGATCGACTGCCCCAACGGCGATTTCTGGCGCGGCTTCTGGCTCAAATACCGGATCACCAAGGACCTGGCCTGTCTGGACAAGGTCGCCAAGTATCAGTTGTCGGCTACCCAGCGCCTGCGCTTTTATCTGCAATACCGCCAGTGTGATCGGCTGAATGCCGCCGACAAAAAACGGATTCGGCACGTGGTGAGATTTTTCGAGGGACGCGAATGACTGATTTTCTGGCCGCTGAAGACCGTGCGCTGCTTGAGCGTCACGGCCTCGGCACCTTCGATGCACTCTGGGCCAAGCAGCTCGACGCTGTGGACGAGCCCAACACCGCTCGCGGCGGCTGGAGCAGCGTGTTTCGGCTGAATCTGGAAGGTCACGGCTACTACCTCAAGCGCCAGAGCAACTACCAGATGCGCACCTTGCATGCGCCCTTTGGCGAGCCGAGCTTTGCCCGTGAATTTCGCAATATCAGTCGCTATGAAAAGCTCGGAATTCCAGCATTGAAAGCGGCGTTTTTCGGTGAGCGTAAAGTCGACGGCGAAGTTCGGGCGATTCTGCTGACCCGTGCCCTGGACGGTTGGGATGACCTGGATTCGCTGTTGCAGCGCTGGTCGGACCTGAGTTCGGCGCAGCATTCGGCCATTCTTCAGGCCTGTGGCCTATTGGCCCGGCGCCTGCACGGCGCGCGTCAGGTTCACGGTTGCTTCTACCCCAAGCACATTTTTCTCCAGGCCACTGGCGATGGTTACCTGGCCCAACTGATCGACCTGGAAAAGACCCGGCCGTTGCTGTTTGGCCTGCGTGATCGGGCCAAAGACCTGGAGCCGTTGCTGCGTCGGGCGCCTGAGTGGAGCGAAGCGCAGTTGCGTGAGCTGCTGGCCGCCTATCTGGATCAATCGCAAGACAGTTCGTTGATCGACGCCTGGCTTGCGCGCCTGATCGCGCGGCGCACTCATAAGGAGACGCGCTGATGCGTTTGTCTGAGCTGAAAAACGCAGGACGCAGCCCGCGCCTGCCGCTGAACATTCCACTGGCCGATGCTGCCGGCCCTGCCGAGTTGCAGCTGCTGAGTCTGCTGCGGGTGTTGCCGGGGCAGCGTTATGTCGGTGCCGGCGTCTGGCGCGGGCGCCCGGTGTTGGCCAAGTTATTGGTCGGCAGCAAAGCGGCGCGGCATTTCCAGCGTGAACTGGACGGCGTGCGGTTGCTGGCGGCTCAGGGGTTGACCACGCCGTTGTTGCTGGCGGATGGCCTGAAGGACGGCGAGGGCGGTTGGCTGCTGTTCGAGTTCATCGAGGGCGCCGAAAGCCTCGGTGAAACCTGGAAACAGGTCGAGCATTTGCCGGTGCTGGCGGATATGCAAGGGGCTGTGCTGGCCGAGGCGTTGGGCGCCATCGGCCAAATGCATCGCAAGGGGCTCTGGCAGGAAGACCTGCACCTGGACAACCTTTTGCGCCAGCGCGGCCGGTTGTATTTGATCGATGGCGGCGGCGTCTGCTCCGAAACCCCTGGCCAGCCGCTCTCGCGACAGAAAGTCCTGGAAAACCTCGGGGTGTTTTTCGCCCAATTGCCCAAGACGCTGGAGCCTTTCACCGAAGAGCTGCTGGTGTATTACCTGCTGAGCAACGGCGAGCATGCCTTGCCGATGGAAGCGTTGCAGAAGCAGATCAACAAGGTGCGCAGCTGGCGCCTGAAGGACTTCCTGATCAAGGTCGGCCGCGACTGCACGCTGTTCAGTGTCCAGCGCGGAGCGTTCGGCTTGCGGGCGATTCGCCGCGAGGAAGAAGCGGCGATGCTGCCGGTACTGGCCCAGGCCGATGTGTTGCTCGATCAGGGCCATTTGTACAAGACCGGCGGCGCGGCGAGCGTCGGCAAGGTCGAGGTGGGCGGCCGCACGCTGGTAATCAAGCGCTACAACATCAAAGGTTTTGCCCATTGGCTCAAACGCTTCTGGCGCCCGAGCCGTGCCTGGCACTCCTGGCGCGAAGGCAATCGCCTGGCGTTTCTCGGCATCGCCACGCCCAAGCCGTTGGCGTTGCTGGAGAAACGTTTTCTCTGGCTGCGCAGTCGGGCTTATCTGGTGACCGAGTATTTGCCGGGGCCGGACATCATCGAGCGCTTTGCGCCTTATGTTGAAAGCGGTGAGGCACCGGAAGCCGAGTTGTTGGCGCTGGATCATTTGTTTGCCGAGCTGATTGGCGAGCGGATCAGTCACGGGGATTTCAAGGGGCATAACCTGTTCTGGCAGGACGATCGCTGGGCGCTGATCGATCTGGATTCGATGTGTCAGCATGCCTCGCTCAACAGCTTCGCCCCGGCGTATGCGCGGGATCGGGCGCGGTTCATGCGTAACTGGCCTGAGAGCAGCGCGCTGTATCAGATCATCGATCAGCGTCTTCCCAAAGATATCTCTAGCGCTGCCTGAATCGGACCTTCGGTCCTATCGCGAGCAGGCTCGCTCTCACACTGGATCTCCGGCGACACAGATCCCCTGTAGGAGCGAGCCTGCTCGCGATGGGGCCAGAACAGTCCCCCGAGATTAAGGGACAGGTTCTTATGAAATGTCCTACATGATCTGCAGAACCCGTGAACTGTGCCCTGAATAGCCGCAATGCTAGTTTGCCTGACGTTCACGGAGGGCAGATTTTGACAATAAAAATAACGCTGTTGCTGAGCGCTTTTGCACTGGTTTTATCAGGCTGCGGGACCGCTGTTACAGTGCTGCAAGATGAAGAAGACGCGGCTCGCAGTCTTAGAAAGCAGAAGACCTACTGCCAGTCCATCCCGCGTATCTACAGTGGTCTGGCGTTCGACTTTTGCGTATTGAATGCAGCGCCTGATCCCACGGGAATTCTCTTGCCGTTCGTATTGGTGGATTTCACCCTGTCGGGTGTTTTCGATACCGTCCTCCTGCCTTATACGGTTTACCGCCAGGCTACTGACGGCAATATCAGCATCTATTGGCGAGCAGGCCGCTGATGAGCAATGCCGCCTGCTATCGCCCGAGCCATCTTCACGGGGGCAATATGCGCTGGGTCATTCCCGCCATGTTTACGCTATAATCCCGCCCTTTAGCTGCCACTCGCCCTTTGCGAGGGCACATTAATCTTTGAGGCGCCTTGCGCCTGCATGCAGACTAAAGAGGCTAGACCCCTGTGGCATTGACGATTCTTGGCCTGTCCGGCGCCCTTAGCCATGATCCTTCCGCAGCCCTGTACATCGACGGCAAGCTGGTCGCGGCAGCTGAGGAAGAGCGCTTTGTGCGCGATAAACATGCAAAGAACCGCATGCCTTACGAGTCGGCGAAGTTCTGCCTCGAGCAGGCCGGTATCAAGCCATCCGACGTTGATGTGGTAGCGATTCCGTTCGCGCCGATCAGCCTGTTCGGCAAGGCTCGCTGGCAGTACGCCAAGCGTTACTGGTACGCCCCGGATCGCGCTCTTGACGCGATCCTGATGGGCAACCGTCGCTACAAGCGTTATCGCAACAAGATTGTCTGGTGCCTCGAGCAACTGGGCTTCGATCCGAAGAAAATCAAGATCGAGCCGGTCGAGCACCACCTGGCCCACGCCTCCAGCGCTTATCACTGCTCCGGTTTCAAAGAGAAAACCGCGATCCTGGGGATCGACGGCAAGGGTGAGTACGCCACGACCTTCTTCGGTTACGGCGAGAATGGCAAGATCCACAAGATCAAGGAATTCTTTGATCCGGATTCCCTCGGCGGCCTGTATGGCGCGATCACCGAGTTTCTCGGTTTCGATATGCTCGACGGTGAGTTCAAGGTCATGGGCATGGCGCCGTACGGCGACGCCAGCAAATACGATTTCTCGCGCCTGGCTTCGTTCGAAAACGGCGAGCTGGTGATCAACACCGACTACGCCAACGTCATCGGCCTGCGTCGTTACAAGGAAAAAGGCAAAGGTTACTACTTCTCGCCGAAGCTGATCGAGTGGCTGGGCCCGAAGCGCGAAGGTGATATCGCCGACGAGCCGTACATCCACTACGCAGCGAGCATTCAAGCGCTGTTCGAAAAAATCTCGCTGCAGATGATCGACCACTACCTGGGCGACGTGCTCAAGGAAACCGGCAAGCTGGCCTACGCTGGTGGCTGTGCGTTGAACGTCAAGCTGAACCAGAAAATCATCGCCCGCGATGACGTTAAAGAACTGTTCGTGCAGCCTGCGTCCGGCGATGCCGGCACCGCGGTAGGCGCGGCGGCCTATGTGTCCCATGCCCGTGGTGTGCCGGTCGAGAAGATGGAACACGTCTACCTCGGCCCGTCGTACACCAACGAAGACGTGCTCGCCGCGTGCGCCCGTCACCCGAGCAAGCCGGTATGGCGCAAGCTTGAGAACATGCCGGAAAACATCGCCAAGATCATGGTCGATGGCAACCCGGTGGCCTGGTTCCAGGGTCGCATGGAGTTCGGTCCGCGCGCCTTGGGCGGTCGTTCGATCATCGGTTGCCCGAGCGCCGTTGGCGTGGCTGACCGCATCAACCACCAGATCAAGTTCCGCGAGCGCTGGAGGCCTTTCTGCCCGTCGATGCTCGACACCGTTGCACCGCAGATGATCAAGATCGATCACCCGGCGCCGTTCATGACCTTCACCTTTGAAGTGGCGGAAGAGTGGAAGACCCGTGTGCCGGAAGTCGTCCACGAAGACGGTACGTCCCGGGCCCAGGTGCTCAAGCGCGAATACAACCCGCGCTACTACGACATGATGAAGGCGCTGGAAGTGCTGACCGGTAACGGCGTGTCGCTGAACACCTCGCTCAACCGTCGTGGCGAACCGATGATCTGCTCGCCGACGGACGCCCTGAACATGTTCTTCGGTTCCGATCTGCAGTACCTGATCATGGAAGACATCCTGGTGGTCAAAGAGGGCGCGGACGCATATGACACGCTCGGCTGAACGCCATGTGCTGCAGTTCTGTCACGGCTATGACGGGCCGTTTCTAGACTGCGCCCGGCAGTACGCCAGCCTGTTCGCGGGGACCGGTTATCGCGTGACCACGGTGTTTCTGACCGGGGCCGCCGATGCCGAAGTCGCCGCGGGCTGCGCTTCCGATGAGGTGCTGTTCATGGAATACAGCTCCAAGGCCATTCGTGGCCTGAAGCTGGGCGCCATCAGCGACCTGCGCAAGATCGCCGCCTCGCGCAATTTCAGTTTTTGCATCGCTCACCGTTTCAAGCCTGTTTATATCGCCTTGCTCGGCACGTCGTTGCCAGTGATTGGCGTGCATCACGCGTTTGACGATTACAAGCGCGGTACTCGCAAACTCTTCGCCAATATTTTCCGCAAGCGCCTGAGCCTGCTCGGGGTTTCGGATGCCGTACGCGACGACATGCGCCAGTGCCTGACGAAGTGGCCGGCGGCGCGGATTCAGACGCTCTATAACCGTATCGATGTGCAGACCTTGCAGGACAGTCAGGTGTCGGTTCGCGAGGCCCGGGAAACCCTTGGCCTGGCGCCGGATGCCTGGGTTGTCGGCAATGTCGGGCGGCTGCACCCGGACAAGGATCAGACTACGCTGCTGCACGGTTTTGCTGCGGCGTTGCCGGGTTTGCCGGCCAGCAGTCAATTGGTGATTCTCGGTGCCGGTCGACTGGAACAGGACCTCAAGGCCCTGGCCCGTGAGTTGGGTATCGGCGACCGCGTGTTGTTTCTCGGTCAGGTGCCTGAAGCCCGACGCTATTTCCGTGCCTTCGATGTGTTTGCACTGAGTTCCGATCACGAACCGTTCGGCATGGTGCTGCTGGAGGCGATGGCTGCCGGTGTGCCGTTGCTCGCTACGGCATGTGGCGGGGCGAAGGAAGTGGTCGAGGGCGTCGGTATCCTGTTCCCGCTGGGCGATGCCGAACACTTGGCTCAAGGGCTGCAACATCTGGCCGCGATGGATGAGCAGCAGCGTCACCAGTGTGCCGAGCTGATGCTCGATCGCTTGCGTGAGCGCTTCTCCGACCGCGCGGTACGCGATGCCTTCTGGCGTTTGCCGCACGTTACCGAACTGGCGTCGAGGGCCTGATGCTCAACCGATTTCAAGGCTGGCGCGAACGTGGCTGGGCGGTAGTCGACGCCTCGACATATGCCCAGGCCTGGCAACGATATGGCGGCAGTGTCGCCACTCATCCCATGGTGGTCGAGCGGCTTTCGCAGCTGGCCGACATTCCTGTGCGCTACCTGGCCTGGGAGCAAAACGGTGAAGTCAAAGCCGCGATCCCGACTTGGGGTCGCGATCTCGCCTTGTCCAAGGACGTGCTCAAGCGCTGCGGTAAAAAAGGCCTGTTCGACCTCGGTAATGCCGAGTTCATCCTGCCGGCCGCTGCCGATGCGCAAGCGCCGCTGCGTCATCGTGGACGCTACCTGTCGGCGCTGAACGAAGGCCGTTTTACCGGCATCAAGTTGCAGGCTGAACAGCTGGCGATGGCCCGCACACCCGAAGAACTGTCGAAGAAGTTTCGCTACAACCAGCGTCGTGAATTGCGATTGCTGGAAGAAGCGGGCGGAGTGGTTCGGCCGGTCGCGGAGTTTTCCAGCAGTGAACTGGCGGCGATCTATTGCGACCTGTTCCAGCGTCGCTGGGGGTTCCCGGCGACGGGGGCCGAGCGCATGGCGGAGGTCATCGAGTTGCTGCGTGACTTGCTGATCGGCTCGGTGATTTTTCTCAACGATGCGCCCATCGCGATTCAATTGGTCTACCGTGTCGAGACACCGCAGTGGATCAGCGTCGAGTACATCAATGGCGGCGTCGATCCCGAAACCCGCGAATTCAGTCCGGGCAGCGTGCTGAGCTTTATCAATACGCAAAGCGCCTGGGAGCATGCCCGGGCGTTGGGCAAACCGTTGCGCTTTTCTTTCGGTCGCGCCGACCGTGAATACAAGGATCGCTGGTGCAATCCTGTGCCGGTGTTCACCGTATGAGCCAGCCCATGAACCGCAAACAGCAATTGCTCAAGCGCCATCGGCGCAACAAACGCATCGGTCTGCTCATCGCGCTGGTGCTTTTGATTGCCGTGGGTGTGCTGGTGGCCTGGTGGCTGCCGCTGGTGCTCGCGGTTCTAGGCTGGATTGCTCATGAGGCCTGGTTCGCCGACCATTTGTTCTATTCGCCCAATGACGATTATCAGTACAGCTTTCCACCGTACACCCAACAGCCCAAGGTTCATCTTGACGGTGAACGTTTGCGCCTGGACGACGGGGTCATGCTGGTCGACGACGCCACGCTGATCCTGGCGCTACGGATAAAAAGCACTTGGCTGGGACGCTTCATCGATCCCGTGGTCGAGTTGTCGGGGGGAGATAACCCGGACCGACAAACGTTCGAGCGGGGTGTGAACGGCCTGCGTTACCTCAACCTCAGTGGTCAGGCGCAGGTTCTGTCGCAAGGTGAGCTACGCCTGCGCGGGCGGTTCTGCCGACTGCTGGGTGAGCCGGTGCTCAGGGCGTTCGAGCATCCGGATTACAGCCGTCAACGGGTGATGGTGATCGCACCCCATGCCGACGATGCCGAGTTGGCCGCATTCGGCCTGTACAGCAGCGCCAGTCAAAGCTGGATCGTGACCCTGACTGCCGGTGAAATCGAGGCCGGGCACTATCAGCAGATGGGGCTCGATGGCGTCGAAGCGTCCCGGTTGAAAGGCTCGCTTCGTGCCTGGGACAGCCTCAGCGTGCCGCTGTGGGGTGGTGTACCTCAGGAACGCTGCATTCAGTTGGGCTATTTTTGCCTGCAATTGCCCGTCATGCAAAGCGCGCCGACCGAGGCCGTGGTCTCCCGTGAGGCACAGCTGGGCGATACCCGATTTTTTCGACGGTTCAATCCGTTTGCCCTGGGCAGTGACGTCGATGGCATACCGTCCTGGAACAATCTGCTGGCCGACCTGAGTGAGTTGATCGAGCGTATTCAGCCTGAGGTCATCGTTTTGCCACATCCGCGTTTCGACCCGCACCCAGACCATCTATGCTCACAGCAGGCGGTAATGCAGGCACTGAACGGTACAGCCTGGCAGCCCGGCACCTTATTGCATTACGCCAATCATCTTCACGACAACGATCGCTGGCCAATGGGTGATGCCGGGACCGGTGTGACCCTGCCGCCACAGATCAGTAATCACGAACCGTTGCGGCCCTGGGCGCTTTGTCTGTCGGCTGAAAAGCAGTGGCACAAGGCTATGTCGTTGGGCATGATGCACGACCTTCAGCCCCGACTTCCCCTCAAGCGTCTACTTCGTCGGGCGATCCAACGTTGTCTGGCGGCCCGTCGCTGGCCGGCTTTCGGCGAAAACGAGTTCTTCCGTAAAGCGGTGCGACGCCACGAATTATTCTGGGTCCAAGAGCTGTCTGGAAAGAGAGAGACCAATTGAAAGTTCTGTTTCTGGTGCAGAAAGAGCAGCGAGCGATCCTCGATCGACTGTACGACGGTATCGCCGAGCACTGCGACTGCGACAAGCGCGAGCTGACCAGCGCGGAGCAGGACGACCTGCGTGGATATTTCCGCAAGCATGTCGATGTGACCCGCTACGACCGGATAGTGTTTTTCCTGCGCTTCAAAAAAGAAATCAGACAGGTGAGGTTCATCCAGACCCTGCCCAATCTGGTTATTCTGGAACACGATGCGTACCAGAACTACATCCCGTGCAAGTACACCGGCAAGTTCAGCGCCCATTACCGCAAGCTGCCCTGGGTGCGGGTGATCAGCTCGGGCTTCATGGTCAGCCAGCGCTTGCGTGAGGAAGGGTTTGACGCGCATTTCGTGCCCAAGGGCTACGATCAGGCGTTGTTGCAAAACTGCCAGCGTGAACGTGATATCGAGCTGGGTTTCGTCGGCAGCCTCAACAGCGTGGCGTATGCCGGGCGCAAGGCCATGCTCGAGTCCGTGGCCGAAGTGGAGAACCTGCTGATCACGCGCACCAAGTCGGGCGAGGAATACTGCGAGACGTTGAGTCGGATCCGTTACTTCGTGAGTGCCGACGTCGGCATGGGCGAATACATGATCAAGAACTTCGAGGCCATGGCCTGTGGTTGTGTGCTGTTTGCTTACGATCAAGGGGAAGCAGAGAATCGCGCGCTGGGGTTTGTCGATATGCACAACATCGTGCTCTATCGAACCCGCGACGAACTCAGGGAAAAACTGGCGGTGTTGCGCCAGTCCCCACAGCTGACCGAGACCATTTCATTGGCCGGGCAGGCTTTGGTAGAGCAGCATTACACGTTCCGGGCGGTAGGACATGCGATCGTCGACGCCCTGCGTGCGCCGTTGCGCGAGCATGTTCCGCTGGGCTGGAAAGAAAAATTACGCTTGTCGCTGGGGCTGTGAAGCCGGGCGATTAAACAACCTATGGTGCGGTGCAAATAAATGCTGTTCAGCGAGACTAGCGACATTTCGGTAGTAATCACTAGTTGCGGTCGCTTCGATCTGTTGAAGCGTACGCTCGAGACGTTTGACCGGTTCAACACGGCTCCCATTCGTAAGGTGTTCATTACCGAGGACTCCGGCGACAGCGCCGTAGAGGCCTGTATTCCGGAACACTGGAGAGCGCACACCCAGTTCTTCATCAACCAGCCACGCCTGGGGCAGTTGCGATCCATCGATGCCGCTTATGCCCAGGTGCAGACATCGTGGATTTTCCACTGTGAAGATGACTGGGACTTCTATCGCGAAGGGTTCATCGAAGAGTCCCAATGCCTGCTGGAAGAAGATCCCCAGGCACTGCAAGTGTGGTTGCGCAGCTTCAATCATGACCTGATGGTTCACAGTCCTTATGTGTTCCTGAACGAACGCAAAGTCAGCCATGGCATTCCTTTCTACGTACTGGGCTCGCAAAAAGCCGAGTGGCAAGGTTTTTCCTTTAATCCAGGGCTGCGCCGTCGTGCGGATTACTTGATGCATGCACCGTATTCCGGTTTCTCCGGGGAGAAAGACCTGTCGCGCCTGTACGCTGGCGAGAACCGCTATGCGTTGATTCTGGAAAACGACGCGGTACTGCACACCGGCTTCGGAGAGCATGTAGTGGTTCCGAAGGAGCGGGAGAACAAGTTACGGCGTAAACGTCTCGATCGGCTGAAGCTGATTGCAGCTCTTATCTTGGGTCTGGCAATAGGTTGGGTGCTCCATGGAATTTAGCGGCATGAAGCCAGCAAAGAACACCTTGACCTATTTCGGCGCAGTGCTTTGCCTGTTTCTGTTGAGCTTTGTGGTGGGCTGGTCGTCGAAGTGGACCAACAACCTGTTCTACGTCCTGATGGCATTGCCGGGCCTGGTCTTCCTGATCAAGGAGCGCGGTGCGGGCTTGCTCAAGGAGCCAATGGCATGGGGCTGGCTAGCGTTCATTCTGTGGTTTCTGGTACCTGCGACGATTGCCGGGCAGTTGCAATTCTACAAACACGTCTTCTATGTACTGATGTTCGTGATGGTGGCCGCAGCCCTCACCGATCCGCAGTTTTTCCGCAGCGCAGCTTTTATTCGCGCTCAGTTCTGGATTCTGACGTTGTACATTTTCGGCAGTGCGCTCTACGGATGGGCAACCGGTGAGTTCGCCGTCGGTAGCCGGGTGGCGATACTTCCGGCACGCCTGGAGAATGTCATCTACGCCAGCATCTGGCTGTTTTGTGCGTTGGCGCTGGCGCTGCCAATCTGGCTCAAGGAGCGAAAGTATATCGAGGGTGGCCTGGCCATCGTGTTGTCGGTGTTCGCGGTAGCCTTCGTCCTGCAGACGCGTACTGCGTTCGTGGGGGCTGTGTTCCTGTTTGGCATCTGGTTGCTTTACGGTATTTATCTCAAGCCGCGGCTGGTTGGCACTGCGGTGGCGATTGGCGCGGTTGTTTCAGGCCTGTTGTTCCTGATGGTGCACAACGAAGCCTGGTACCAGTCCCTCTGGACTCGAGGCGATTCGTACCGTATCGAAATCTTCCAGATCATGGTCGGCGAGTGGCGCCACTGTGGCTGGACGCTGGGCTGCGGCATCAACTTTCATACCGCCCAGGTGCTCGATGGCTCTATGCCGATTCAGCATCCACACAACATTTTCGTAGCGCTGGGGCTGTACAGCGGCGGGGTCGCGCTGGCGTTGTTCGTCGCGCTGATGGTCGCAAGCCTTTGGCAGGCCTGGCGTCTGCGCGACGCGTGGGGAATGTACCTGGCGTGTGCGCTGGTGATGCTGAATTTCGATGGCAGTTTGCTGATCGGTAACCCTGACGAATTGTGGCCACTGGTGCTGCTGCCCGCCGCGATGATCCTCTCTCGAGTGCTGAAGACGCGACAACCTGCGCTGGCGTAATGCCTGGCCTTCGCTTCCTCCCCGGAGGCGAAGGCCGTCAGATCATTTTTGCAGTGCGACGCTCAGCTCTTCCTTGGAGCAGATGCTCTGGGTCTGGCCATAATGCTGCATGAAGACTTCGCCGCGACTGTCGAGCAGCCATTGGCGATCTTGCGGGTAACGCACCATATGCTTGAAGTTGCGCAGCCGCAGCGTCTTGCGCAGCGGACGGCGATACACCCGCAGGTCGGCGATGTCGATCAGACCCAGCTGATGTTCGGGTGTGAGTACGATGTTGCCCAGGTGCGCCGAGCGAAAGTAAATCCCCCGCTCATGCAAGGTGGCCATGAAGACCCCCAATTGGCCTCGCAACGGATCGGCATCGCCCTGGATGTCCAGCAGCTGACGCAGGGTCTGGCCCGGCAGCGGATCGTAGTGCACCGCATCGCGCTCGATACTCGCAATACGGTAAACCTGACGAATCGTGGGGCAGGGGATGTGCCGTTCACGCAATGCATCGCAGTTGTCGGCAAAGCGTTTGGCGTACGGGTACCACGCGGCCGACGTCAGCAGGCGTTTGCGGCGAAACAGTTTGAGTATTGAACCGTCCGTCAACCGCAGAACCTTGTCCCCCGAACCATCCGCTTCAAGGACTTGTGCTCCCTCGCGCAGGGCGAGATATCGGGTGTGATCAAGCGCTTGCATCAATACTCCGGGTTGGGCGCCGTGAGGCATGGATAGCCGGCCATGTTACCGCAGCTCAGCGACTAAAATGGCCTGTGTTACACTCGCGGGCTCTTTTCTCATACAACGGGTTCTCATGACCAGCCCTGATTTGCCTGCGCCGTCGAGCTTGAAGATTTACCTGCGCCTGCTGTCGTATGTGCGCCCGTACTGGGGCATGTTTGCCATCAGTATCGTCGGCTTTGTGATTTTTGCCTCGACGCAGCCCATGCTCGCAGGGATTCTCAAATATTTCGTCGATGGCTTGAGCAACCCCGAAGCCGTGCTCTTCCCGACTGTTCCCTATCTGCAAGATTTGCAGTTGCTGATGGCCGTGCCGCTGCTGATCATCCTGATCGCCGCCTGGCAAGGACTGGGCTCTTTCCTGGGCAATTACTACCTGGCCAAAGTATCGCTGGGGCTGGTCCACGACTTGCGGGTCGAGCTGTTCAACAAGTTGCTGGTATTGCCCAACCGTTATTTCGACACTCATAACTCCGGGCACCTGATTTCGCGCATCACCTTTAACGTGACCATGGTCACCGGTGCTGCCACGGACGCCATCAAAGTGGTCATTCGTGAAGGCCTGACCGTGGTGTTCCTGTTTGCTTACCTGCTGTGGATGAACTGGAAGCTGACGTTGGTAATGCTGGCAATCCTGCCGATCATCGCAGTGATGGTGAGCAGCACCAGCAAAAAATTCCGCAAGCAGAGCAAGAAAATCCAGGTGGCGATGGGCGATGTGACTCACGTCGCCTCAGAAACCATCCAGGGCTATCGCGTGGTGCGCAGCTTCGGTGGCGAAAGCTATGAAGAGCGTCGTTTCGCCGAAGCCAGCCAGGGCAACACCGACAAGCAACTGCGCATGACCAAGACCGGTGCGGTCTACACGCCCATGCTGCAATTGGTGATCTACACCGCCATGGCGGTGCTGATGTTCCTGGTGCTGTTCCTGCGCGGCGATGCCACCGCCGGTGATTTGGTGGCCTACATCACCGCAGCGGGCCTGTTGCCCAAGCCGATTCGGCAACTGTCGGAAGTCAGCTCGACCATCCAGAAAGGCGTTGCCGGCGCCGAGAGCATTTTCGAGCAACTGGACGTCGAGCCAGAGGTTGACCTGGGTACCGTCGAGCGTGATCGCGTCAGCGGCCACCTGGAAGTGCGCAACCTGAGCTTCACCTATCCAGGGACCGAGCGTGAAGTGCTGAAGAACATCAGCTTCACGGCAGCACCGGGGCAAATGATCGCCCTGGTCGGTCGTTCGGGTAGCGGCAAGTCGACCCTGGCCAGCCTGATCCCGCGTTTCTATCACCACGAAACCGGCGAAATCATGCTCGATGACGTGGAAATCGAAGACTATCGCCTGCGTAATCTGCGTCGACACGTGGCACAGGTGACGCAGCATGTGACCCTGTTCAACGACACCATCGCCAACAACATCGCCTACGGTGACCTGGCCGGCGCCCCACGTGCCGACATTGAAAAGGCCGCCACGGATGCTTACGCGATGGACTTCATCTCGGAAATGCCGCAAGGCCTGGACACCCAGGTCGGCGAAAACGGCGTGTTGTTGTCCGGTGGCCAGCGTCAGCGCCTGGCGATTGCCCGGGCCTTGTTGAAGAATGCACCGTTGCTGATTCTCGACGAGGCTACGTCGGCACTCGATACCGAGTCCGAGCGACACATTCAGGCGGCACTGGATCAGGTCATGAAAGGTCGCACCACGCTGGTGATCGCTCACCGGTTGTCGACCATCGAGAAAGCCGACCTGATCCTGGTCATGGATCATGGTGAAATCGTCGAGCGCGGCACCCACGCTCAACTGCTGGCGCAAAACGGCTACTACTCGCGCCTGCATGCGATGGGCCTCGATGCCCCGGTTGGCGACATCGCCTGACCCCACAAAAAGGGGTGAGCCTGGCTCACCCCTTTCGCACACCCGGCGTGCAATGCGCCCGGCGGTTTGTATCCAGACCTTTACCTTCCTTGACCAAACTTGTCGATTGTCCGGTTTTCTGATCAATAAATGATCAGAAACATCTGCCGAACCCTCCCATTGCAGCCGTCACACAAGCCCACGCCAACCCTGTGTTAATATCGCGCCCCTGTTCATTTTGTATGTGGGTTGCTCCATGAAGTTGTCCATGCCGCGATTCGATCAAGCCCCTGTCTTGGTGGTCGGCGATGTCATGCTCGACCGTTACTGGCATGGTGGTACCTCACGGATTTCCCCTGAGGCGCCGGTACCGGTAGTCAAGGTCGAGCAAATCGAGGACCGCCCGGGCGGTGCCGCCAACGTTGCGTTGAACATTGCCGCCCTCGGCGCCCCGGCCTCGCTGCTCGGCGTGACCGGTGACGATGAAGCCGCCGACAGCCTGGCCAACAGCCTCAAGGGCGCTGGCGTGCGAGCGGTGTTCCAGCGCATTGCGCACCAGCCGACCATCGTCAAGCTGCGGGTCATGAGCCGTCACCAGCAACTGCTGCGTATCGACTTCGAAGAACCTTTCGCCACCGACGCGCTGGCGTTGGGCGAGCAAGTCGACGAATTGCTCGAAGGCATCAAAGTGCTGGTGCTGTCCGACTACGGCAAAGGCGCGCTAAAAAACCATCAGGTGCTGATCCAGGCCGCCCGTGCCCGTGGCATTCCGGTGCTGGCCGACCCCAAGGGCAAGGATTTCTCGATCTACCGGGGTGCAAGCCTGATCACCCCGAACCTCAGCGAATTCGAAACCATCGTAGGTGGTTGCGCCGATGAGCACGAGCTGGTGAGCAAGGGCGCGCAGCTGATGCACGACCTCGACCTCGGCGCGTTGCTGGTGACCCGCGGCGAACACGGCATGACCCTGTTGCGGCCGGATCATCCGGCGCTGCACCTGCCGGCCCGTGCCCGTGAAGTGTTCGATGTGACCGGTGCCGGCGACACGGTGATTTCCACCCTCGCCGCCGCCATTGCCGCTGGCGAAGAACTGCCTCACGCGGTGGCCCTGGCCAACCTGGCGGCGGGCATCGTGGTCGGCAAACTCGGTACGGCAGCCATCAGCGCGCCGGAACTGCGTCGCGCGATCCAGCGTGAAGAAGGTTCGGAGCGCGGTGTGCTTGGCCTGGAGCAACTGTTACTGGCCGTCGATGATGCGCGTGCGCATAAAGAGAAGATCGTCTTCACCAACGGCTGCTTCGACATTCTGCACGCCGGCCACGTGACCTACCTCGAACAGGCGCGGGCCCAGGGTGATCGCCTGATCGTGGCGGTCAACGACGATGCGTCGGTCAGCCGACTGAAAGGTCCGGGTCGTCCGATCAACAGCGTCGACCGTCGCATGGCTGTTCTGGCAGGTCTGGGCGCCGTGGATTGGGTGATCAGCTTCGCTGAAGGCACCCCGGAAAACCTGCTGCGCGAGGTCAAGCCGGATGTGCTGGTCAAGGGCGGGGACTATGGGATCGAGCAGGTCGTCGGCGCAGACATCGTGACCGCTTACGGCGGAACGGTGAAAGTGCTGGGGCTGGTGGAAAACAGCTCGACTACCGCGATTGTCGAGAAGATCCGCAAGTCCGAGTAACACTGATCGTTCCCACGCTCTGCGTGGGAATGCAGCCCGGGACGCTCCGCGTCCCAAAGCGGACGCAGAGCGTCCATTGAGGCATTCCCACGCAGAGCGTGGGAACGATCAATCAGGAGCTGACTTTTTTACGCGGTACGATTCTTTTCAGTAATAGCTTGGCCTTCCCACGCAACCGCGCCAAACCTGAATCTTTCCCCGGCGGGCTCAAGCCCTGTTGCCGCACCCAATCCTTCCAGCGAATCCGTTCATCCCTCACCAGCCAGCCTTCCTGCTGGGCAAAACTCTCTGCCAGGTACAACCCGCGAGTACTCGCCGGGTACAGCTGATCCTTTTTCAGGGTGTAGAGCTCGGCCATCGGTTGACCGTCCTGCAGCGGCATCAAATACAAATCGGGACGTTTGCGATCGAGGCGGGCCACCAGTTGATCGCCTTCCAGTCGTTCGTCGACATGGAACAGGCTCAGGGATTTGGCCTCCTTGGGGACGTCCAGGCGCAAGTCATAAATCAATTGCAGCGAGGCCGTTGGCAAATGGACATAAGCCCGCGGTCGTTCGATCAGCTGCATCTTGGCGCAACGCACCGGCCGCGCTGAACCGGACAGCGGCGTCAGGCGAAACGGCAAGGCTTCACGGTAATGCAGCGCGGACGAGTAGGGCGCCGGCAGCCACGTGTCGTTGAAACGCCCGCCGAGCCAGCCTTCCGGGGTTTCCAGCAGGCACTCTTCGGCAATTTCCTGAATCGCGGTGTGCAGTGGCAGGTTCAGTTCATGGGCGGGCACGTAACCGGAGATCAGCTTGAGCACTACATCGCCGCGGTCTTGCCGACGCTGACGAACCAACACCCAGTAATCGCGGTTCTGCCAATGCAGGGTCAGGCGCACCGAGACCCCGAGGTTGGCCAGCTCCAGCGAAAACCGCTGAGTGTCGGCGACCGTCACCGGGCGGCGACGTTGCAGCGTCTGGGAGAAATTGAGCGGCATCCCGACGCTTTGATAACTCAGGCCTTCGGGAGTCGCTTCGACGAATAACGGCAGGGTCTTGAAGTTGCTCGGGTTCTTTCTTATGAGCGTACGCGGCATGTCGGCTCCTGCTTAAGGCCGCGTGGGCGGCATCAGTTTCTACGAAGGACCTGGGCAACGGTCGCAACGTTATGGGCGAGGTGCAGCGGATTGATGGTCCCGACAATAGCACTGGCGACACCCGGGTGTTCAAACAACAACTCGAAGCTGGCGCGAACCGGGTCCACCCCCGGGCTCAGGCAAACATGACCGCTGGCGAGGGCTTTTTTGACGAGAATGGCTTTGCCGTGAGCAGCAGCATAGTCAATGACCGGCTTCTCGTTCTGTTCGTTCAGATTGTAGGTGACCATCGCGCAATCACCTTGTTCCAGAGCCTTCAAACCGCCTTCGACGGTTTTGCCGGAAAAACCGAAGCCGCGAATCTTGCCTTCGCTCTTGAGCGCCGCGAGGGTCGCATAGACTTCACTGTCGTTGAGGATCGCCAGGTCGTTGCCGTCGGAGTGCACCAGCACCAGGTCGATGAAGTCCGTTTCCAGGCGTTGCAGGCTACGTTCCACCGACATCCGGGTGTGGGCGGCGCTGAAGTCGTGATGGGACTGGCCATCGGCAAACTCTTCGCCGACCTTGCTGACAATCACCCAATCCTGACGCTGACCCCGCAGCAATGGGCCGAGGCGTTCTTCGCTACGGCCATAAGCCGGAGCAGTGTCGATCAGGTTGATGCCCAGGTCGCGCGCCAGTTTGAGCAGCATGCGCGCTTCGTCGTCATCGGGAATCTGAAAACCGCTGGGATATTTAACGCCTTGGTCGCGGCCGAGTTTTACCGTGCCCAGGCCCAGGGGGGAAACCAGCAGGCCGGTGCTGCCCAGCGGGCGATGCAGATCGTGCAAGGTCGGTTGGCTCATGGCAGCAGTTGCTCCCAGGCAGGGACGCCCATCGGCGGTTTTGGCAGCTCGGGCAGCGGCGCCGGATGGCTTGGCTGGATGCCGTCGCGCTGCAAGGAAGCGATGACGCGATCAGCAAAGTCCGGAGCCAACGCCAGTTTGGTCGGCCAGCCGACCAGCAGCCGGCCTTCTTCGGCAAGGAATGCATTGTCGGGACGGGTCAGTCCCGATTGCAGTGGCTCGGCGCGATCCACCCGAAGGGTGGCCCATTGCGCTGTGCTCAGGTCGATCCATGGCAGCAACTGGCCCAATTCTTTTTGCGCGGTGGCGATTTGCTCGGCGGGTTCGCGGGCGACCCCTTCGGCTTCAGCGATGTCACCGCCCAGATACCAGACCCATTGACCATCGGCGGCAGGATGGGTGGTCACGGTAATGCGCGGCTTGGTGCCGCCGCCCAGGCAGTGGGCATACAGTGGTTTGAGGCCCGGACCTTTGGCGATGATCATGTGCAACGGCCGGCGTTGCATGGCAGGTTGGCTCAAGCCCAGGGCTTCGAGCAGCGCTGCCGTCCCGGCACCGGCGCTCAAGACGATGCGCTGGGCGCGAATCTCGCGCTCGTCGACCTTCAGGCCGACCAGTTTTCCATCCTCCAGCAACGGTTCGATGTTCTGGCCGGCGAGCAGGCCATCACCCGCCAGATCGGCCAGGCGCCGGATCAGGCTCGGCACGTCGATCACCAATTCGGCCAGACGATAGACCTTGCCCTTGAAACGCTTGTCTTGCAGGGCGGGCGGCAGTTGCTCGCCCTTGACCTGATCGACGCGGCCGCGCACCGCTTTGCTGGCGAAGAAACTGGTGAGATTGCCGGCGATCGTGCCGGGGGACCACAGGTAATGGGCTTCGGACAGCAGGCGCACGCCGCTCAGGTCCAGTTCGCCGTCACCGGCCAGGGCTTCGCGCCAGCGCCGAGGCATGTCGGCGATGGCTTCCGAGGCGCCGGTCAGGGCGCCATGCAAGGCGTACTTGGCGCCGCCATGGATGATGCCTTGGGATTTCACGCTTTGCCCTCCACCGAGGCTGGCGCTTTCCACCAGCACGGTCGAAAAACCCTGGCGGCGCAGGCGCGCATTCAGCCAGAGGCCGGCGACACCAGCGCCGACAATCAGAACGTCGGTGGAAATAACGGATGGCATGCAGCGACCTCAGTGTTCAAGACGAGGGCGCAGTATACAGACTCGAAGATTGGAGGTTTTGCTGGCGATCAACACGGCGAATGCAAAACCCTGTGGGAGCGAGCCTGCTCGCGATAGCGGTGGGTCAATCAACATTGATGTTGAATGCTCTGCCGCTATCGCGAGCAGGCTCACTCCCACAGTGGATTGGGTGCGGGCTTAGTGCCCAGCGGTTTTGGAGAAGAGTTGGATCACTACGACGCCCAATACGATCAGCGCCATCCCCAGCATCGCCGGCACATCCAGCTTCTGTCCGTAGATAAACAGCGCCGCGACACTGACCATCACGATTCCCATGCCGGCCCATACCGCATAAGCCACGCCGACCGGAACGCTGCGCACCACCAACGTGAGCATCCAGAACGCGATGCCATAACCGACGATAACCAGAATCAGCGGCAGCGGGGTGCTGAAGCCTTTGACCGCTTTCATCGAAACGGTGGCGATCACTTCGGCGCAGATGGCAATGGCCAGGTAGTAGTAAGCGGTCATGGGTGCATCCTCGTGTGAAGTGTTGCTTTCTGAGGTCGGCATTTTAGAGATTCCCCAGATGCGGTAAAGTCATTACCTATCTGTTTTGAAGATGGGTTGAGCCATGAACACGCAATGGAATCTGGAGCAGCTGCGGCTGTTTGTCAGCGTAGCGGAGCAGCGTTCGTTTTCTGCGGTAGCGCGGGATCAACGCAAGGCGCAGTCGGCAGTCAGCAGTTCGATTGCGCTGCTGGAAGAGGACCTGGGCGTCAGCCTGTTCGACCGTAGCAGCGGCCGCCAGCCGAAACTCACCGAGGCCGGTAACGCATTGCTGGATGAGGCGCGGGAAGTGCTGCGCCAATGCGAACGCCTTAACGGTCGGGCGCTGGCGATGATGCGCGGCCAGGAGGCGCGTTTGCGTGTGGCCCAGGATGAGGCGATGCCTTATCAGCCGATCATCGAAAGCTTCGAAGCCCTGGCTGAACAATTTCCCAGCCTTGAAGTGCAACTGACCAGTGCGGCCCAAGGCGATGTCGCGCGCAAACTGGTGGAGCGTCGGGCCGATCTGGGGTTGCTGTTCTATCACGACCAGATTCCCGAAGCGCTCGAGCGCCGGGTGTTGGGCAGCGTTGAAATGGTCACGGTGTGCGGCGTCGGCCACCCACTGGCGCAACAGGCCCGGGTCGATTGCCAGCAACTGGCGCAGCATCGACAGTTGCTGATGTCCACGCAGTCGAGTGTCTATCCCGGCAGCGAACCCGCCAGCCCGCAAGTCTGGCGGGCCGACAGTTTCTACGTGATGGCTGAGTGGCTGGTGCGCGGCCTCGGCTGGGCCTGGCTGCCGCGCCATGTGGTGCAGTACCCGGCGTATCAGGATCTGATGGTCGAACTGGACAGCGAATGGACCCCGCCAGCGCTGGTGGTGGAGCTGGTCTGGCGCCGCGATGAGCCTCTGGGGCCGGCAGCTCGTTGGCTGGCGGAACGTTTTGCCGTGCACTTGCAGACGATCGGTGAAAAAAGCCGATAAACTCCGCCGCCATGAATAGAACTCTCTACACCGCGCTGTTTTACCTGGGGCTGCCATTGGTAGCGATTCGGCTGTGGCTGCGGGCGCGCAAGGCGCCGGCGTATGCCAAGCGCATTGGCGAACGTTTCTCCCTCGGGTTACCGACGATGAAAATGGGCGGCATCTGGGTGCACGCGGTGTCGGTGGGCGAAAGCATTGCCGCGGCGCCGATGATTCGCGCCTTGCTGCAACGTTATCCCCAGTTGCCCATTACCGTGACCTGCATGACCCCGACCGGTTCGGAGCGCATCCACGCGCTGTTCGCCAATGAACCGCGCATCCAGCACTGCTATTTGCCTTATGACTTGCCTTGCGCAGCAAAGCGATTCCTTGATCGGGTCCAGCCGAAACTGGCGGTGATCATGGAAACCGAGCTCTGGCCGAACCATATCCATCAGTGCGCCAGGCGCGGGATTCCCGTGGCCCTGGCCAATGCGCGACTGTCCGAGCGTTCCGCCAAGGGTTATGGCCGCTTCGGCAAACTGACCCAGCCGATGCTCGCCGAGATGAGCCTGTTCGCGGTGCAGACCGAAGCCGAGGCCCAGCGCTTCCGCGATTTGGGTGCGCGCCCGGAAACCGTCGAAGTGACCGGCTCGATCAAGTTCGACCTGACCATCGACCCGGCACTGCTTGAGCGTGCCGCCGAGTTGCGTGCGCAATGGCAGGCGCAGGAGCGCGCGGTGTGGATTGCGGCCAGTACGCACGAAGGCGAAGACGAAGTGGTGCTGGCGGCTCATCGTCAGTTGCTGGCCAATCATCCCGATGCGTTGCTGATTCTGGTGCCGCGCCATCCAGAACGTTTCAACACGGTGTTCGAGCTATGTCGGCAACAGGGTTTCGCCACGGTGCGTCGCTCCACTGGCGACCCGGTCACCGCGCAAACGTCGGTGCTGGTGGGCGACACCATGGGTGAGTTGCTGTTTCTGTATGCCTTGGCCGACAGCGCGTTTGTCGGCGGCAGTCTGGTGCCGAACGGCGGGCACAACCTGCTGGAGCCGGCGGCTCTGGCCAAACCGGTGTTGAGCGGGCCACACCTGTTCAATTTCCTCGAAATCGCCGCGCAGTTGCGCAGCGCCGGGGCGTTGCAGGAAGTGGAGGATGCCGAAGGTCTGGCGCTGGCGGTGCAGCGGCTGTTCGAATTGCCGAGCGATGCGCAACGGATGGCGCAGGCGGGGTTGAAAGTGATGCGCACCAATCAGGGCGCGTTGCAGCGATTGCTGGATGGGTTGGGGCGGTTGATCGACAAGTCCTGAATCTGTCGCTGATCCATTGTGGAGAGGGGGCAAGCCCCCTCGCCACAGGTTTACCTTTACTGCGTTGGATTGGCTTTGAGTTGCTCCGCCGCAGCCTTCGCCAGGTCCGGCGGCAAGAAGTCTTTATCCGGGTTGTAATCAGCCTTCAGATAACGCGCCAGGTCCTGCAAGTCCCCCGGGTTCAACGTGCCCGCGGCCTGTTTCAAGCGCAGGTTGTCGAGGATGTAGTCGTAGCGCGTGTTGTTGTAGTCGCGCACCGAGGTGTACAGCTGACGCTGGGCATCCAGTACGTCGACGATGTTCCGTGTGCCCACCTGATAACCGATTTCGGTCGCTTCCACCGCGCTCTGGTTGGAGATGATCGACTGCTTGCGCGCCTGCACCTGCTCGACGTCGGTGTTCACCGCGCGGTGCAGGTTGCGGGTGCTTTCGACGATTTGCCGGCGCAGGGCTTCACGTTGCTGTTCGGACTGATCCAGCTGTGCATACGATTGGCGCACCTGGGAATTGATCAGGCCGCCGCTGTAGATCGGGATATTCAGTTGCAGGCCCACGGTGGTCTGGTCAACGTCGCCCTTGTAGGGCGAGCCGAAGACATTCGGGTTGCTGAAGCCCAGGGCATCGTTATCGCCTTTCTCGTACTTCGCCACGGCGTCCAGGGTCGGCGCGTGGCCGGCCTTGCGCTGCTTGAGGGTTTCTTCGGCGGCGCTAACGGCGTAGTTGCTGGCCAACAGATTGAGGTTCTGCCTGGCCGCCGTATCGACCCAGGATTTGGCGTCGTTCGGTGATGGCGGCAGAATCGGCAGGGTGTGGACAATGCCCTGAATCGAGTTGTACTGACGGTTGGTCAGGGTGATCAGGGCTTCGAACGCATCATCCACCTGACGCTGCGCGACGATCCGGTTGGCCCGCGCGGTGTCGTAACTGGCCTGGGATTGCAGCACGTCGGTCTTGTCCGACAGGCCGACATCGAAGCGCTCGTTGGATTGATCGAGCTGGCGCTTGAATGCGGCTTCCTCGGCCTTGGTCGAGGCCAGGTTGTCCTGGGTGCGCAATACGTTGAAGTAGCTTTCGGCGGTCTGCAGGATCAGGTTTTGCTGGGTCGCCGAGAGTTGCAAGGCGGCCTGTTCATTAACGTCCTTGGCAGCCTGGAACTGGAACCAGCGATCGGCCCGGAACAGCGGTTGCGCCAGCGTTGCCTGATACGAATGAGCATTGCGGGTAAAGGTGGACGCAGGCTGATCGATCGACGTGCGCACGTTAGCCACTTCGGCACCGCCAGAGAGGTTCGGCAGCAGCCCGGCGCGAGCCTGGGGCACGACTTCTTTCTGGGCGCCATATTGGGCGATGGCGGCAGCAAGGTCGGCGTTATTGTCCACCGCTTCCTGGTAGACGCTGACCAGATCGGTTTTGGTCGATAAGGGCGCTTCTGCTGCCCAGGCCATTCCATTGGAAGCACAAGACACGGCAACGGCCAGTGAGAGTTTGCGCAGCATGAGGCCATCCCTAAAAAATTACGCTGATAATTTGAGCGCCAAGGCTACGGCGCGGCTCATACAGCGTCAAGGCGCGGTATGGCGTAGCGAGTGTAGTTGTGCGCAACGACCGCAACAATCCTGTAATTGCGCCATTCATCACGGTGTTTACCGCGGTGTTGGCGTTCTTTGCCGGTTGTGTCTAGACTGGCCGGGTTCTTGTCGGGGTGCCTTGCTATGAGGCTGAGATCGAATAATTTCGGATCCCGTTGAACCTGATCAGGTTAGCGCCTGCGTAGGGAACAAGATTTCTCGTCACCCGGCGAGTCCTCTTGTGCTTCGTCCGGGATGTTGTTCGACAATCGAACACCCCTCGAGCACTGAGCACAGCACAGCTGGTTTCCCCAGCGCACGTGCGTCCATTCGTTTACAGGTTCGCTCCGACAAAAATCCACTGCCTGGATGTGTCTGGAGAGCCCGTGATGACGATAAAACTAAAAAACACTACGAACCTGAGTGATTCGGCCCAAGTCGATCAGCAATCGGTTCAGCCGTTTACCCGCTCGCAAAAAATCTACGTTCAGGGCTCCCGCCCGGACATCCTCGTGCCGATGCGCGAAATCAGCCTTGATGTAACCCCGACCGACTTCGGCGGTGAGGTCAACGCGCCGGTCGTTGTGTACGACACTTCGGGCCCGTACACCGACCCCAACGTCGTCATCGACGTACGCAAAGGCCTCGCCGATGTGCGTTCGCCGTGGATCGAATCCCGTGGCGACACCGAGCGCCTGCCAGGCCTGAGTTCCAACTTCGGCCAGGAACGCCTCGCTGATGAAGAGCTGACCAAGCTGCGTTTCGCTCACGTGAACAACCCGCGCCGCGCCAAGGCCGGCGCCAACGTCAGCCAGATGCACTACGCGCGCAAAGGCATCATCACCGCCGAGATGGAATACGTCGCCATCCGCGAAAACATGAAGCTTGAAGTGGCTCGCGCCGCTGGCCTGCTGGACCAGCAACACGCCGGTTACAGCTTTGGCGCCAGCGTGCCGAAAATCATCACCCCTGAATTCGTCCGTGAAGAGATCGCCCGCGGTCGCGCGATCATTCCAGCCAACATCAACCACACCGAACTGGAACCGATGATCATCGGCCGTAACTTCCTGGTGAAGATCAACGGCAACATCGGCAACAGCGCCTTGGGTTCGTCCATCGAAGAAGAAGTGGCGAAACTGACCTGGGGCATTCGCTGGGGTTCGGACACTGTCATGGACCTGTCCACCGGCAAACACATTCACGAAACCCGCGAGTGGATCATCCGTAACTCGCCGGTGCCGATCGGTACCGTGCCGATCTATCAAGCGTTGGAAAAAGTCGGCGGCGCTGCCGAAGACCTGACCTGGGAGCTGTTCCGCGACACGCTGATCGAACAGGCCGAGCAGGGCGTCGACTACTTCACCATCCACGCCGGCGTACTGTTGCGCTACGTGCCGCTGACCGCCAAACGCGTGACCGGTATCGTTTCCCGTGGCGGTTCGATCATGGCCAAGTGGTGCCTGGCGCACCACAAAGAGAACTTCCTCTACACCCATTTCGAAGACATCTGCGAAATCATGAAGGCCTACGACGTCAGCTTCTCGCTGGGCGATGGCCTGCGTCCGGGCTCGATTGCCGACGCCAACGACGCGGCGCAATTCGGTGAGCTGGAAACCCTCGGCGAGCTGACCAAGATCGCCTGGAAACACGACGTACAGTGCATGATCGAAGGCCCGGGCCACGTGCCGATGCAGTTGATCAAAGAGAACATGGACAAGCAGCTGGAATGCTGCGACGAGGCGCCGTTCTATACCCTCGGCCCGCTGACCACGGACATTGCGCCAGGCTACGACCACATCACCTCGGGTATCGGTGCGGCGATGATCGGCTGGTTCGGTTGCGCCATGCTCTGCTACGTGACGCCGAAGGAACACTTGGGTCTGCCGAACAAGGATGACGTGAAGACCGGGATCATCACCTACAAGATCGCCGCGCACGCCGCCGACCTTGCCAAGGGCCATCCGGGCGCGCAGATCCGCGACAACGCCTTGAGCAAGGCGCGTTTCGAATTCCGCTGGGAAGACCAGTTCAACCTGGGCCTCGATCCGGACACCGCTCGTTCGTATCACGATGAGACCCTGCCGAAGGATTCGGCCAAGGTCGCGCACTTCTGCTCCATGTGCGGACCGAAATTCTGCTCGATGAAGATCACTCAGGAAGTCCGCGAATATGCGGCCAACCAGCGCATCGAAACCGTCGACGCCGAAGTCGCCCAGGGATTGGCGGAACAGGCCGAGCGGTTCAAGCAGGAAGGCAGTCAGCTGTACAAGAAGGTTTGATCCTGTACTGATCGTTCCCACGCTCTGCGTGGGAATGCAGCCCGTGACGCTCCGCGTCACTGGACGCGGAGCGTCCCTAGAGG
>NZ_JBYTAJ010000041.1:0-51134 GCF_058788075.1 Pseudomonas sp. FW305-20 | reverse complement strand
GGCGGTGGTGTTGGTGGGCGTCATGGCCGCGAGCAAAATCTGGAAAGCAGTGAAAGGCTAAACCTGTGGGTGTTTGATTGTTCCCACGCTCTGCGTGGGAATGTCTCAATTGGACGCTCTGCGTCCGCTTCCAGGTGTGACGCAGAGCGTCACGGGCTGCATTCCCACGCAGAGCGTGGGAACGATCAGGCCATTCGATTCGCATCGAATGGCCTTTTTTGTTGCCGATGAATTACTCGGCGATCTGCAACTTGCGCGACTCGGTGTACACGTAGCGCACTTTCTCGTACTCGAACGGCGAGTTCAGTTGGCCATAGCGGAAGCCGGTCTGATAGCGCTTGTCGATGGAACGCAAGATCAAGACTTCAGGATGGTTGGAGCTGACCTCGGCGACGTTCAGGAAGTTGATTGCCGATTCTGCGCTGAAGTCCGCCACCAGGCCGCCAGTGTCGCGGATGTTCGATGGGCCGAGGATTGGCAACACGAAGTAGGCGCCGCCCGGTACACCGTAGAAGCCCAGCGTCTGGCCGAAGTCTTCGTTCTGGCGCGGCAGCCCCATGGCGGTGGCCGGGTCCCACAGGCCGGCGATGCCGACGGTGGTGTTGAGCAGCAGGCGCGCGGTGGTTTCCATCGAACGCTGCCCCTTGAACTGCAGCAAGCTGTTCAACAGGTTCGGCACGTCACCAATGTTATTGAAGAAGTTGCTCACGCCAGTGCGCAGGAAACTCGGCGTGATGTAGCGATAGCCGTCGACCACTGGCAGGAACACCCATTGGTCGAAGCGGTAGTTGAAGTGGTAGACGCGGCGGTTCCACTCTTCCAACGGGTCGTAGACGTTCAGTGCGTTAAGCGTGGAGCGTTCGAACTCGCGTTGATCCAGTCCCGGGTTGAATTTGAGTTTGCTCAGCGGCTCCTTGAAGCCATCACTGTCAATCACAACCGGTGCGTTGGCTTTGCTGTTGTCGGCATTGGCGACGCCTGCGCAGAGTAGCGCTGCGATAAGCAGGAGGTATTTAGCCACGGAAAAACTCCAGCATGGCGTCGCTGTTGACGCGGTAATTAAGGTTGCCGCAATGGCCGCCCAGTGGGTAAACGGTCAAGCGATCACCAAAGGTCTTGCGCAGGAAACCCAGGTCGCCAGGGCCGAGAATCACGTCGTCGGCGTTGTGCATGACGGCGATTTTCGGGCTGTCGCGCAGGTAATCCTTGAGTGCATACAAACTGACCTGATCGATCAATTGCAGCAGGCTCCCGCCGTCGGTACGGGCGCGCCACATAGGGATGACTTGCTCGGTGATGTAGCAATCGAAGTCGCACTGCAGCGCGCGCTTGAGGAACGGCGTGAGGGTAGTGCCTTCGGTGATCGGGAATTTCTGTGGAATGATCAGGCCGCGACGGTTGATCAGGTCCGAGGTGAAGGCAATGTCGGCTGCCGAGAAGCGGAACGAAGTGCCGATCAGCATGGCCATCTGTTCGTTGCTCAGGTGCTGCTTGGACTGCTGGAAGTCGTAGAGCAGCGCATCGTTGAGGTCGATGTAGCCTTTCTGCTGGAAGTAGCGGGTCAGTTTGTCCAACACCAGCTCATAGAACGTGGTGCTGTTGTTGATGCCCTTGACCTCGGTCTGGACCAGCTTGTCCAGGTTGGTGATCGAGGTGTAGAGGTTGACCGGCGGGTTGAGCAGCAAGACTTTCTTGAAGTTGAAGCTGCGACGGGTTTCATCCAGATGCGCGACGAACGCTGCGTCCAGTGCGCCCAGGCTGTAGCCGGTCAGGTAGTAATCGGTAACGTCGACATTCGGGTTTTGTGCCCGCACGGCCTGCATCACCCGATACATGTCTTCGGCATCTTCCTTGGTGATACCGGGTGTGGCAAAGCGTGAGGCGGCGCTCATGAAGTCGAAGCTGGTGGGCGACGACAGTTGCACCACGTGGTAGCCGGCCTTGTAGTAGAGCTTCTTCAGGTATTCGTTATGGGTGCTGTCATAGCGCGCGCCGGTGCCGGCGATCAGGAAAATCAGCGGAGCGGCTTTATCCTGGGTGGCGATGCGGTAGGTGAGTTTCTTCACTGGCCAGAAGTTGTCCGGCAAATCGAATTCACGCTCCGGGCGCAACCTGACGCTACGGGTTTGCTGATCGATGTCGTCGTCCAGCGGCAACTCCGGACGAAGGTCCGGCGGTGTCGTTGCGATGGTCGCCTCGAACGGGTTGGTCAAGGGGTAGCCATAACTGGCGGCGTCGATGTCCACCGCCAGTGCGGACGCACTCAAAATAAGGCCGCCAAACAAGGCGGCGAAGCGCAAGGAACGGAGCATGACTAGATCCCTTAGAGAAAGGTGCCGAATGAAGTTCGCAGGCTATGACCACGGGGTTTGCGCCAAAGTGCCATGAGTCGGCACCAATCAGGCCTAATTTCGGGGTAATAGTAGCTGGACGATACACTTTGCAGTGATTCCGTGACCAATTATCTGTCACATGCGCTTGCTTAGCGCTGGCGGGAGATTAAGCTGGCCGCCGATTTCGTTGATTGGAGTGCTTCATGTCCCGCCGTCTGCCTGTGATTCTGCTGCTCGTTCTCCTGCCGTTATGGCTGGCCGCCAGTTATGGCGCGCGGTATGGCTTCATGGAGGATGCTCAATGGGTCGGCATCTGCGTGGACGAAGCGAGCCGCTGGGAATGCCAGATTCGTTCGAGCCTGGGCTTGATGATTCACTTCAAGGTATTGGGCTTCGCGGCATTGGCGGCAGCCGTTATCGGGTTTGTGCTGCCGGGCCGGGCAGGGTGGTGGTTGGCGGTGCTGGCGCTGGTGTTCGGGTTGCCGGCGTTGGCGTTGTACAACACGACGTTGGCTGTTTTTGCGGTGGTGCTTGCTGGATTGCGTCTGGTCCGGGCTTCCCGCAGCGTCTGACAGTCAGCCATCGCGAGCAAGCTCGCTCCCACAGGGATCTTTGTCGTACACAAATTCTGTATTCGCTGAAGAACCCTGTGGGAGCGAGCTTGCTCGCGATGAGGCCAGTAGCTGCGCAGAGGATTACCCCTTGCGAACCCGCAAACTGCGCCACAACGCTGCAACCATCAATACACTCACCAGCGCCCAACCCCAGGCCTGCTGGTTCTGCAAGCCTTCACGGTAAAGCTGCGGCGCAATGCCGGCACCGATGATGAAGGTCAACAGGGCAATCTCCCGACGCGGCACACTGACCGGGCGGCACAGATAAACCAGCGCCGGCAGGATGAACGCGACGCTCGGGAAGCTGCGATAGCGCGGATCGAACACCAGCTCCAGCATGGTCACTGCAGCGGCAAACCCGGCCACCGCGAGCAACCAGCCCGCCCGACGTTCCAGCGCATTGAACGTCCGTCCGCGCCAACCGGCCCGAGGGCTCAGGGTCAGTGCCGCATGGGCCAGCACCAACACATTCAACGCCGTCAGCAAAGCGACCCACAACCATTCACTGGTAAACCGCGTGGTGATACGGGCCAGGTCACCCCAGGCGCCAATCGAGCAAGCGGCCAGCGCACCGAGCAGCGGCAGAACCAGCGCGGCGCGAGTGCTGCGTACACGGCCGCCGAGGATCAACGTGCCAAGGAAAATCAAACCACCCACCGCCAGCCACTGCGACCAGTAAGGTACGTTCGACACCGGACCGGCAAGCACGCCCTTGTCCTGGCGATCGGCATCGAACAGCCCCCAGTAACCACCGACCGCACCTTCGCTGGCGCGTTTCCATGGCTGGTCGAAGGCTTCGATCAGGTTGTAATGCCAGCCTTGCTGCTCCGCCATGATGACAAAAGCACGAATGAACCTGGCTTCATTGACCCGGCTCGGCAGGGCGGTTTCACGCTGACGGCCTTCGCTGGGCCAGCCGGTTTCACCAATCATCACGTCCTTGGGGGCGAACTTGTTGCCGAATACCTGACGGACTTCGGCCACATGCTGCAGGGCCGCGTCGATATTCGAAGGGTCATCTTCCCAGTACGGCAACAAATGGATAGTCAGGAAATCCACCGCCGGGGCGATTTCCGGGTGCTTGAGCCAGAACTCCCAGACGTCCGCGTAAGTGACGGGTTGCTTGACCTGGCTTTTGACTTTACTGATGAGCTTGACCAGTTGCGCGCCCGTGACTTCCTTGCGCAACAGGGTTTCATTGCCGACGATCACCGAGGTCACCACGTCCGCGTTGGCGTTGGCCGAGGCGATCAGCAGGTCGACTTCCTTGGCGGTGTCCACCGCGTTGCTGTTGACCCAGGCGCCGATCATCAGCTTCAGCCCGTGCTTGCGCGCCAGGTCGGGCAGCGCCTCGAGGCCGGTCATGGAGTAGGTGCGGATGCATTCGAAGCTTTTGGCCAGCAGCGCGAGGTCGGCATCCATGCGTTCAGGGCGCAGCTTGAACGGCTGATCAAACGGTGATTGGTCCTTGTCGAACGGGGTGTAGGAGGCGCATTGCAGCTTGTGCGTCGCACTGGCCACGTCTGGCAGAACCACCGGTTTACCGAGGCCATACCAGAAACCACCCAGGGCAAAAAGCCCCAGCAGGCAGGCGAATAGATAAGCAAAAAAAGGAAAGCGGGATGTCGCGGGCATGGTCAGGCCGTCTGGGAGCAAAGCCGCGCATGTTACCTTCATTTGCGGCATGGCTGGTGGCCTGCATACTTTTGACATGCAAAGTTTGGGCGGATTGGCGGGCGGACTTTCGGTGGTCTAGATTAATGGCGTTCTGATGTCGTTTCTCGATGCCTTGAGGTCGCTGGCAGAGAAGGTCGTCATTGTCCTGAGGTTGATTATCGACGCGTCAGTGCTCTCATAGATAAATCGCGCTGATGTTCGGATGAGTTTGCGGTGGGCGTGATGGGCGCGCTGTGCACTATAACAATACGTTGACGCGACTCGGCATCCGTCGAGCGCAGCACTTTCGGGGAAGTAACGATGAAGATGCGACGACTCTTGGGCGCAGGTGCCGCTTTGGTGCTGGCGATCAGCTCTACTTTGGCCAGCGCCGAAGGCAAGGCAGTGACTATCGGTTATGTCGACGGCTGGTCGGACAGTGTTGCCACGACCAACGTGGCTGCTGAAGTGATCCGGCAGAAACTTGGTTATGACGTGAAACTGCAAGCAGTTGCCACCGGGATCATGTGGCAGGGTGTAGCCACTGGCAAACTCGATGCCATGATGTCTGCGTGGCTGCCTGTGACTCATGGTGAATACTGGACCAAGAACAAGGACCAGGTCGTCGATTACGGTCCGAACTTCAAGGACGCAAGAATTGGCCTGATCGTGCCGGAGTACGTCAAAGCCAAAAGTATTGCCGATCTGAAAACCGACGACAGCTTCAAAAATCGCATCGTCGGCATCGACGCCGGTTCGGGCGTAATGATCAAGTCCGAACAGGCCATCAAGGACTACGATCTCACCGGTTACCAACTCAAGGCCAGTTCCGGCGCCGGCATGATTGCCGAGCTGACCCGTGCCGAGAAGAAAAACGAATCCATTGCTGTCACCGGTTGGGTGCCGCACTGGATGTTCGCCAAGTGGAAACTGCGCTTCCTGGACGACCCGAAAGGCGTTTATGGCGCGGCAGAAACTGTAAACAACATCGGCAGCAAAGAACTGGCAACCAAGGCTCCGGAAGTTGCCAAGTTCCTGAAGAACTTCCAGTGGGCGTCGAAAGACGAAATCGGCGAAGTCATGTTGGCCATTCAGGATGGTGCCAAACCTGAAGCCGCCGCCAAGGATTGGGTCGCCAAGCACCCGGAACGCGTTGCAGATTGGACTAAATGATTTGAGCTGACGCGTCTGGTCAGCACTTCTCAAGGCCGCTTGGCATAACAGCCAAGCGGCCTTTTGCTTTCCTTTGTGGGAGCGAGCCTGCTCGCGATAGCGGTGTATCAGTCGATATTGAAGTTGACTGACACACCGCTATCGCGAGCAGGCTCGCTCCCACAGTGTTTGATGCAGACTGGAGAATGGCATAACCGTCATGTCGTTCTAATACTAAGGTCGTCTGGAACCAGTTCCGTAGCCGCATAGAGTGGATAACGTTCCAACTTCATCTGTGCTGCGAGGATAAAAACAATGAACGACAGCATTTACCTCTCGATTCAAAACAGCCCGCGCTTCAAGGAGCTGGTTAGTAAGCGAGAAAGGTTCGCCTGGATTCTTTCGGCGATCATGCTTGGGCTTTACTCCGGATTCATCCTTTTGATTGCTTACGGGCCGCATATTCTGGGAGCAAAAATCAGCCCCGAGTCTTCGATTACCTGGGGAATACCGATTGGTGTCGGGCTGATTCTCTCGGCCTTTATCCTGACTGCAATCTACGTACGACGCGCCAATGGCGAATTTGATGACCTGAACAATGCGATTCTCAAGGAGGCTCAGCAATGATCCGGCGTCTAATGGCTCTATTGAGCATCGCAGCCTTTGCACCTGGCGCCTGGGCAGGTGAAGCCCTGACCGGCGAAGTGCACAAACAACCGCTCAACGTTTCCGCGATCCTGATGTTCGTCGCGTTCGTTGGCCTGACCCTGTGCATCACCTACTGGGCTTCCAAGCGCAACAATTCGGCGGCTGACTACTATGCGGCGGGTGGCAAGATCACCGGCTTCCAGAATGGTCTGGCGATTGCCGGTGACTACATGTCGGCGGCATCCTTCCTGGGTATTTCCGCCCTGGTGTTCACTTCCGGTTACGACGGCCTGATCTACTCGATCGGGTTCCTGGTGGGCTGGCCGATCATTCTGTTCCTGATCGCCGAGCGCCTGCGTAACCTGGGTAAATACACCTTTGCCGACGTAGCGTCCTACCGCCTTGGGCAGACCCAGATCCGCACGCTGTCCGCTTGCGGTTCGCTGGTGGTGGTGGCGTTCTACCTGATCGCGCAAATGGTTGGTGCCGGCAAGCTGATCCAGCTGCTGTTCGGTCTCGACTACTACGTTGCCGTGATCCTGGTCGGTATCCTGATGTGCATGTATGTGTTGTTCGGCGGCATGCTGGCGACCACCTGGGTGCAGATCATCAAGGCCGTGTTGCTGCTCTCCGGTGCTTCGTTCATGGCGCTGATGGTCATGAAACACGTCAACTTCGACTTCAGCTTGCTGTTTTCCGAGGCGATCAAGGTTCACCCTAAAGGTGAAGCCATCATGAGCCCGGGCGGCCTGGTGAAAGATCCGGTCTCGGCATTCTCCCTTGGTCTGGCGCTGATGTTCGGTACCGCTGGCCTGCCGCACATTCTGATGCGCTTCTTCACCGTGAGTGACGCGAAAGAAGCTCGCAAGAGCGTGCTGTATGCAACCGGCTTCATCGGCTACTTCTACATTCTGACCTTCATCATCGGCTTCGGCGCGATCTTGCTGGTCAGCACCAACCCTGCCTTTAAAGATGCTGCTGGCGCGCTGTTGGGCGGCAACAACATGGCGGCGGTGCACCTGTCCAATGCGGTGGGTGGCAGTATCTTCCTGGGCTTCATCTCGGCTGTAGCGTTCGCAACCATCCTGGCTGTAGTGGCTGGTTTGACGCTCGCCGGCGCTACGGCGGTGTCTCACGACCTTTACGCCAGCGTGATCAAGAAGGGCAAGGCCAACGACAAGGACGAGATTCGCGTTTCGAAAATCACCACCGTCTGCCTGGGTGTGTTGGCAATCGGCTTGGGCATTCTGTTCGAAAGCCAGAACATCGCGTTCATGGTGGGCCTGGCGTTCTCCATCGCGGCGAGCTGTAACTTCCCGGTGCTGCTGCTTTCGATGTACTGGAAGAAGCTGACCACACGTGGTGCGATGATCGGTGGCTGGTTGGGGCTGATCAGTGCCGTTGGTTTGATGGTCCTTGGGCCAACCATTTGGGTGCAGATCCTGCATCACGAGAAGGCTATCTTCCCGTATGAGTACCCGGCGCTGTTCTCCATGGCCATTGCGTTTGTCGGGATCTGGTTCTTCTCGATCACTGACAAGTCGACGGCCGGCGTTAATGAGCGGGCGCTGTTCTTCCCTCAGTTCGTTCGTTCGCAGACGGGCTTGGGCGCGAGTGGGGCGGTTTCGCACTAAGGCTTCGAGCTTCTCCATGTAAGCTGCGTTAAACAGAAATGCCCCGGTCGAGAGATCGGGGCATTTTTTTTTTGCGGTTATCGGCCCTTGTTGACTGCATACATATCCGTTTCTTCGGTAACGGCCACCTATGGTTCCGCTCTTACAGCGGGTCACTTTGGAAGAGCCTGCGCGGCCCGGCGGAAAGTAACCAAAACGCTTGGCCCCTGACGTACGGCCCTTCGCCTAGGCTCAGGGTGCCCTCGCTCCGGTCCTGCTCCGTGGGCCCGCCGCCATCGGCCATCCATGGCCGGGGGCGGCTAGCCCGGCATCCATGCCGAGCTGCCCACTGCGCAGAACCTCCACTCGGCCTCCCGACGGGGCAGATCAAAAGCCAAAGCCAAAGCCAAAGCCAAAGCCAAAGCCAAAGCCAAAGCAAGATAACAGCCCCCACCGCTCACTCACTGATCGTTCCCACGCTCCGCGTGGGAATGCATCCCGTGACGCTCCGCGTCACCAATATGTAGGACTCAACTCACCGGAAGGCGGGACGCGGAGCGTTCCCGGCGGCATTCTCACGCGGAGCGTAGGAACGATAAGGTTCATCGCACAAACAAAAACGGCCTCTATATAAATAGAGGCCGTTCCCGGTGCAACTTTAAGACGTTATCGCAAGACAGGTCTTATTTGCGGTCTTCCAGCTTGGTGATGTCACGCGACTCGTAGCCGGTGTACAGCTGGCGCGGGCGGCCAATCTTGTACGGGCTGGAGAGCATTTCTTTCCAGTGGGAGATCCAGCCGACAGTCCGCGCCAAAGCGAAGATCACGGTGAACATGCTGGTTGGAATGCCGATCGCCTTGAGGATGATCCCCGAGTAGAAGTCGACGTTCGGGTACAGCGAGCGTTCGATGAAGTACGGGTCGGTCAGGGCGATCTCTTCCAGGCGCATGGCCAGTTCGAGTTGCGGATCGTTGGTGATGCCCAGTTCTTTCAGTACTTCGTCGCAGGTCTGCTTCATCACTGTTGCGCGTGGGTCGCGGTTTTTGTAAACCCGGTGACCGAAGCCCATCAGTTTGAACGGATCGTTCTTGTCCTTGGCCTTGGCGATGTACTTGTCGATGTTCGACACATCGCCAATTTCATCGAGCATGGTCAGAACGGCTTCGTTCGCGCCGCCGTGGGCAGGGCCCCACAGTGCAGCGATACCGGCGGCGATACAGGCGAACGGGTTGGCACCCGAAGAGCCGGCCAGGCGTACGGTGGAAGTCGATGCGTTCTGCTCGTGGTCGGCATGGAGGATGAAGATCTTGTCCATGGCGTTGGCGAGTACCGGGCTGATCGGTTTGATCTCGCACGGGGTGTTGAACATCATGTGCAGGAAGTTTTCCGCGTACGTCAGGTCGTTGCGCGGGTACATCATGGGTTGCCCCATCGAGTACTTGTAAACCATCGCTGCCAGGGTCGGCATCTTGGCAACCAGGCGGATCGCGGAGATTTCGCGATGCTGCGGGTTATTGATGTCCAGGGAGTCGTGGTAGAAGGCCGAGAGGGCGCCGACTACACCGCACATGACGGCCATTGGGTGGGCGTCGCGACGGAAACCGTTGAAGAACGTCTTCAGCTGCTCGTGAACCATGGTGTGGTTCTTTACGGTGCTGACGAACTGGGCCTTCTGTTCTGCAGTCGGCAATTCGCCGTTGAGCAGCAGATAGCAGGTTTCCAGGTAGTCCGACTTTTCAGCCAGCTGTTCGATCGGGTAGCCGCGGTGCAGCAGGATGCCGTTGTCGCCGTCGATATAGGTGATCTTCGACTCGCAGGAAGCTGTCGACATGAAACCAGGGTCAAAGGTGAAACGGCCCGTGGCCGTCAGGCCCCGAACATCGATAACATCGGGACCAACGGTGCCGGTTAAAATGGGCAGCTCGACGGGGGCTGCGCCCTCGATGATCAACTGCGCTTTTTTGTCAGCCATGTGGCCTCCTATTTATGCTTGAAATCATCAGACAGACCCCCCACGCAGGGCCCGCACCACTATAGTGAGATAAATTCGAATGTCAATTTGCCTAAAGTCTTGCTCCAGAAGGCTTTAACCGGACTTTTTCCTCGAAATTGCCTGCCATTTACGCCTTTTATCCGACTTGTGCAATGCGCTATTAGGGGAAGGTGAACGCGTTGTCATTAGTAGCCTAACTGTCTATACTCGGCCACCGACCGCCAGGGGCTTTTGGGCCTGCTTTATTGGGGGTCGCATCCCTGGGTGGTGGTTACCTGACCAGTGCACTCCCCAACAACTTTGCCCTGATTGTTAGGGGCTCTTCAGTGTGAAAAAAAAGCCGTGAAAAGCCAACGACCTGTAAACCTAGACCTAAGGACCATCAAACTCCCCATCACCGGCGTTACGTCGTTTCTTCACCGTGTTTCCGGCATCATTCTCTTTCTGGGCCTTGGCTTCATGCTTTATGCATTGGGCAAGTCTCTGGATTCCGAGGAAGGTTTTGCCGAGGTGAAGGCATGCTTGACCAGCCCGCTGGCCAAGTTCGTAGCATGGGGCCTCCTGTCCGCTCTTCTGTATCACCTGGTAGCCGGTGTGCGCCACTTGATCATGGACATGGGCATCGGTGAGACGCTGGAAGGCGGCCGCCTGGGCTCGAAAATTATCATCGCCGTTTCCGTGGTGCTGATCGTTCTGGCAGGAGTTTGGATATGGTAACCAGCGTTACGAACCTTTCGCGTTCCGGTCTTTATGACTGGATGGCGCAACGTGTGTCTGCGGTCGTTCTCGCGGCTTATTTCATCTTCCTGATCGGATACCTTGTAGCGAATCCGGGCATTGGCTATGACCAATGGCATGGCCTGTTCGCCCACAACGGGATGCGTATCTTCAGTCTGCTGGCCCTTGTGGCCCTGGGCGCTCACGCCTGGGTCGGCATGTGGACCATCGCGACCGACTACCTGACGCCAATGGCGCTGGGAAAGTCCGCGACTGCAGTACGTTTCCTTTTCCAGGCAGTATGCGGCGTTGCGATGTTCGCTTACTTCGTCTGGGGTGTGCAGATTCTCTGGGGTATCTGATTCATGGCTAACATTCCAACGATTTCTTTCGACGCCATCATTATTGGTGGTGGCGGTGCCGGCATGCGCGCAGCGCTGCAACTGGCACAGGGCGGTCACAAGACTGCCGTAATCACCAAGGTTTTCCCTACCCGTTCGCACACTGTGTCCGCTCAGGGCGGCATTACCTGCGCGATCGCTTCGGCTGATCCGAACGATGACTGGCGCTGGCACATGTACGATACCGTCAAGGGTTCCGACTATATCGGTGACCAGGACGCTATCGAATACATGTGTCAGGAAGGCCCGGCTGCGGTGTTCGAGCTGGACCACATGGGTCTGCCGTTCTCGCGTACCGAACAAGGTCGTATCTACCAGCGTCCATTCGGCGGTCAGTCGAAGGATTACGGTAAGGGTGGCCAGGCTGCCCGTACCTGCGCTGCCTCCGACCGTACCGGTCACGCGCTGCTGCACACGCTTTATCAGGGCAACCTGAAAGCCGGCACCACGTTCCTGAACGAGTACTACGCTGTTGATCTGGTGAAAAACCAGGACGGCGCATTCGTCGGTGTGATCGCCATCTGCATCGAAACCGGTGAAACCAGCTACATTCGCGCCAAGGCCACCGTTCTGGCCACTGGCGGTGCCGGTCGTATCTACTCGTCCACCACCAACGCCTTGATCAACACCGGTGACGGCGTCGGCATGGCTCTGCGTGCTGGCGTGCCGGTGCAAGACATCGAAATGTGGCAGTTCCACCCGACCGGCATCGCCGGCGCTGGTGTACTGGTTACTGAAGGCTGCCGTGGTGAAGGTGGTTACCTCATCAACAAGCACGGCGAGCGTTTCATGGAGCGCTACGCTCCGAACGCCAAAGACCTTGCCGGTCGTGACGTTGTTGCCCGCTCGATGGTTAAGGAAATCATCGCCGGTAACGGTTGCGGTCCGGATGGCGACCACGTACTGCTCAAGCTCGATCACCTGGGCGAGGAAGTACTGCACAGCCGTCTGCCAGGCATCTGCGAACTGTCCAAGACGTTTGCTCACGTTGACCCGGTGGTTGCTCCGGTTCCGGTCGTTCCGACTTGCCACTATATGATGGGCGGCGTTCCGACCAACATTCATGGCCAGGCGATCACCCAGGATGCCGACGGCGTCGACACCATCATCCCTGGCCTGTTCGCAGTGGGTGAAGTGGCGTGCGTATCGGTTCACGGTGCCAACCGTCTGGGCGGCAACTCGTTGCTCGACCTGGTTGTGTTCGGCCGTGCGGCTGGTCTGCACCTGGAAAAAGCGCTGACTGAAGGCATCGAATACGACGACGCCACCGACGCCAACATTGAAACGGCCCTGGCCCGTCTGTCCGCTCTGAACTCGCGTACCGAAGGCGAAGACGTCGCCACCCTGCGTAAAGAACTGCAAAGCTGCATGCAGAACTACTTCGGTGTGTTCCGTACCGGCGAATACATGCAGAAGGGTATTGCTCAACTGGCTGATCTGCGTGGCCGTATCGCCAACGTCAAGATCAACGACAAGAGCCAGGCGTTCAACACCGCTCGTATCGAAGCGCTGGAATTGCAGAACCTGCTGGAAGTGGCCGAAGCTACCGCCATCGCCGCTGAGATCCGCAAAGAGTCCCGCGGCGCTCACGCCCGTGAAGACTACGAAGATCGCGACGACGAAAACTGGCTGTGCCACACCCTGTACTTCCCGGGTGACAAGCGCGTAACCAAGCGTGCTGTGAACTTCTCGCCGAAGACTGTTCCGACTTTTGAACCTAAGATTCGGACTTATTAAGGGTGGCCGCCATGTTGCAAGTCAGTGTTTATCGCTACAACCCTGATCAGGACGCTACGCCGTTCATGCAGGAATTTTCGGTCGATACCGGTGGTAAAGACCTGATGGTGCTGGATGTGCTGGCCCTGATCAAAGAGCAGGACGAAGGTTTCTCCTATCGTCGCTCTTGCCGTGAAGGTGTTTGCGGTTCCGACGGCATGAACATCAACGGCAAAAACGGTCTGGCCTGCGTCACGCCGCTGTCTGCTGTCGTAAAAGGTAACAAGCTGATCGTTCGTCCTCTGCCAGGTTTGCCGGTTATCCGTGACCTGGTCGTCGATATGAGCATCTTCTACAAGCAATACGAAAAGGTTAAGCCATACCTGCAGAACGACACGCCGGCTCCGGCCATCGAACGTCTGCAGACCCCTGAAGAGCGTGAAAAGCTCGACGGTCTGTACGAGTGCATCCTGTGCGCTTGCTGCTCGACCTCTTGCCCGTCCTTCTGGTGGAACCCGGACAAGTTCCTGGGTCCAGCTGCGTTGCTGCAAGCGTATCGCTTCCTGGCAGACAGCCGCGACACCAAGACTGCCGAGCGTCTGGCTTCGCTGGATGACCCGTTCAGCGTATTCCGCTGCCGCGGGATCATGAACTGCGTCAACGTTTGCCCGAAAGGCCTGAACCCGACTAAGGCCATCGGTCACATTCGTAACATGCTTCTGCAAAGCGGCGTGTGATTCAGCTGTAGTACCCGCAAGACCGCTGTACCCGTAGATGCTACGGCGCAGGCTTCAACCGGCGCCGTAGTCTTAACCTGAGCAGCAGCTTATAAGGCTGCGGCTCTTATTTTGAAGAAATGAGACAAGCAGGGGCATCCGGGCTGGTACCCGGACTATCAGCGTGATCCTAAGTGGCTTGTTTTAGTCGCTGCATTCGGACTTCTGCAAGTGTGCTCGGTGTCGACGCCGGTGGTGTTCCCCTAACCGAGGGTGACCAAGCATGCAAGAAAGCGTGATGCAGCGCATGTGGAACAGCGCCTACCTATCCGGTAGTAACGCTGCCTATGTGGAAGAGCTCTACGAGCTCTACCTGCACGACCCTAACGCTGTGCCAGAAGAGTGGCGCACCTACTTCCAGAAGTTGCCTGCTGACGGCAACCCTGCCACCGATGTTTCGCACTCCACAATTCGCGATCATTTCGTCTTGCTGGCAAAGAACCAGCGCCGCGCCCAACCGGTTTCCGCCGGTAGCGTGAGCAGTGAGCACGAGAAGAAGCAAGTTGAAGTGCTGCGATTGATCCAGGCCTACCGTATGCGTGGCCACCAGGCAGCCCAGCTTGACCCGCTGGGGCTGTGGCAGCGTCCTGCACCTGCAGACCTGTCGATCAATCATTACGGCTTGACCAATGCCGATCTTGATACGACCTTCCGTGCCGGCGACCTGTTCATCGGCAAAGAGGAGGCGAGCCTACGCGAAATTCACGAAGCGTTGCAGCAGACATATTGCCGCACCATCGGCGCTGAATTTACGCACATCACCGATTCCGAGCAGCGCCAGTGGTTCCAGCAGCGTCTGGAAAGCGTGCGTGGCCGTCCGACGTACTCCGCCGACATCAAGAGCCACCTGCTTGAGCGCGTCACCGCCGGCGAAGGCCTGGAAAAATACCTGGGTACCAAATATCCGGGTACCAAGCGTTTCGGTCTGGAAGGCGGCGAGAGCCTGATCCCGATGCTCGACGAGCTGATCCAGCGTTCCGGTTCCTACGGCACCAAGGAAATCGTTATCGGCATGGCCCACCGTGGTCGTCTGAACGTGCTGGTCAACACCTTCGGCAAGAACCCGCGCGAGCTGTTCGACGAGTTCGAAGGCAAGAAGAAGGTCGAGCTGGGTTCCGGTGACGTGAAGTATCACCAGGGCTTCTCCTCCAACGTGATGACCACCGGCGGTGAAGTTCACCTGGCGATGGCATTCAACCCGTCCCACCTGGAAATCGTTTCTCCAGTGGTCGAGGGTTCGGTTCGCGCCCGTCAGGATCGTCGTAACGACCCTACCGGCGAGAAGGTCCTGCCGATCTCCATCCACGGTGACGCGGCATTTGCCGGTCAAGGCGTGGTGATGGAAACCTTCCAGATGTCGCAGACCCGCGGTTTCAAGACCGGCGGCACCGTGCACATCGTGATCAACAACCAGGTCGGTTTCACCATCAGCAACCCGCTGGACTCGCGCTCCACCGAGTACGCGACCGACGTTGCGAAGATGATCCAGGCGCCGATCCTCCATGTGAATGGTGATGATCCGGAAGCCGTATTGTTCGTGACCCAGCTGGCCATCGACTACCGCATGCAGTTCAAGCGTGACGTGGTGATCGATCTGGTCTGCTACCGTCGTCGTGGCCACAACGAGGCCGACGAGCCAAGCGGCACACAGCCAATCATGTATCAGCAGATCACCAAGCAGCGCACCACCCGTGAGCTGTATGCCGATCGTCTGACCCAGGGCGGTGTGCTGGACGCAGAGCGTGTTCAGGCGAAAGTCGATGAATATCGCAATGCGCTGGACAACGGTCTGCATGTTGTAAAAAGCCTGGTCAAAGAGCCGAACAAAGAGTTGTTCGTGGACTGGCGTCCGTATCTGGGCCACGCCTGGACCGCACGTCACGACACTCGCTTCGATCTGAAAACCTTGCAGGAACTGTCCGCCAAGCTGCTGGAAATTCCGGAAGGCTTCGTGGTTCAGCGCCAAGTCTCGAAAATCTACGAAGACCGTCAGAAGATGCAAGCCGGTGGCCTGCCGATCAACTGGGGTTACGCCGAAACCATGGCGTATGCGACCCTGGCGTTCGAAGGTCACCCGATTCGCATGACGGGTCAGGACATCGGTCGCGGTACGTTCTCGCACCGTCACGCTGTCTTGCACAACCAGAAAGACGCGGGCACCTACATCCCGCTGCAAAACCTGTACAAAGGCCAGCCACGTTTCGACCTGTACGATTCGTTCCTGTCCGAAGAAGCCGTGCTGGCGTTCGAATACGGTTACTCGACCACCACGCCTGAGGCGCTGGTGATCTGGGAAGCCCAGTTCGGCGACTTCGCCAACGGTGCCCAAGTGGTTATCGACCAGTTCATCACCAGTGGCGAGCACAAGTGGGGCCGCCTCTGCGGTCTGACCATGCTGCTGCCGCACGGTTATGAAGGTCAGGGTCCGGAGCACTCTTCGGCTCGTCTGGAGCGTTACCTGCAGCTGTGCGCCGAGCACAACATTCAGGTAGCAGTACCGACTACGCCGGCCCAGATCTACCACTTGCTGCGTCGTCAGGTGATTCGCCCGCTGCGCAAGCCATTGATCGTCCTGACGCCGAAGTCGCTGCTGCGTCATAAACTGGCGATCTCGACCCTGGAAGATCTGGCTGAAGGTTCGTTCCAGACCGTTATCCCGGAAATCGATACCCTGGACCCGAAAAAGGTCGAGCGCGTTGTTCTGTGTAGCGGCAAGGTCTACTACGACCTGCTGGAAAAACGCCGTGCCGAAGGTCGTGATGACATCGCCATCGTGCGTATCGAGCAGCTTTACCCATTCCCTGAGGACGACTTGAACGAAGTCCTGGCTCCGTACACCAACCTCAAACATATCGTTTGGTGTCAGGAAGAGCCGATGAACCAGGGTGCCTGGTACTGCAGCCAACACCACATGCGCCGCATCGTTGGCAATCACAACAAAGCACTCTTCCTCGAGTACGCCGGTCGTGATGCTTCTGCTGCACCTGCTTGTGGTTATGCATCGATGCACGCTGAGCAGCAGGAAAAACTGCTGCAAGACGCCTTTACTGTTTAACGCCTTCGCGCACCTGAAACCGAATTTAAGGACCCACAGATAATGGCTATCGAAATCAAAGCCCCCACTTTCCCGGAATCGGTTGCCGATGGCACCGTTGCCACCTGGCACAAACAGCCGGGCGACGCCGTCAAGCGCGATGACCTGATCGTCGACATCGAAACTGACAAAGTCGTATTGGAAGTGTTGGCTACCGCTGATGGCGTGCTGGGCGCTATCGTCAAGAACGAAGGCGACACCGTTCTGTCCGACGAAGTCCTGGGCTCCATCGAAGCGGGCGGCGCTGCTGCCGCTCCAGCTGCTGCCGCTGCTCCTGCCGCTGCACAAGCTGCTGCTCCAGCCGCTGAAGGCGAAGATGATCCTGTTGCTGCACCGGCTGCTCGCAAGCTGGCTGAAGAAAACAGCATCAACATCGCTTCCGTTGCCGGCACCGGCAAAGGCGGTCGTGTCACCAAGGAAGACGTTGTTGCCGCAGTAGCTGCCAAGAAAGCCGCTCCGGCTGCCGCGCCTGCCAAGGCTGCTGCGCCTGCCGCTGCTGCTCCAGTGTTCGCTGCCGGCGATCGCATCGAGAAGCGCGTACCGATGACCCGCGTACGGGCCACTGTCGCCAAGCGTCTGGTTGAAGCTCAATCGAACATGGCGATGCTGACCACTTTCAACGAAGTCGACATGACTGAAGTCATGGCCCTGCGTTCGAAGTACAAGGACCTGTTTGAGAAGTCCCACAACGGCGTGCGCCTGGGTTTCATGTCGTTCTTCGTCAAGGCGGCCACCGAAGCGCTGAAACGCTTCCCGGCTGTCAACGCGTCGATCGACGGTGCTGACATCGTTTACCACGGCTACGCTGACGTCGGTGTTGCTGTTTCCAGCGACCGCGGCCTGGTTGTTCCGGTTCTGCGTAACGCCGAACTGATGAGCCTGGCTGAAATCGAAGGCGGCATCGCCACCTTCGGCAAGAAGGCTCGTGACGGCAAACTGTCGATGGACGAGATGACCGGCGGTACGTTCACTATCACCAACGGTGGTACTTTCGGTTCGATGATGTCGACTCCGATCGTCAACCCGCCGCAAGCGGCCATCCTGGGCATGCACAACATTCTGCAGCGTCCTATGGCGATCAACGGTCAGGTTGTTATCCGTCCGATGATGTACCTGGCTCTGTCCTACGATCACCGTCTGATCGATGGCAAAGAAGCTGTGACCTTCCTGGTTACCATCAAGAACCTGCTGGAAGACCCGGCTCGTTTGCTGCTGGATATCTGATTTCGTTGCACGGGCCGTCCAGTGATGGACGGTCCTCCTGTAATGACCAGCTTCGTCCCACGACAGTCCCCAAAAGGGACTGTCCGGTTTGATTCGAGAAGGAATGACACATGACTCAGAAATTCGACCTGGTAGTGATTGGCGCGGGCCCTGGCGGCTACGTGGCTGCCATTAAAGCAGCGCAACTGGGCCTCTCCACTGCCTGCATCGAGAAATACACCGACAAGGAAGGCAAACTGGCCCTCGGCGGTACTTGCCTGAACGTCGGTTGCATTCCATCCAAGGCGCTGCTGGACAGCTCCTGGAAATTCCACGAAGCCCAGGACGGCTTCGCGATCCACGGTATCAACCACGCTGGCGTGACCATGGACGTGCCAGCAATGGTCGGCCGTAAAGCCAACATCGTCAAAGGCCTGACGTCGGGTGTTGCCACCCTGTTCAAAGCCAACGGCGTGACCTCGATCCAGGGCCACGGAAAACTGCTGGCCGGCAAGAAAGTCGAAGTCACCAAGCCAGACGGTTCGGTAGAAATCATTGAAGCCGAGAACGTGATTCTGGCTCCAGGTTCGCGTCCGATCGACATTCCGCCGGCTCCGGTCGACCAGAATGTGATCGTCGATTCGACTGGCGCGCTGGAATTCCAATCGGTTCCAAAACGTCTGGGCGTGATCGGCGCTGGCGTGATCGGTCTGGAACTGGGTTCGGTCTGGTCCCGTCTGGGCGCAGAAGTCACCGTTCTTGAAGCGCTGGACACCTTCCTGATGGCCGCTGACGCTGCTGTTTCCAAGGAAGCGCTGAAAACCCTGACCAAACAGGGTCTGGACATCAAGCTGGGTGCTCGCGTTACCGGTTCCAAAGTGAACGGCGACGAAGTAGTCGTGAACTACACCGATGCCAACGGCGAACAGAACATCACTTTCGACAAGCTGATCGTAGCCGTTGGTCGCCGTCCGGTGACCACTGATCTGCTGTCCGCTGATTGCGGCGTGACCCTGGACGAGCGCGGTTTCGTGCACGTTGACGATCACTGCGCCACCACCGTACCGGGCGTTTACGCGATCGGCGACGTGGTTCGCGGCATGATGCTGGCACACAAGGCCTCGGAAGAGGGCATCATGGTCGTCGAGCGCATCAAGGGCCACAAAGCCCAGATGAACTATGATTTGATCCCGTCGGTTATTTATACTCACCCGGAAATCGCGTGGGTCGGCAAAACCGAGCAGGCCTTGAAGGCTGAAGGCGTTGAAGTTAACGTTGGCACCTTCCCGTTCGCAGCCAGTGGCCGTGCCATGGCAGCCAACGACACCGGCGGTTTCGTGAAAGTCATTGCCGATGCCAAGACTGACCGCGTATTGGGCGTCCACGTGATTGGCCCGAGCGCTGCAGAACTGGTTCAGCAGGGCGCGATCGGTATGGAATTCGGCACCAGCGCGGAAGACCTGGGCATGATGGTTTTCTCCCATCCGACCCTGTCCGAAGCCTTGCACGAAGCAGCTCTGGCTGTGAATGGCGGCGCCATCCACATCGCCAACCGCAAGAAGCGTTAAGACAAGACAATAAGAAACCACGGCGGAAGGCCCGTCGTGAGCCTTGCGTGCAAGACTCACCGCGGAATGTCCGCCGGACGCAGCCTTGCGTAGTCTCACCGGTTGTCCGGAACACCTACGCAAGCAGCAGTCACAGGTGGTGCGGCACTTGAACAAGTGCAGCACCGAATGCGCAGTACCTAACGAAGACGGTAATAAGCATGAATCTTCACGAGTATCAGGGTAAGCAGCTGTTCGCTGAATACGGCCTGCCAGTATCCCAGGGTTTCGCCGTAGACACCCCGGAAGCAGCAGCAGAAGCGTGCGACAAGATCGGCGGGACCGAATGGGTTGTCAAAGCCCAGGTTCACGCAGGTGGTCGCGGTAAAGCGGGCGGCGTTAAGCTGGTTCGCAGCAAAGAAGACGCCAAAGCATTCGCTCAGCAGTGGTTGGGCAAGCGTCTGGTGACTTACCAGACTGATGCCAATGGTCAGCCAGTCACCAAGATCCTGGTTGAATCGTGCACTGATATCGCTAAAGAGCTGTACCTGGGCGCTGTCGTTGACCGTTCGAGCCGTCGCATCGTGTTCATGGCTTCCACCGAAGGTGGCGTGGACATCGAGAAAATCGCTCACGACACCCCTGAGAAAATCCTCAAGGCCACTATCGATCCACTGGTTGGCGCTCAGCCATTCCAGGGTCGCGAGCTGGCATTCCAGCTGGGTCTGGAAGGCAAGCAAGTTGCTCAGTTCGCCAAGATCTTCGTAGGTCTGGCCAAGCTGTTCAAGGATCACGACCTGGCTCTGCTGGAAGTGAACCCGCTGGTGATCAAGGCTGACGGCGATCTGCATTGCCTCGACGCCAAGATCAACATCGACGCCAACGCCATGTACCGTCAGCCTAAGCTGAAGACTTTCCACGATCCGTCGCAAGACGATCCGCGCGAAGCGCACGCTGCCAAGTTCGAACTGAACTACGTAGCACTGGAAGGCAACATCGGTTGCATGGTCAACGGTGCTGGCCTGGCCATGGGTACCATGGACATCGTCAACCTGCATGGCGGCAAACCAGCCAACTTCCTCGACGTGGGCGGCGGTGCTACCAAAGAACGCGTTACCGAAGCGTTCAAGATCATCCTGTCCGACACTAACGTCGCTGCAGTATTGGTCAACATCTTCGGCGGCATCGTTCGTTGCGACATGATTGCCGAAGGCATCATCGGCGCTGTGAAAGAAGTCGGCGTGAAAATCCCGGTTGTTGTTCGCCTTGAAGGCAACAACGCTGAGCTGGGCGCTAAAGTACTGGCAGAAAGCGGTTTGAACATCATCGCTGCTACCAGCCTGACCGACGCTGCTCAACAAGTTGTCAAAGCTGCGGAGGGCAAATAATGAGCGTCCTGATCAATAAAGACACCAAAGTTATCTGCCAGGGTATTACCGGTTCGCAAGGTAGTTTCCACACCCAGCAAGCCATCGAATACGGCACCAAGATGGTCGGTGGCGTAACTCCAGGAAAAGGCGGCACCGAGCACCTGGGTCTGCCAGTGTTCAACACCGTGAAAGATGCTGTAGCTGCCACTGGCGCCACCGCCAGCGTGATCTACGTTCCAGCTCCTTTCTGCAAGGACTCCATCCTGGAAGCAGCCTTCGGCGGCATCAAGCTGATCGTTTGCATCACTGAAGGCATTCCTACCCTGGATATGCTGGATGCCAAGGTCAAGTGCGACGAGCTGGGCGTAGTCCTGATCGGTCCTAACTGCCCAGGCGTGATCACTCCAGGCGAATGCAAGATCGGCATCATGCCAGGTCACATTCACTTGCCAGGCAAGGTCGGTATCGTTTCCCGTTCCGGCACCCTGACCTACGAAGCTGTGAAGCAAACTACTGACGCCGGTTTCGGTCAGTCGACTTGCGTCGGCATCGGTGGTGACCCGATCCCGGGCTCGAACTTCATCGACATCCTGAAGCTGTTCCAGGAAGACCCGAAGACCGAAGCGATCGTGATGATCGGTGAGATCGGCGGTTCGGCTGAAGAAGAAGCGGCTGCCTACATCAAGGCACACGTGACCAAGCCGGTTGTTTCCTACATCGCTGGTGTGACTGCCCCTGCGGGCAAGCGCATGGGCCATGCTGGCGCAATCATCTCTGGCGGCAAAGGCACTGCAGACGAGAAGTTTGCTGCCCTGGAAGACGCAGGCGTTAAAACCGTGCGTTCGCTGGCAGACATCGGCAAGGCATTGTCCGAGCTGACTGGTTGGGCAATCAAGTAAGCCTCGCGCTTATCTGACGCTTCACCAAACAAAGGCCACCTTCGGGTGGCCTTTGTCGTTTCCGGGGTTTGTACCGGGCTTTTGTGGCGAGGGGATTTATCCCCGTTGGGTCGCGAAGCGATTCTAAAATCTGCATCCGAGGTGTATCAGATGCACCGCATGCGATGGTTTTACGACTGCTGTGCAGTCGAACGGGGATAAATCCCCTCGCCACAGGGTTCTTTGTAAGTAAATTAGATATGTAAACGCGACACGGAAATGTCGCGTATCGGATAGATCGCACCCTAACAGTGCGTTTGTTGGGCAAATTCGTTAGGCTAGCAGCCATTTTTGCGTCCGCGGCCCACAAGGTTGCTACGCGCTAAACGGGTCAGTCCTATACGGACCGACAGCATTTCCCTCACCCCTCAGGGAAATCCCTCTCTAAATTCCGATTCAGTAGTGTGGTATTTCCTTAATGAAAGTGTTGAAAGGCCAGGACATCCTGGCACTTGGTTTTATGACGTTTGCCCTGTTTGTCGGGGCTGGCAACATCATCTTCCCGCCTATCGTCGGTCTGCAATCCGGTCCACATGTCTGGATGGCGGCGCTGGGCTTTCTGATCACCGCGGTCGGTTTGCCGGTGATCACCGTTGTTGCCCTGGCCAAGGTCGGTGGCGCCATGGATGCCTTGAGCAGCCCGATCGGGAAAGTCGCCGGTGGCCTGCTGGCGGCCGCGTGCTACCTCGCTGTCGGCCCGCTGTTCGCGACACCGCGCACCGCCACCGTGTCATTCGAAGTCGGCTTGGCGCCGTTGACTGGCGAGAGCCCGTTGGCGTTGTTCCTCTACAGCTCGGTGTACTTCCTGCTGGTTTTTTTCATCTCGCTCTATCCGGGCCGGCTGCTGGATACCGTAGGACGTTTCCTCGCACCGCTGAAGATCATCGCCCTGGCCGCGCTCGGCATCGCCGCGTTTGCATTGCCGGCCGGTGATGTCGGCGTGGCCACCCCGGAATACGTGGCGGCACCTTTTTCCCAAGGCTTCATCAATGGTTACCTGACCATGGATACCTTGGGTGCGCTGGTGTTTGGCATTGTCATCGTCAATGCAATCCGTTCCCGTGGCGTCGAGTCGCCGGTGTTGATCACCCGTTACGCGATCATCGCCGGGCTGATTGCCGGTGTGGGCCTGGCGCTGGTTTATGTCAGCTTGTTCCGTCTCGGTTCGGGCAGCCATGAAGTGGCCGCGGGTGCTACCAACGGCGCAGCGGTGTTGCACGCTTACGTGCAACACACCTTCGGCTCTTTGGGCAGCGGTTTTCTGGCGGTGCTGATCTCCCTGGCCTGCCTGGTGACGGCGGTAGGTCTGACCTGCGCCTGCGCCGAATACTTCAGCCGTGTGCTGCCGCTGTCCTACAAGACGTTGGTCATCATCCTGGCGGTGTTCTCGCTGTTTGTGTCCAACCTGGGCCTGACCAAGCTGATTGCGTTCTCGATCCCGGTGCTGACCGCGATCTACCCGCCGTGCATCGCCTTGGTCGCCCTGAGCTTCTGCAAGGACTTCTGGCATGAGCAGGGCCGCATCGTCGGTCCGGTGATGCTGGTGTCGTTCATCTTCGGTTTGATCGACGCCCTCAAGGGCGCGGGTCTGGCGGACTGGATGCCGACTCAGTTGTCCCACCTGCCGCTGAGCGAGCAAGGCCTGGCCTGGCTGGTGCCGTCGGTCATGACCCTGGTCGTCGCGGTGGTTTGCGATCGCCTGCTGGGCAAGCGCGAAGAAGCACTGGCTTAAGCCGCTTCATGGCCCGCCACAAGCGGGTCGTGAACACACAAGGAAATGCCCCGTATCAATCGATACGGGGCATTTTTTTTGGAGGGGGTGCAGTGTCTTTTTCCTTGAGCTAACGTCGAAGCATTGCCAAATCTAATGTGGGAGCGAGCCCGCTCGCGATGGCGGCTTTACATTCAATAGATATGTTGGCTGATCTACCGCCATCGCGAGCAGGCTCGCTCCCACAGGTTTCAGTACTCCGAATACACACCACAAGGACCTGCATGTCGTTCATCCACGCCAACATGATCCACATCCTCGCCGCGCTCTGGTTCGCCATCTGCTGGGGCGGCTACACCCGTTATGCGACGTGGAAGGGCCGCGACACTGCGTGCCTGGCCAGCGTGCTGCACCTTTATCGCGAAGACTGGATGCGCCGCATGCTGTTGCGCGACAACCGCATCGCTGACGCCAGCGTGATCGGTAATCTGGAGCGCAACGCCTCGTTCTTCGCCTCCAGCACACTGATTATCCTGGCCGGCATTCTCACGGTGCTCGGAGCCTCCGAAAGGGCAGTGTCGTTGTTGGCGGATATCCCGATGGTGCAGCAGGCATCCCAGGGGATGTCGGAGATCAAGTTGCTGTGTCTGGCGCTGGTGTTTGTCTATGCGTTCTTTACGTTCAGCTGGTGCATGCGCCAGTACAACTTTGCGGCCATTCTGGTGGGCTCGGCGCCTATGGTCGGAGAGCGTCACGTATCCGAACAAGAACGCAAAGCCTTCGCTGCCCGGGCGGCCCGCGTCATTTCCATGGCCGCCAACCAGTTCAACTTCGGACTGCGCTCCTACTACTTCGGCATGACCATGCTGGCCTGGTTCGTCAGCCCATGGTTGTTCATGTTGATGAGTACCGGTGTGGTGTTGGTGTTGTATCGCCGGGAATTTCATTCCGACGTTCTTGACGTGATGGTCTATACACCTACAGAGGCGCCATTGCCCGAGGCGATTAAAGAGGCTGTTTGATGAGTATTCCGTTCTGGTGTGTGTTAATCAGTGCCTTGCTTATTTTTGTAGCAAAGATTCCCGTGGCCAAAGCGATGAATGACCTGGGTGGTTATGACAACCATCTGCCGCGTCAGCAACAGGCGCAACTGACTGGCTTTGGTGCCCGTGCGTTGGCCGCTCATCAGAACTGTTTTGAGGCGTTCATTCTGTTCGCGGTGGGGGTGCTGATGGCGCATACCACGCAGACAGCGGGGTGGCTGATCGACTTGCTGGCAATCATCTTCGTGATTACCCGAATCATTTATTTGTTGTGCTATTGGGTTGATCTGGCCTGGCAGCGCAGCCTGGTGTGGGGTATTGGACTATTGTGTTCGTTGCTATTGATGATTAGTCCGACTTTTAGAACAATTTTGCTGTAACGCCTGCCAGGCAAAAAAAAGGCAAAAGAAAACCCGCACTTGGCGGGTTTTCTTTATCACGCTAAAAACTGTTTTAGTTTTTAGGTGCTTCTTTTGCTGCCGCTGCATCCGATTCAGCCTGAGCTTTGGCGGCTTCGGCGTTTTCTTTCGCTGCGTCGTTCACTTTATCCTGAGCTTTGCTCATGTCTTGCTGAGCTTGCTCGGCATGTTTTTCGGCTTCTTGAGCTTTGTCCTCGGATTTTTTATCGCAAGCAGCGAGACCGAGGGAAGCGGTCAACATCAAGGCAATAGCTAAAGTCTTACGCATGGGGTGTTTCTCCTTATGGAAAATATCTACTGGCCTTTCGAGCACAGCGCATAGCGTTAAGTTCCTCAATTCATACAGATATATAAGTTTATTCCGACGGGAACTTTTACTAAAACACCAGGTGTGTCGCCCGGACACTAAGAAGAGTTTATCAAAATGGCGGAAAACCCCGTTTTTGAGCGTGCTACACGATTTCTATCGGCGCTGCGACATTGCCAGGTACTGGGGCTGCGGGTTCACAGCGCCAGCAGCGAAGGACTGACGGTTATCCTGCCGTACAGCCCTCAAATCGTTGGTAACCCGCAAACCGGCGTGATTCATGGCGGGGCGCTGACCTCGCTGATGGACACGGCCTGCGGTATGGCCACCCTCTGCGTGCTGCCCGAGTTCGAAGTGTGTCCGACCCTCGACCTGCGCATCGACTACATGCACGCCGCCGAGCCGCATAAGGATGTCTACGGTTTTGCCCAGTGCTACCGGGTGACCACGGATGTGATCTTTGCTCGCGGTTTCGCCTATCAGGACGACCCCGAGCAGCCCATCGCCCATGTGGTGGGCACTTTCATGCGCATGGGTAAAGCCATCAAGGGCACCAAAGGCTTTGGCGGCGCTATCGCCGGAGGTGCGAAATGACCGATTCCTTCAAGGAACAACTGCAATTGGCACATGAGCAGGGCGACTATGCCTCGCTGCTGCACTTGATCCCCTACGCCAAACTGATCGGCGTCGAATGTTCGCGGGTAGGGGATGATCTGCTGTTTCGCTTGCCGGCCAACAAGGACAACATTGGTAACCCTTTATTGCCGGCGATTCATGGTGGCGTGATCGCCGGGTTCATGGAGCTGTCCGCGGCGCTGCACCTGCTGATTTTCACCGGTTCGCCGGGTGTGCCGAAGATCATCGATTTCTCCCTCGACTACTTGCGTGCCGGGCAGTTTCGCGACACCTGGGCCAGATGCCAGGTTTGCCGGCAGGGCCGCCGGGTGGCCAACGTCGCGATTACGGCCTGGCAAAGCACTGAAGTCGAACCGATTGCCACCGCCCGCGCCCATTTCAAAATTGAATAGCCCTTGAAATCCTGAACTGAGCCCCCAACTTTGATGACAACCCGCCGCCGACCCTTCAGGTCGCGGCCACTGCCATCTGATTGGAGTTTGATGACCATGAGTGTGGAAACTCAAAAGGAAACCCTGGGCTTCCAGACCGAGGTGAAGCAACTGCTGCACCTCATGATCCATTCGCTGTATTCCAACAAGGAAATTTTCCTTCGCGAATTGATCTCTAACGCCTCTGACGCTGTCGACAAATTACGCTTCGAAGCCCTGTCCAAGCCTGAGTTGCTGGAAGGCGGCGCCGAACTGAAAATCCGTGTGAGCTTCGACAAGGACGCTAAAACCGTCACCCTCGAAGACAACGGCATTGGCATGAGCCGTGAAGATGCGATCACCCACCTGGGGACCATCGCCAAATCCGGCACTGCCGATTTCATGAAACATCTTTCCGGCGATCAGAAAAAAGACTCGCACCTGATCGGTCAATTCGGTGTGGGTTTCTACTCTGCATTCATCGTCGCCGATAAAGTCGACGTGTTCAGCCGTCGTGCCGGTGCTGCTGCCAGCGAAGGCGTGCACTGGTCGTCCAAGGGCGAAGGCGATTTTGAAGTTGCCACCGTCGATAAAGCCGAGCGCGGCACTCGTATCGTCCTGCACCTGAAAGCCGGTGAAGACGAATTCGCCGATGGCTGGCGTCTGCGCAACATCATCAAGAAGTACTCCGACCACATCGCTCTGCCGATCGAATTGCCGAAAGAAGTGGCGGCCGTTGAAGGCGAAGAGCAACCGGCCGTTGAATGGGAAACCGTCAACCGCGCCAGTGCCCTGTGGACCCGTCCGCGTACCGAGATCAAGGACGAGGAATACCAGGAGTTCTACAAACACGTCGCTCATGACTTCGAGAATCCGCTGAGCTGGAGCCACAACAAGGTCGAAGGCAAGCTTGAATACAGCTCGCTGCTCTACGTGCCGGCCCGTGCTCCATTCGATCTGTACCAGCGTGAAGCGCCGAAAGGCCTGAAGCTGTACGTGCAGCGCGTGTTCGTGATGGATCAGGCGGAGTCGTTCCTGCCGCTGTACCTGCGCTTCATCAAGGGCGTGGTCGATTCCAACGACCTGTCGCTGAACGTATCGCGGGAAATCCTGCAGAAAGACCCGATCATCGATTCGATGAAGTCGGCGCTGACCAAGCGTGTTCTCGACATGCTGGAAAAGCTGGCGAAGAACGAGCCTGAGCAATACAAGAGCTTCTGGAAAAACTTTGGCCAGGTCATGAAAGAAGGCCCGGCAGAAGACTTCGCCAACAAAGAGAAAATCGCTGGCCTGCTGCGTTTCGCATCGACCAACGGTGATGAAGGCGAGCAAGTGGTGGGTCTGGCTGAATACCTGGCTCGCGCCAAGGAAGGTCAGGACAAGATTTACTACCTGACCGGCGAGACCTACGCGCAAGTCAAGAACAGCCCGCACCTGGAAGTCTTCCGCAAGAAAGGCATCGAAGTGCTGCTGCTGACCGACCGCATCGACGAGTGGCTGATGAGCTACCTCAGCGACTTCGACGGCAAGAGCTTTGTCGACGTGGCGCGTGGTGACCTCGACCTCGGCAATCTGGATTCGGAAGAAGACAAGAAAGCGGCGGAAGAAGTCGCCAAGTCCAAGGAAGGTCTGGTTGAGCGTCTGAAAACTGCACTGGGCGATTCCGTCGCTGAAGTTCGGGTTTCCCACCGCCTGACCGACTCCCCGGCGATTCTGGCCATCGGCGAGCAGGACCTGGGCTTGCAGATGCGTCAGATCCTCGAAGCCAGCGGTCAGAAGGTGCCGGATTCGAAGCCGATCTTCGAATTCAACCCGGCTCACCCGCTGATCGAGAAGCTCGACAACGAGCAGAGCGACGAACGCTTCGGCGACCTGTCGCACATTCTCTTCGATCAGGCGGCCCTGGCCGCTGGCGACAGCTTGAAAGACCCGGCCGCGTACGTGCGCCGTCTCAACAAGCTGTTGGTTGAATTGTCGGTTTAACTTCGCTGTACAAAAACCCGCTTCGGCGGGTTTTTTGATCGTTACAGCGGGGTTGGCTCGCTTCGTCCTTTTGGCAATTCGATCCTCTCACTTTCCCCTGGCACCGTCGGCCAATCCCCGGCCGCCCAGCGTCGCCGTGCTTCATCGATCAACGCCGGATCGCTCGCCACGAAGTTCCAGTTGATCCGCCGCGGCCCATCCAGCGGTGCACCACCAAACAGCACGGCATGACAGTCGCTTTCAGCAAACAGTGTCATCTCTTCCCCGACCGGCAACACCACCAGCGAATGCGGTTCTATCAGCTCGCCATCCAGTTGCACCTCGCCGTCCAGCACATACAACGCCCGCTCTTCATGCTCGGCAGGAATCAGCAAGGTGGTCGCCGTTTGCAGGTTCAATTCGGCATACAAGGTAGGAGAAAGCACCGGGACCGGCGATTCCAGGCAAAAGCCTGACCCGGCAATCATGCGGATCTTAACCCCCAGGTTATCGCTGACCGGCAGGGTGGCCGCCGGATGGTGGCTGTAGTGTCCGGGGCCGTGCTCTTTTTCTTTCGGTGAGGCCAGCCAAATCTGCAAACCGTGCATCGTGAAACCGCTGTCCTTCAACGTCTCGGGCGTGCGCTCGACGTGGGCAATCGCGCTGCCCGCCGTCATCCAGCTGACATCACCGGCCTCCACGACCTGGTCGGAACCGAGGCTGTCCTTGTGCTGGATTTTTCCTTCGAACAAGTAGGTGAGGGTCGACAGGCCAATGTGTGGATGCTGACGGATGTTCATGCCTTTTCCCGCCTCATAACGGGTTTCGAGCATGTGGTCGAAAAACACGAAAGGCCCGACGCTGCGGCATTTGGCTGACGGCAGTGGACGAAGTATGGGTTGGCCTTCGACATCTTCGGCACGGGGGCGGATCACGAGCGGAGTGTTCATGCTGCATTCCAGGCTGAGCGGGTAATGCGTGGAGCATAACCCGCTTGCGCAGCCCTTGCCGCTATTGGCTGAAGGCACCTTCAGCCAGGTGCGTTTCGATGCTGACGTCTGTGGTGGTCATCAACTTGTGGACCGGGCAACGGTCGGCGACGCGGTGCAACTCGTCGCGCTGAGCGTCGGAGAGCACACCTTTGAGTGTCAGTTTGACGTGCAGGGCATATTTACCTTTCTGCTCTTCGCTGTTGTCACGTTTGACTTCGACCGTGACACCGGTCAGCGGGATGTCTTTTTTCTTCGCGTACATCTTCAGGGTCAGCGCCTTGCAGGCACCCAGGGCGGCGTCGAAGTAATCGTGTGGCTCGGGCGCCGAGCCTTCGCCGCCGGCGAGTGTCGGTACGTCGGCAAACAGTTGATGGTCATCGATTTGGACGCTGTGACGATAACCTTCGGTGGAAACGGTATTGACGGTGACAGTCATGGGAAACCTCATAGGCAACAGGAAAAGTCATTCGAGCAAAAAACACCTTGAAGGTATAGAGCACTCTTCCAGTGACGCGTTCCACTTGATAGCTCGCCCATTCTCGAACGCTGAACCGTTACCGCCCGGTGATCGAAGCAGTTAAGGCGTTTTGATATCACGTTTTCGTCTTACGCAAAATTTCTCCGGGCCGATACCTTCTTAAGCAGCCCGCTGCAGGGTTGATGCAGCGCTTTTGGAAGGAACCAGAGCAATGAGTATCAGAAGTCTCAATATTGCGCCGCGCGCGGGCCTGGGTTTTGGCCTGCTGGCGTTAATGGTGTTTGGATTGGGGGCGTTCGCGCTGCTGCAAATGTCGAACATGCGCGCGCAGTCCGATCAGGTCGATGACAACTGGCTGCCCAGCGTGATGGCGGTCGGGGAGATGAATCAGGACATGCTGCGGCTGCGGGCACTGACCATGCGCCTGCTGATCAATCGGGACCCGCAGGCGCTGGCGCAAAACGTCAGCAAACTCAACGAGCTCAAAGGCATCCTGGATGAACCTCGGCAGCGCTATGACGCGCTGATCGTGCTGCCCGAAGAGCGTGTGTTGTTCGATCGCTTCAAAGCCTCGGAGCAACAATACCTGCAGTTCCAGACTCAGGTGATGACGCTGTCTGCTCAGGGACGGGTGGAGGAGGCGGCCGCTGTCCTCAATGGCGAGATGAGCCCGTTGGCCGATGAAATCGCCGCCACCCTCAAGGCATTGGTCGAACTGAACAAGCACAATGCTAACCTGGCGACGCAGGCGGCGCGCCAGGTGTTCAGCCATGCGCGGGTCTGGGTCGGGGTGATGATCGGCCTGACAGCGCTGATGACCATCGGCCTGGCGCTGCTGCTGACTCGCAGTATTGTCGTGCCGCTTTCCCAATCGTTGAGGGTGGCTGAAGGGGTGGCTGGCGGCGATCTCACCGGTGATATCAGCATCAGCGGCAAGGACGAACCGGCGCGGCTGCTGCACGCCCTCAAGAGCATGCAGGGGAGTTTGCGCGAAACCCTGCGGCGTATTTCCGACTCATCCAGCCAATTGGCCTCGGCCTCGGAACAGCTCAGTTGTGTGACCGAAGAGGCCACCAGGGGCCTGCACCAGCAGAGCCTGGAAATCGACCAGGCCGCCACGGCAGTGAATCAGATGACCGCGGCGGTGGAGGAGGTCGCGAGCAATGCGGTGGCCACGTCCGAAGCGTCTCGGGAATCCGACCGGATCGCCCAGCACGGTCGCGAGCAGGTGCATCAGACCGTGTTGTCCATCGAATCCCTGGCCGACGATGTCACCGCCAACGCCACCCAGGTCGAGGACCTGGCGCAGAAAGTTTATGGCATCAGCAAAGTCCTGGATGTGATTCGCTCGATTGCCGAGCAGACGAACTTGCTGGCCCTGAACGCGGCCATCGAAGCGGCGCGGGCCGGGAGTGCCGGGCGCGGCTTTGCGGTGGTGGCCGATGAAGTGCGGGCGCTGGCGCACCGGACGCAGCAATCGACCCAGGAAATCGAGCAGATGATCTCCGGCATCCAGAAAGGCACCGATGCTGCGGTCAGTTCGATGCAGCAGAGCAACACGCGCGCGCGTTCGACTCTTGAAGTGGCGAAAGCGGCGGGCACGGCGCTGGAGGAAATCGCCACGGCGTTTACCCTGATCAATGAGCGCAACCTGGTGATCGCCAGCGCCTCGGAGGAACAAGCGGCTGTCGCGCGCGAGGTGGATCGCAACCTGATGAACATTCGCGATCTGGCGTTACAGACGTCGGCCGGGGCAAATCAAACCAGTGCCGCGAGCCAGGAGCTGTCTCGGTTGGCGGTCGATCTGAACACGATGGTGGCGCGGTTCTCGGTCTGAACGCGCAGCGGTTTTGTCGTTCCGGCGGCGCTACCGGCTGGCTGTGCAAGGTTGCGGGTGGCGCCATCCCGGCCTATGGTCCAAACGATACTTTACTTGCGACTGGCGCGTGATGACTCGCCGTCGGTTGCTGTCCATCCAGTGCTGATTTGCGTAGCGAGGTGACGACATGCCCACCGACTCCCGACCCGCCGTGCTCGAACTGATCGGCAACACGCCGCTGGTGCGCGTCAGCCGTTTCGATACCGGCCCGTGCACGCTGTTCCTCAAGCTCGAATCGCAGAACCCCGGCGGTTCGATCAAGGATCGCATCGGTCTGGCGATGATCGACGCGGCCGAACGCGATGGCAGCCTGCGTCCCGGCGGCACCATCGTCGAGGCCACCGCCGGCAACACCGGCCTTGGCCTGGCCCTGGTCGGTCGTGCCAAGGGTTACCGAGTGGTGTTGGTGGTGCCGGACAAGATGTCCACCGAGAAGGTCTTGCACCTCAAGGCGATGGGCGCCGAGGTGCACATCACCCGCTCCGATGTCGGCAAGGGCCATCCCGATTACTACCAGGACGTTGCGGCGCGGCTGGCGCTGGAAATCCCCGACGCTTTCTTCGCCGATCAATTCAACAACCCGGCCAACCCGCTGGCCCATGAATGCAGCACCGCGCCGGAAATCTGGGCGCAGACTCAGCATGACGTGGACGCGATCGTCGTCGGCGTCGGCTCGGCCGGTACGCTGACCGGGCTGACTCGTTTCTTTCGCCGCGTGCAACCGGACCTGGTCATGGTGCTGGCCGATCCGGTCGGCTCGGTGATGGCCGAATACAGCCGCAGCGGCACCATGAACACGCCCGGCTCCTGGGCGGTGGAGGGCATCGGCGAAGACTTCATTCCGTCGATTGCCGACCTGTCCAGCGTGCGCCACGCCTATTCGATCAGCGACGAGGAAAGCTTCGATCATGCCCGCCAGCTGTTGCGCGCCGAAGGCATACTCGGTGGCTCTTCGACCGGTACCCTACTGGCGGCGGCGTTGCGTTATTGCCGCGAGCAGACCGAGCCGAAGCGGGTCGTCAGCTTCGTCTGCGACACCGGCACGCGCTATCTGTCGAAGGTCTACAACGACCAGTGGATGAACGACCAGGGCCTGTTGCAATACAAACATTATGGCGATCTGCGCGACCTGATCTCGCGGCGTTTCGAGGATGGCCGGGTGATCAGCGTAGGCCCGGACGACACACTGCTCACCGCGTTCCAGCGCATGCGTCTGGCGGATGTGTCGCAACTGCCGGTGCTGGAGGGCGGGAAGCGGCTGGTCGGCGTGATCGACGAGTCCGACATTCTGCTTGGCCTGCAGGAAGATGCTTCGCACTTTCGCATGAGTGTGGCCAGCGCGATGACCGACAAGCTGCAAACCCTGCCGCCCAGCGCCAGTCTGGCGCAACTGCGAGCGGAGCTCGACCGTGGGCTGGTGGCGATCATCGCCGACGCTTCGGGCTTCTACGGCTTGATTACTCGAGTCGACATGCTCATTCACCTACGGAGATCCCTTACATGAGTCAACACGACGAAAACGCAGTACCACGCGCCTTCGCCACCCGTGTGATCCATGCCGGGCAAACGCCCGACCCTTCCACCGGTGCGCTGATGCCGCCGATTTATGCCAACTCCACCTATTTGCAGCAGAGCCCCGGTGTGCACAAAGGCTTCGACTACGGGCGCTCGCACAACCCGACGCGCTTTGCGCTGGAGCGTTGCGTTGCAGACCTCGAGGGCGGCACCCGAGCCTTCGCGTTCGCGTCGGGGCTGGCGGCGATTTCCACCGTGCTCGAATTGCTCGACGCGGGCTCGCACATCGTCTCCGGCAATGATTTGTACGGCGGCACCTTTCGGCTGTTCGACAAGGTGCGCAAACGCAGCGCCGGGCATCGCTTCAGCTTCGTCGATCTGACTGACCTGGAGGGATTCGAAGCGGCACTGCAGCCCGACACGAAGATGGTTTGGGTCGAGACGCCAAGCAATCCCTTGCTGAGCCTGACGGACCTCGCTGCCGTCGGACGCATCTGTCGCTCGCGAGGCATCATTTGTGTGGCCGACAACACCTTTGCCAGCCCGTGGATACAACGCCCGCTGGAGCAGGGCTTCGACATCGTGCTGCACTCGACCACCAAGTACCTGAACGGCCACTCCGACGTGATCGGCGGCATCGCGGTGGTTGGACAAAACGCAGACCTGGCGGAGCGTCTGGGCTTCCTGCAGAACTCGGTAGGCGCGATTGCCGGGCCGTTCGACGCTTTCCTCACCCTGCGCGGCGTGAAGACCCTGGCGCTGCGCATGGAGCGCCACTGCAACAACGCGCTGGACCTGGCGCAATGGCTGGAGCGTCAGCCACAAGTGGCGCGCGTCTATTATCCGGGCCTGCCGTCGCACCCGCAGCACGTACTGGCGCAGCGGCAGATGCGTGGTTTCGGCGGGATGATCTCCCTCGACCTGAACAGCGACCTGGCCGGTGCCACGCGCTTCCTCGAGAGTGTGCGGATCTTTGCCTTGGCCGAGAGCCTGGGCGGGGTGGAAAGCCTGATCGAGCACCCGGCGATCATGACCCACGCCAGCATCCCTCAAGAGACCCGTGCGCAACTCGGCATCGGTGATGCGTTGGTGCGGTTGTCCGTGGGGATCGAGGATGTCGAAGACCTGCGCGACGACCTGGCACAGGCGCTGGCGCGGATCTGAAAATCAGCAGGCAAAAAAAATCCGGAACCCTTATCGGATTCCGGATTTTGGTGTCGAGCCGGATCAGCTGCCTTTGACAGCCTTGCCGTTGACCGTACCGTCGAGAAGCATGATGTTGTACTCCTTGCCGTCGGTTTCAACCTGTTGCAGACGAACCAGCAGGTAATCCCAATCCTTGGCGAACCACAGGACGGTGATGCGCTTGCTTTGCGTCGGGTCGCGCACGCGCTCGACCTTGATTGCTTCGATCTGGCCAGCCTTGGTGTCGACCTTTTCCGAACCCAGCACGCGGAAATCATAGGTATCGACTTCACCATCGTCGACGACCTGATAGCTCATGCTTTTCTTGCCAGCGGCCACGTCGTGCTGCAGGGCGAGCTGATAAGTGGACTTGTCGACCATGCCGCGGTTGAGCGGGATCTTGACCGGATCACCGCGATCGGTGCCGGTGACCATTTTGTTGGTCCAGTCGAAATCCAGGTCAGCCTTCTTGGCTTTACCCAGGCCGCCACGTTCGAAGTGGTAGGACTGCGGCAGCAAGGTGTCCTTGTCCAAAGTCAGGGTGCTTTCTTCGGTCAGGCTGGCGATCATCATCGAGGCCTTGAAGCTGAGCTTCCAGGCGCCGTTGGCTTGTTTGGTCAGGCTGCGTTCAGCGGTGCCGCTCATGGGCAACTGCTTCCAGTCAGCGGTGTAGCTGGCGGAGAAAGGTTGAAGTTCTGCAGCCTGCGCAAAGGGCAGTGCGAGCAGAGCGCAAGCGAAGAGCAGGGCGCGACGCATAAAATCTCCTAGGTTCGAATCAAGTGGCCGCTGGCCGCGAGCAACTTTCCATCCAGTAAAGCACCTTGCTCGCCGAGTGATAAACGACCTTCGGCAAACCAGCGTACAGCCAACGGGTAGATCAGGTGTTCCTGGGTATGGACTCGCTGCGCCAGACTCTGCGGCGAATCGTGCAACTCTACCGGTATTACTGCCTGTACGACCAGTGGTCCGCCATCGAGTTCCTCGGTGACGAAGTGCACGGAGCAGCCGTGCTCGGTGTCGCCGGCTTCCAGCGCGCGCTGATGAGTGTGTAACCCTTTGTATTTGGGCAGCAGCGAGGGATGGATGTTGAGCAGGCGACCCGCGTAGTGGCGCACGAAGTCAGCGCTGAGAATGCGCATGAACCCGGCCAGTACCACGAGTTTGGGATTGAACGCATCGATCAGTTCGATCAGCGCGGCATCGAAGGCCTCGCGGCCTTCGAAAGCCTTGTGATCCAGGGTGCGGGTGTCGATACCCGCGTCCCTGGCGCGTTGCAGGCCGTAGGCGTCGGCGCGGTTGGAAATCACCGCAGCGATGCGGGCCGGGCTGTCGCCGGTCCGCGTGCTGTCGATCAAGGCCTGCAAGTTACTGCCGGTGCCGGACAACAGCACCACCACATCACAGGTCTGGGACATCCGCTCTTGCATCAGTGTGCCTTGAGGTTCTTCAGTTCAACCGAAGCCGCGCCTTCGGCAGCGGTGGCGATCTGACCGATGACCCAAGGCTGCTCGCCGGCTTCACGCAATACGTTCAGCGCGGTTTCGACGTGCTCTTGAGCAACGCAGATGACCATGCCGACGCCGCAGTTCAGCACGCGGTGCATTTCGTTTTCGTCGACGTTGCCTTTCTCTTGCAGCCAGTCGAACACGGCAGGGCGAGTCCAGCTTGCAACGTCAACCACCGCTTGTGCGCCTTTTGGCAGAACGCGCGGGATGTTGTCCAGCAGGCCACCACCGGTGATGTGGGCCATGGCTTTGACGGCGCCGGTTTCCTTGATCAGCTTGAGCAGCGGCTTCACGTAGATGCGGGTCGGGGCCATCAGCAGGTCGGTCAGCGGTTTGCCGTCGAGCTGGATATTTTCGATGTCTGCACCGGACACTTCGATGATCTTGCGGATCAGCGAGTAGCCGTTGGAGTGCGGGCCGGAAGACGGCAGGGCGAGCAGGGCATCGCCTGCAGCGACTTTGGAACCGTCGATGATTTCAGACTTTTCCACGACGCCGACGCAGAAGCCGGCCAGGTCATAGTCTTCACCTTCATACATGCCTGGCATTTCAGCGGTTTCGCCGCCAACCAGGGAACAGCCGGACAATTCACAGCCAGCGCCAATGCCGGTCACGACCTGGGTCGCGGTTTCGACGTTGAGTTTGCCGGTGGCATAGTAGTCGAGGAAGAACAGCGGCTCTGCGCCGCAGACCACCAGGTCGTTCACGCACATGGCAACCAGGTCGATGCCGATGCTGTCGTGCTTGTTCAGGTTCAGCGCCAGGCGCAGCTTGGTGCCGACGCCGTCGGTGCCGGAAACCAGCACGGGCTGCTTGTAGCCGGCCGGGATTTCGCAGAGGGCGCCGAAACCGCCCAGGCCGCCCATGACTTCCGGGCGCGCAGTGCGCTTGGCGACGCTCTTGATGCGTTCGACCAATGCTTCACCGGCGTCGATGTCTACACCGGCGTCCTTGTAGCTCAGGGAGGGTTGCTTGCTCATGATCCAGGCCTTTAGGGGGGATTCAGGGGTAACGACCGAGTCCAGTGGGACCGCCGAAACAGGCGAAGGCGAGTGCCATCGACGAATTTCAGGGTGCCCGGCTGTTGCCGGTCTGCGAAGGCGCGCGATTTTATCAGGCTTGAGGGGCAGCGGCCATCCTCAGGCCGACAGCAGGGGCATATCCGCTTAAAAAAACCTTCATTGCCCGTGTTGGTCGCCTCCTTCATGGCTGTATAAGGTATCGCTATTAACCGTCTATCGTTAGGACAGTGCAAAAACTTACCAGGGTCAGGTGAATGTTTTGCTGGGGGGCGTGGTCACAGCCTTGCTCAATCCGGTTCACGCGGCCTGTTCCAGCCGCTCTTGTCGTCAGGAATCCGCCATGCGTTTTTTTTCTAGATTTTTGTTTGCGGGCTGTATGTCATTGGTCAGCCTGGCGAGTCATGCCGAAACCGTAAAAAATCTGTATCAGGTGCGTCAGCCTGTCAGTGGTCAAACCCCGGAAGTGCGCGATCAAGCGACCCAGCAAGCGCTGGAGACGCTGGTGTTGCGGCTGACCGGCGATCCCAAGGCTGCACAAAGTCCGGGGTTGGCGGCACTGCGCAAGGATCCGCAGCAAATCATCAGTCAGTACGGCTTTGACGCCGGCCCGCCGGAAGTGCTGAAGGTCGATTTCGACCCGGCCTCCACCGAGCAGGCATTGCGCCGTGCCGGGCTGTCGTTGTGGGGGGCAAACCGGCCTTCGATCCTCGGCTGGTGGTTGAACGATTCCACCGAGGGTTCGAGCCTGGTCGGCGATGGCCAGGCCAGTGCTGCGCCGTTGCGTCGAGCGGCGCAACACCGTGGCTTGCCGCTGCGTTTGCCGCTGGCCGATCTGAGCGAGCAGATCGTCGCCACCGCACCGAATCTGGAAGGTACGGACGCGACGCCACTGCGCGGGGCATCGGAGCGTTACAACGCTGACGCCTTGCTCGCGGTGCATGCGCGTGAAGAGGGCGGACAGTGGCAGGCCAAGTGGAATTTGTGGCTCGGCGACAAAAAGGAGGCGGGCAGCGTGCAGGGCGCGGATCAGGCCGCGGTGGCCGATGCGGTGATGCTGGCGGTCAGTCAGCGGCTGGCACCGCGGTTTGTCGTCAAGCCGGGGGCTTCGGGCGAACAATTGCTCGAGGTGCAGGGCATGAATCTGGAACACTACGCGGCGCTTGGGCGCTTGCTGGAACCGTTTGGTGCGCGCCTGCAAAGTGTCGACGGCGACCGGATTCTTTATCGGGTCAACGGCAGTGCCGAACAGTTGAAGGCGCAATTGTCGCTGGCCAGGTTGCAGGAAGTTCCAGCGGGTGAGGCACCAGCCCCCGCCACCCCCGTTCAACCGGCCGCCGGTTCGACACCGGCCGTAGCGCCAACGCCGGCACCGACGCCGCAGCTGCGTTTCCGTTGGTAAGTTTTCTTTCTTTATATAGATGCATATGGAGTGGTACATGGCCGATACGCGGCGTTGGTTCTGGTTGGGTGGGGTGGTTCTGCTCTGCGTGTTTGTCTGGTTGTTGCATCCGATCCTGACCCCGTTCCTGATCGCATTGCTGCTGGCCTATCTGTTCGACCCGCTGGTGGATCGGCTGGAGAAGGCCGGCCTGTCTCGGACCTGGGGCGTTGTGGCGGTGTTTGCGCTGTTTACCTTGATCTTCACGGCATTGCTGTTGGTGTTGATACCCATGCTCGCCAAGCAGTTGTTTCGCTTGTATGAGCTGACGCCGCAGATGCTCGATTGGTTGCAGCACACTGCACTGCCATGGGCGCAATCGAAATTCGGACTGTCGGATAATTTCTGGAAGTTCGACAAGCTCAAGGCTGCGATCAGTGAGCACATGGGCCAGACCACTGACATCGTCGGAGTGGTGCTGAGTCAGGCAACGGCCTCGGGCCTTGCATTGATTGGCTTGCTGGCGAATCTGGTGCTGATCCCGGTAGTAGTCTTCTATCTGCTGCGGGACTGGGACCTGATGATGGCCAAGATCCGCAGCCTGCTGCCCCGTGACCGCGAAGAGCGGGTTATGACCCTGGCAGGTGAATGCCATGAAGTGCTCGGTGCGTTCGTGCGCGGGCAGTTGCTGGTGATGGTGGCGTTGGGCGTGATCTACGCGGCCGGCCTGATGTTGATCGGGCTGGAGCTGGGGCTGTTGATCGGGTTGATTGCCGGTCTGGCGGCGATCGTGCCGTACATGGGGTTCGTCATCGGGATCGGCGCGGCCTTGATTGCCGGTCTGTTCCAGTTCGGCGGCGATCTGTATCCCCTGTTCGGTATCGTCGCGGTGTTTATGGTGGGGCAGGCGCTGGAAGGCATGGTGCTCACGCCATTGTTGGTGGGGGACAAGATCGGTCTGCACCCGGTGGCGGTGATCTTCGCGATTCTGGCTGGGGGCGAGCTGTTCGGATTTACCGGCGTGCTGCTGGCGCTGCCGGTGGCGGCTGTGATCATGGTGCTGGTGCGCCATATGCATGATTTGTATAAAGATTCTGATATGTACAGCGGTGTTGATGAGTCCGGGATTTAAGAGCGGCTGATCAACCATCGCGGCCAGCCTGGTGCATTGCCGGGCTGGCCCGAATCCCTCGCGCGGCTGTCACCTGCGCCGCCAAAGAAACTGTCATAAAACCAGGGTGTTAACGCAAACCTTTGATTTTGCTTGTGGTCTGTCGCATTGTGCGACCCGCCTCACGGGTATAAACTTCGCAAACTTTACACAGAGGCCACTAACGGTTCCTTTGGAACTGTTCAGTCAGCATGAAACCGATTCAGCTGCCCCTAGGTGTGCGTCTGCGTGATGACGCTACCTTTATCAATTACTATCCAGGCGCCAATGCCGCTGCACTCGGCTATGTCGAGCGGCTATGCGAAGCCGACGCCGGCTGGACCGAAAGCCTGATTTATCTCTGGGGCAAGGACGGGGTAGGGCGTACGCACTTGTTGCAGGCGGCCTGCCTGCGCTTCGAGCAACTGGGAGAGCCGGCGGTGTATTTGCCGTTGGCCGAACTGCTCGATCGCGGTATCGCGATCCTCGACAACCTCGAACAGTACGAACTGGTCTGCCTGGATGATTTGCAGGCGGTGGCTGGTCGGGCGGATTGGGAAGAGGCGTTGTTTCATCTGTTCAATCGTCTGCGTGACAGCGGTCGGCGCCTGCTGATCGCCGCATCGACCTCCCCGCGTGAACTGCCAGTGAAGCTGGCGGACCTCAAATCCCGTCTGACTCTGGCGCTGATCTTTCAGATGCGTCCGCTCTCCGATGAAGACAAATTGCGTGCCTTGCAACTGCGCGCCTCGCGTCGTGGCCTGCACCTGACCGATGAAGTCGGGCATTTCATCTTGACCCGCGGTACGCGCAGCATGAGTGCGCTTTTCGAGCTGCTTGAACGTCTCGATCAGGCTTCCCTCCAGGCTCAACGCAAGCTGACCATCCCGTTCCTGAAAGAAACGCTAGGCTGGTGAAAACCAAGGCCTGTAGCGGGTTTCGGCATATTTCAGGCGTCAAGAAATCCGCTTTCCTACAGGGTTGCAGGCTGCGCGAACGTCTAAAACGGGCTTAAGCGCTTAGATGTAAACGCGAAACCAAGAAGTCACATAAAGGTCGATTGAATTTGCAAATGAGTTTGATAGTAGGCATAGTCTCGGCTTCTTAGAACTATCAGCCACGGTCGTGCCCATGCTAAATCGCTTTGCACCCCTCGTGCCTCTCGCACTCGTCACCCTGTTGTTCGGTTGCGCTGCTCACTCTCCAGTGTCCCAGCAAGAGCAACAACAGCAGGTTAAAAACTCTGCTACCGCCCAATCTTCCGTTCTTTATCAACAAGCGCTTGAGCAGGAAGAAGCGGCCAGCGAAAAAGAACTGGCAGACTTCGCCGGCGGCAAGTCGTATCAGCTTCCGGTTCTGGCCGACAGCATCCTTGAACGCGGCATGTCCCTGATCGGTACCCGTTACCGTTTCGGCGGCACCTCCGAAGCAGGCTTTGATTGCAGCGGCTTCATCGGTTACCTGTTTCGTGAAGAAGCCGGCCTGAACCTGCCACGTTCCACCCGCGAAATGATCAACGTCGACGCTCCGCTGGTTTCTCGCAGCAAACTGGAGCCGGGCGACTTGCTGTTTTTCGCCACCAATGGCCGTCGCGGCCGCGTCAGTCACGCCGGGATCTACCTGGGTGACAACCAGTTCATCCATTCCAGCAGCCGTCGTAGTGGTGGTGTGCGGATCGATAGCCTGGGCGACAGCTACTGGAGCAAGACTTTCATCGAAGCCAAACGCGCTCTCGCGATGGCACCGGCGACGGCCCCGATCGTCACGGCGCGCAAGTAAGCGGACAGTTTGTAAGGTGAACTTAAAGTCTTACTTGAAGTTTGCCCCGTAGCAGCTAGAATCCTGATCTATTATTGATGGCAAACCGCCTGCGTCCTGCGCAGGCGGTTTTCTTTTCTGCGCCCCTGCAGAAAAAGCCGCAGCCAGATCAGGATGTTCTGCCTATGTCGACGTCGGCCCGCCTCGCAATCATGTTCTTCGCAGCGCTGCTCAGCGCCTGCGCCAGCCGTACACCGCCACCTGCACCGGTGGTTCGCGCGCCGATTGTTTTCAGTTCCTCCCAAGCATTCTCGCCTGAGGCAGAAGACGTCTTGTTCCGCGCGCTCGGCCTGGTAGGCACGCCGTATCGCTGGGGTGGCAACACGCCGGATTCGGGTTTCGATTGCAGCGGGCTGATCGGTTATGTCTACCGTGATGTCGCCGGCATTTCCCTGCCGCGGACCACGCGCGAGATGATCGGCATGCAGGCGGCCAGCGTGGGCAAGGAAGGCCTGCAAACCGGTGATCTGATCTTCTTCGCCACCAATGGCGGTTCTCAGGTCAGCCACGCCGGGATCTACGTCGGCGAAGGTCGCTTCGTCCATGCGCCAGCCACCGGCGGCACGGTGAAGCTCGACAGCTTGTCCAAAGCTTACTGGCAGAAAGCCTATCTGAGCGCCAAGCGCGTCTTGCAACCTGAGCACTTGGCACGCAATCCCTAAAGGGCAGAGGTTGTCATGACCGCTCGCACACTCAATCTCGACGATTCCCTGTATCAATACCTGCTCGACGTTTCCCTGCGCGAAACGCCGTTGCTCAAGCGTTTGCGTGACGAAACCCAGGCGCTGCCCATGGCTCGCTGGCAGGTGGCGCCGGAGCAGGGGCAATTCCTCGCGCTATTGGTGAAACTCATCGGTGCCAGGCGCCTGCTGGAAATCGGTACTTTCACCGGTTACAGCGCCTTGTGCATGGCGGCTGCGCTGCCGGATGACGGTTCGCTGATCTGCTGTGACATTCCCGGTGACTACAACGCCACCGCGCGCCGTTACTGGCAGGAAGCGGGACTTGCCGCGCGGATCGATCTGCGTTTGGCGCCCGCGCTGGAAACCCTGGCTCAGCTGGATCAGCCAGAGTCATTCGACCTGATCTTTATCGATGCCGACAAAGCCAACTACCCCCTTTACCTGGAGCATGCATTGCGTCTGCTGCGCGTCGGCGGGCTGGCGGTGTTTGATAACACGCTGTGGAGTGGTCGGGTGCTTGAGGACAATCCCGAGAGTGAAGACACCCGAGCCATCCAGGCGCTCAATTGCGCCTTGAAGGATGACTCGCGTGTGGATTTGTCGCTGTTGCCGTTGGGGGATGGGCTCACACTCTGCCGCAAGCGCTGAACGCGGTTCTTGTGGAAGCGGGCTTGCTCGCGAATAGCGGTGGGTCAGGCAAGTTCAATGTCGGGTGTACCGGCCTCATCGCGAGCAGGCTCGCTCCCACAGTTGATGTGTATTGCAGTTATTGAGCCGCCGACACGCGCCACACCTTGTTGCCCACGTCATCCGCCACCAACAAATCCCCCTGCCGGTCAATCACCACGCCCACCGGCCGGCCCATGGCTTTTTCCTCGTTATTGAGGAAGCCAGTGAGCACATCAATCGGCGGCCCGCTCGGTTTCCCTGCGCTGAACGGTACGAAAATCACTTTGTAGCCACTGTGCGGTTTACGGTTCCATGACCCATGCTGGCCGATGAATGCTCCTTCCTTGAATTGCGCCGGCAGTCTGTTGCCTTCAGCGAACGTCAGGCCCAACGAGGCGGTATGCGGGCCGACCGCGTAGTCCGGCGCAATGGCCTTGGCCACCAGGTCGGGGTTTTGCGGCTTGACGCGAACATCGACATGCTGACCGTAATAACTGTAAGGCCAGCCGTAAAACCCGCCGTCCTTCACTGAAGTGATGTAATCCGGCACCAAATCGCTGCCGATTTCGTCGCGCTCATTGACCGCTGTCCACAATGCGCCGCTGCGAGGTTCCCAGGCCAGGCCGTTTGGATTACGAATCCCCGAGGCGAAGATCCGATGATTACCGGTGGCGCGATCCACTTCCCAGATTGCCGCGCGACCTTCCTCCTGATCCATGCCGTTTTCACCGATGTTGCTGTTCGAGCCCACGGTGACGTACAGCTTGCTGCCGTCCTTGCTGGCGATGACGTTTTTGGTCCAGTGGTGATTCAGCGTGCCGCCCGGCAGGTCGATCACCTTCATCGGCTGCGACTTGATCGCCGTCTCGCCGCTTTCATAGTGGAAGCGCAGCAAGCGGTCCGTGTCGGCGACGTACAGGTCATTGCCGACCAGGGTCATGCCGAAGGGCGAGTTGAGGTTTTCCAGGAACACCGTACGGGTTTCGGCGATGCCGTCGTGGTCCTTGTCCCGCAGCAGCGTGATGCGGTTCGGGCTGGGTACGCCGGCGCCGGCACGGCCCATGACTTTGCCCATGATCCAGCCACGAATGCCGGCATCGGGTTTGGCGGGTGCGTTGGTTTCGGCGACCAGCACGTCGCCGTTGGGCAGCACGTAGAGCCAGCGCGGGTGATCGAGGCCTTCGGCAAAAGCCACCACCTGAGTTCCTGTCGCGGCGATAGGTTTTGCGCCGTCCGGCCAGCCGATCGCCGGGGCGATGTTCACCGTCGGGATCAGGGTTTTGTTCGGTTCTGGCAGCTTGGGCGATGGGCCGGTGCCGTCGGAGACTTGCAGCCTGGCGGTTTCACCACAGGCGGCAAGCCCTCCGGCGAGCACGATGACGAGAGCGAGCTGAGGCTTGCGCATGCTGATCTTCCCTATGAATGCAGTGAGCTAATCAATAGAGAAGTGCAGTGCGCGATGGTTCAACCGGTCAGCCGCGGGATTCCTTGAACAGCACGGCGATGCCGGGGTGATAGTTGCCGGTTTCGTTGCGCAACTTGCGATAGGCATAGGGGAAGTACCAGGCCACTGCGCAGGTGTGTTCCTTTTGCAGGTCGTCGACCATGTCCTGGAGCTCTTCCGGGGTGGCGCTTTGTTGGGCTTTTTGCGGCGCAACGAACAGGCAGCCGAGTTTCAGGTCGCTGGCGTAGCTGATGCGTTTGGCGTCGCTGGTGATGTCCTGCAACGCTTGAGTCAGGTTCAGGTTGTTGACCCGTGGCCAGCGCTGGGTCGCCTGAAGGTAAGCGCGTTCTTCGCTGCCCGAGATAAACAGATCGGCGCGGCCATTGCGTTCGCCTTCTTCGATCTGTTTACGGGTCGGTGTTTGTTGCAGCGTGACCATCTCTGCCATCCAGGCCGCGGCGGACAGCAGGCTCAGGTTGGCTTTTTCATCGAACCAGTAAGGCGTTTCGTTATCGCCGCGCACGGCGTTGTAGCGGTCGATACAGTCAAACCAGCGTTCCAGCACCGGTCGCAGGAATTCCAGCTTCGGATTGCTGATGATCATGCCTTGCATGTGGCTCACCCTTGTTATTGTGTTGTGAGATTGTGGCTCTTTGATATCACTGCTGGGAGTGTGGCACAAGATTGGCGTCAGATAATTGATCGACAGCAGTTATTCGCTCCCAGGCTGCCCGTCTTCAATTGACGCTCCATCCCCAACCCTCTAACCTTCGCGGCTTGTTTCAGGTGCTCTGTGACCTTGGTCGACAGAGTGAAACAGGGAAGCCGGTGAGTGACGCTCTTCAAGCGACGAAGAGCCATGATCCCGGCGCTGCCCCCGCAACGGTAAATGAGTGAAGGCTGCGCCTTGAGCCACTGTGTTGATATCAACATGGGAAGGCGCGCAGTCAGGCCAACGCCGCTCATGAGCCCGGAGACCGGCCTGATCCATCCAGCGGCATCACGGTGGGCGATGCCAGGCTTGTTGCCGTCTATTCTTGTGCCTGCCCGCCGTTATCCAGCCTCAACGGAGAGCTCCCCCATGACTGATACCCCCGATCGTGACGAACGTCATCTGGCGCGCATGCTGCGCAAAAAAGCCGTGATCGACGAACGCATCGCCAATTCCCCGAATGAATGCGGCCTGCTGCTGGTGCTGACCGGCAACGGCAAAGGCAAAAGCAGCTCGGCCTTCGGCATGCTCGCCCGGTCCATGGGCCACGGCATGCAGTGTGGCGTGGTGCAGTTCATCAAGGGGCGCAACAGCACCGGCGAGGAGCTGTTCTTCCGGCGCTTCCCGGAGCAGGTGCGTTTTCATGTGATGGGTGAGGGCTTCACCTGGGAAACCCAGGATCGCCAGCGTGACATCGCCGCCGCTGAAGCTGCGTGGGCAGTGTCGCGCGAATTGCTGCGTGATCCGTCGATCGGCCTGGTGGTGCTGGACGAATTGAACATCGCGCTCAAGCACGGTTATCTGGATCTCGATCAGGTGCTCAGCGACTTGCAGGCCCGTCCGCCAATGCAGCACGTGGTAGTCACCGGTCGCGGCGCCAAGCCGGAGATGATCGAGCTGGCCGACACCGTCACCGAAATGGGCGTGATCAAGCACGCGTTCCAGGCCGGGATCAAGGCGCAAAAAGGCGTCGAGTTGTGAGCTGCACTTTATGAATAGCCATCGTCAATGCCCGGCGGTATTGATTGCCGCACCGGCCTCCGGTCAGGGCAAGACCACCGTCACCGCCGCGCTGGCCCGTTTGCATCGCAATCAGGGGCGCAAGGTGCGCGTGTTCAAATGCGGGCCGGACTTTCTCGACCCGATGATTCTCGAGCGCGCCAGCGGTGCGCCGGTGTATCAACTGGACATGTGGATGGTCGGCGAGCAGGAAAGTCGTCGACTGTTGTGGGAAGCGGCCGGCGAAGCCGATCTGATCCTCATCGAAGGCGTCATGGGGCTATTCGACGGTACGCCGTCCAGCGCTGATCTGGCGCGGCACTTCGGTGTGCCGGTGCTCGGCGTGATCGACGGCACCGCCATGGCCCAGACCTTTGGCGCATTGGCGTTGGGGCTGGCGAAGTATCAGCCGGACTTGCCGTTTGCCGGTGTGCTGGCCAACCGCGTCGGCACCGTGCGCCATGCGCAGTTGCTCGAAGGCAGTCTGACTGAAGGTTTGCGCTGGTATGGCGCGCTGTCCCGGGAAACCGGTATCGAATTGCCGAGTCGGCACCTCGGGCTGGTTCAGGCCAGTGAGTTGAACGATCTCGACCTGCGCCTCGATGCCGCCGCCGAGTCATTGGCCAGCAGTTGCGATGTCGCTCTACCACCGGCTGTGGAATTCGCCGCGCCTGAAATGATCGCAGCCGAACCCTTGCTGGCCGGTGTGCGAATTGCCGTGGCCCGGGACGAAGCCTTTGCGTTTACCTACGGCGCGAGCCTGGATCTGCTGCGGGCCATGGGCGCCGAGTTGTCGTTTTTCTCGCCGATCCGTGACATGCAACTGCCGGAGGCAGACAGCCTCTATCTGCCTGGCGGTTATCCTGAATTGCATCACGTGGCGCTGTCACAGAACACCACGATGCTGGCCGCAATCCGCGCTCACCATGCGGCGGGTAAGCCGTTGTTGGCCGAGTGCGGCGGCATGCTGTATCTGCTCGATTCGTTGACCGATGTCGAGGGCACTCGCGCTGAACTGGTTGGCTTGCTGACGGGGGATGCGGTGATGCAAAAGCGTCTGGCCGCGTTGGCGTTGCAGGCCGTCGAATTGCCGGAAGGTTTGTTGCGCGGGCACACCTATCACCACTCGTTGACCAGCACTGAGCTTGAGCCGATTGCTCGTGGGCTGAGCCCGAATGGTGGGCGAGGGGCGGAGGCGGTTTATCGTGAGGGGCGGATGACGGCTTCTTATGTGCACTTTTATTTTCCGTCCAATCCATTGGCGATTGCCGCGCTGTTTGTGCCTGACCATAAGGACGCCATCGCGAGCAGGCTCACTCCCACAGGGGACCGCGTTTCTTCAGATAGCACACCTTCCACTGTGGGAGCGGGCTTGCTCGCGAAGAGGCCATGACCGACAACGCATTTTCTGAAGCCGAACGCGCGGCGGTCTACCGAGCCATCGGCGAACGCCGCGACATGCGTCATTTCAGCGGCGGCATCGTCGAGCCTGAGTTGCTGCAGCGCCTGCTCGAAGCCGCACACCAGGCGCCGAGCGTCGGCCTGATGCAGCCCTGGCGGTTCATCCGCATCAGCGATCGAGCCCTGCGCGGCAAGATCCAGTCACTGGTGGAAGAAGAACGCATCCGCACCGCCGAAGCCCTCGGCGAGCGCACCGACGAATTCATGAAGCTGAAAGTCGAAGGCATCAACGACTGCGCCGAGGTGCTGGTCGCCGCGCTGATGGACGATCGCGAGCGTCACATCTTCGGCCGGCGCACGATGCCGGAAATGGACATGGCGTCGCTCTCCTGCGCGATCCAGAACCTCTGGCTGGCCTCCCGCGCTGAAGGATTGGGCATGGGCTGGGTCTCGCTGTTCGAGCCGCAAGCCCTGGCGGACCTGTTGGGTTTTCCCGCGGGTGCCAAACCCTTGGCCGTTCTTTGCCTGGGGCCGGTCACGGAGTTCTATCCGGCGCCGATGCTGGTACTCGAAGGCTGGGCGCAGGCGCGTCCGCTCAGTGAACTGCTGTATGAAAATTATTGGGGAGTGAGTCAATGAGTGTGGCGTTGTTGAGTGTCGCCGCGGTTGCGCTGGATGCGCTGCTGGGTGAACCCAAACGCTGGCATCCGCTGGTGGCGTTCGGCCGCTTTGCCGACCGAATCGAGCAACGTTTCAATGGTGAAGGTCGCGGCTGGCGCAGCCATGGCGTCACTGCCTGGGTGATCGCGGTGTTGCCGCTGACCCTGCTGGCCACCGCATTTTCCTGGGCGCCCTACATCGGCTGGATCGTCGAGATTCTCCTGCTCTATTGCGCCCTCGGCATGCGCAGCCTCGGTGAACACGTCGAGCCGGTGGCCAAGGCGCTGCGCAGTGATGACCTGGACGAGGCGCGCACACGGGTCAGTTATCTGGTCAGCCGCCAGACCAGCGAACTGGACAAGACCGAAGTCGCCCGCGCCGCCACCGAATCGGTGCTGGAGAACGGCAGCGATGCGGTATTCGCTGCGCTGTTCTGGTTTGCCGTGGCCGGCGCGCCAGGCGTGGTGCTCTACCGTTTGAGCAACACGCTGGATGCGATGTGGGGTTACCGCAATGAACGCTTCGAGCGTTTTGGCTGGGCCGCGGCAAAGATCGACGATGTCCTCAACTATATTCCTGCACGCCTGGTGGCGTTGACGTACGCGGTGCTGGGCAAAACCCGACTGGCGTTGAAATGCTGGCGCACTCAAGGCCCGACTTGGGACAGCCCGAATGCCGGTCCGGTGATGGCGGCCGGTGCCGGTGCGCTCGGCGTCGAGTTGGGCGGGGCGGCGATTTATCACGGCGAACTGCATCAGCGTCCGCCATTGGGCGAAGGCGAACCGGCAGACGCCGACTCCATCGACCGCGGCTGGCAATTGGTCCAGCGCGGGGTATGGTTATGGTTGCTGATCCTCTGCGTGGGGGCTGAATTTTATGCTTGAGCACGGTGGGCGGTTACGCAAGGCGGCGCTCGATTACGGCATCGCCGAAGCCGATTGGCTCGACCTGTCCAGCGGCCTCGCGCCCTGGCCGTTTCCGGTCCCGCCGATCCCGTTGCGGGCCTGGGCGCGGTTGCCGGAAACCGATGACGGTCTGGAGCAGGCGGCCTGTGAATATTACGGCGCTGCCCAGGTGCTGCCGGTGGCCGGCTCGCAAATGGCGATCCAGTTGCTGCCGCGTTTGCGCCGGGCCGGCAAGGTCGGCGTGCTCTCGCCGTGTTACGCCGAACATGCCGAAGCGTGGCGCCGCAATGGCTACATCGTGCGTGAAGTGCTGGAGCAGGAAGTCGACTTCTTTCTCGACAGCCTCGACGTGCTGGTGGTGGTCAATCCGAACAATCCTACCGGCCTGAGCCTGACACCCAGTCGCTTGCTCGACTGGCACACGCGGCTGGCCCAACGCGGTGGCTGGCTGGTGGTGGACGAGGCATTCATGGACAACACGCCGCAGCTGAGCCTGGCACCTTTTGCCAATCAGGTCGGGTTGATCGTGCTGCGTTCCTTCGGCAAGTTTTTCGGCCTGGCCGGTGTGCGTCTGGGTTTCGTTCTGGCTGAGCGCAAGGTGCTCAAGTTGCTGGCCGAGCAAGTCGGGCCTTGGGCGGTCAGCGGGCCGACGCGGGTACTGGGTCAGGCCTGCCTGCTGGATACCGAAGGGCATATCCGGCAACGGGTTCGCACAGAAGAGGCCAGCAAACGTCTGGCGCTGCTGCTTGAACACCACGGCTTCGAACCACAGGGCGGCTGCGCCTTGTTCCAATGGCTGATCACCGAACGCGCCGAAGAGCTGCATGCCTTCATGGCCCGGCGCGGCATTCTGCTGCGAATGTTCACGCACAACAGCAGCCTGCGTTTCGGCTTGCCCGCCGATGAAGCCGACTGGACACGTCTCGCGCAAGCGTTCGAAGCCTACGCTGAGGAAACCCAATGACTACCTTGATGGTGCAAGGCACCACTTCCGACGCCGGTAAAAGTACGCTGGTAACGGCGTTGTGCCGCTGGGTCACGCGTCAGGGCGTCAGCGTCGTACCGTTCAAACCACAGAACATGGCGCTCAACAGTGCCGTGACCGCCGACGGTGGCGAGATCGGTCGTGCGCAAGCGGTGCAGGCCCAGGCCGCCAACCTCGAGCCGCACACCGACATGAACCCGGTGCTGCTCAAGCCCAACAGCGACACTGGCGCCCAAGTGATCATCCATGGCCGCGCCGTCACGACGATGAACGCAGTCGCGTATCACGACTACAAAGCCATTGCCATGCAAGCAGTGCTGGCCTCCCATGAACGACTGAGCGCGGCGTATCCAGTGGTCATGGTCGAAGGCGCGGGCTCGCCGGCCGAGATCAATCTGCGTGCCGGCGACATCGCCAACATGGGATTCGCCGAAGCCGTGGATTGTCCGGTGGTGCTGATTGCCGACATCAATCGCGGTGGGGTTTTCGCGCATCTGGTGGGCACGCTGGAACTGCTGTCGCCCAGCGAGCAGGCGCGGGTCAAAGGCTTCATCATCAATCGGTTTCGCGGCGATATCGCTTTGCTGCAATCGGGGCTGGACTGGCTGGAAGCGCGCACCGGCAAACCGGTGATCGGCGTTCTGCCTTACGTGATGGACTTGCACCTGGAAGCCGAGGACGGCATCGATCAGCGTCAGACCGACAAGGCCGACCACGTTCTGAAAGTGGTGGTGCCGGTGCTGCCGCGCATCAGCAACCACACCGATTTCGATCCGTTGCGCCTGCATCCGCAGGTGGATCTGCAATTTGTCGGCCCCGGGCAGGCAATTCCACCGGCCGACCTGATAATTCTTCCCGGCTCGAAAAGCGTGCGCAATGACCTCGCGTATCTGCGGGCCAACGGCTGGGACACTGCGATCAGTCGTCATCTGCGTTATGGCGGCAAAGTGCTGGGGATTTGCGGCGGTCTGCAAATGCTCGGCGAACAGGTCCACGACCCGCTGGGCCTCGAAGGCGCCCCGGGTTCCAGCGCCGGTCTGGGCTTGTTGGCATTCGAAACCCGGCTCGAAGAAGAGAAGCAATTGCGCAATGTGCGCGGGCGTCTGGCGCTGGAAGACGCGCCGGTCAGCGGCTATGAAATTCATGCCGGGGTCACCACCGGACCGGCGCTGGAAAACGCCGCGGTGCTGCTGGACGACGGTCGCTGCGACGGTGCGCAAAGTGTGGACGGGCAGATTTTCGGTACCTATTTGCATGGCTTGTTTGAATCGCCCGCGGCGTGCAGTGCGCTGTTGCGCTGGGCCGGTTTGCAGGCGGTGCAGGACGTGGATTATCACGCGTTACGTGAGCGCGATATCGAGCGGCTGGCGGATCTGGTGGAGAAGCATCTGGATACCCGACTGTTGCGTGAGCTCTGCGGGATTTAAGGTGGCTGTTGCGGCCCCATCGCGAGCAGGCTCGCTCCCACATTGGAATGCGATCACCTGTGGGAGC
>NZ_JBYTAJ010000040.1:0-51326 GCF_058788075.1 Pseudomonas sp. FW305-20 | reverse complement strand
CGCCATGGACGCTCTGCGTCCACTGTGACGCGGAGCGTCACGGGATGCATTCCCACGCAGAGCGTGGGAACGATCAGGTTGGAATCAATAATCGAAGAACACCGTCTCAGCGTCGGTGCCCTGCAGGATCACATTCCACTGGTACACACCGGACGCATCCTGCTTCGCCAGCAAGGTGCTGCGACGTTCAGCCGGCACACATTCCAGCAGCGGATCCGCCACGTTGGCCGGTTCGCCGTCAAAGTAAATCCGCGTCAGCAAGTGCTTCACCAGCCCGCGAGCAAACACCAGCACCACCAGATGCGGCGCCTGAGTCGTGCCTTTCAGGCCTTCCACCTTGCCCGGCTTGATCGTGGTGAAACGGAAGCGCCCTTCGGCATCCACCGGCACCCGGCCAAACCCTTCGAAGTGCGGGTCCAGGGGTTTGTCCTGATCGTCTTCGGGATGGTCATACTTGCCGGCGGCGTTGGCCTGCCAGACTTCCAGCATTGCGTCGTTGACGATGTCGCCGTTGCCATCAATCACTTGCCCGGTGATCGCCACGCGCTCGCCGAGGGTTTGCTCGACGGTCAGGTCTTCGCGGTTCAGCCAGGTCAAACCGATGTGGTAATACGGTCCGACGGTGTGGGATGTGGTCGCGTTCAGCGTCATCTTATTTCTCCATCGGCGTGGCTTCGCGGCCGCGCAAGACGATGTCCCAGCGATAACCGAGGGCATAGGAAGGGATGGTTTTTTCCAGGTCGAAACTGGCGATCAAACGCTCTTTGGCGCTGGTATCCGGTACGCAGTTGTAGATCGGGTCATACGCCAGCAGTGGGTCGCCCGGGAAATACATCTGCGTGACCAGCCGCGTCAGAATGCTCGGCCCGAACAGTGAGAAATGGATGTGTGCCGGGCGCCATGCGTTGTGGTGGTTGCCCCACGGATAGGCGCCGGGCTTGATGGTCTGGAATTGATACCAGCCATCGGCGTCGGTCACGGTGCGGCCAGTGCCGGTGAAATTCGGGTCCAGCGGTGCGTCGTGCAGATCGCGATCATGGTTGTAGCGACCGGCGGCGTTGGCCTGCCAGATTTCCACCAGAATCCCCGGCACCGGCAAACCATCTTCATCCAGCACGCGGCCATGAATGATGATGCGCTCGCCCAGTGGCTCGCCCTTGTGCTGGGCGGTCAGGTCGTTGTCCTGCGCTTGAATGCGCTCGGCACCGATGGTCGGACCGGTAATTTCCGACAGCGAATGGGGCAAAAACACCAACGGCTTGGACGGCGAGCGACGGTTGGTGGATTGATAGGCCGGGTGCAGGTACTCCGGCTGGGTGCCCTCTTGCGGGCGGCGGTAACCAGGCTTGTCAGTCATGAAGCACTCCTCAGTTCTTATTAGTCACGCTACGCGTCAGACCCGTTCGATCGCCAAGGCCAGACCCTGGCCGACGCCGACGCACATGGTCGCCAGACCTTTCTTGCCACCGGTCTTTTCCAGCTGATGCAGCGCGGTCAATACCAGGCGCGCGCCGCTCATGCCCAACGGATGGCCCAAGGCAATGGCGCCACCGTTGGGGTTGACCTGGGCCGCATCGTCCGCCAGCCCCAGTTCGCGCAGCACCGCCAACCCCTGGCTGGCGAAGGCTTCGTTGAGTTCGATCACGTCGAAATCGCTGACGGCCAGGCCGAGACGCTCGGTCAATTTGCGCACCGCCGGCACCGGGCCGATGCCCATCACCCGGGGTGCGACACCGGCACTCGACATGCCCAGCACTTTGGCGCGGGCAGTCAGGCCGTGCTTTTTCACGGCGTCGGCCGAGGCCAGGATCAACGCCGCTGCACCGTCGTTCACCCCGGAAGCATTGCCGGCGGTGACGGTTTTGTCAGGACCGTTGACCGGTTTGAGTTTGGCCAGGGTTTCCAAGGTGGTGTCGGCGCGCGGATGCTCATCCTGGCTGACGACACTTTCCCCTTTCTTGTGGGCAATCCGCACTTCAACGATTTCTTCGGCGAAAAATCCTGCGGCTTGCGCGGCGGCTGTCCGCTGCTGACTGCGCAGTGCGAAAGCGTCCTGATCCTCGCGGGAAATTTCGTAATCGTCAGCCACGTTGTCGGCGGTCTGCGGCATCGCATCCACGCCGTATTGGGCTTTCATCAACGGGTTGATGAAACGCCAACCGATGGTGGTGTCTTCCAGCTTCATGTTGCGCGAGAACGCCGCATCGGCCTTGCCCATCACGAACGGTGCGCGGGACATCGACTCGACGCCGCCAGCAATTGCCAGCTCCATCTCGCCACTGGCGATGGCGCGGAACGCCGTGCCGATGGCATCCATACCCGAGGCGCAGAGGCGATTGAGGGTCACGCCCGGAATGGTTTCCGGCAGGCCCGCCAGCAACAACGCCATGCGCGCTACGTTGCGGTTGTCTTCGCCGGCCTGGTTGGCGCAACCGAGGAACACCTCGTCCACTGCGCTCCAGTCCACCGACGGGTTGCGCTCCATCAGCGCCTTGATCGGCACGGCGGCCAGATCGTCGGCACGAACCGCCGACAAGCCACCGCCGAAACGGCCGATGGGGGTGCGAATCGCATCGCAGATATAAACGTCACGCATCAGGCTTCTCCCGGTGCTTGGCCGTGGGCGGCGGCGGTGCGGGCTTCCAGATCACGCAGCGCCTTCAGTTCGACTTCGGTCGGCTCGGCAGTGTTTTCAACATTTTCTGCAAAACGAACAGCCCAACCGGTTGCGGCGGTCACTTGCTCGCGGGTCACGCCCGGGTGCAGCGCAGTGACCACGAATTCATGGGTGCCGACTTCCGGTTCCATGATGCACAGGTCGGTAATGATGCCGACCGGACCGGCGCCCGGCAGGCCGAGACGCTTGCGCGAATCTCCGCCCTCGCCATGGCCGACCGAAGTAATGAAATCGAGTTTGTCGACAAAGGAACGCGCCGACTGCTTGAGGATGATCAACACGCTTTTCGCCGAACCAGCGATCTCTGGCGCACCGCCGGCACCCGGCAGGCGGACTTTTGGTTGATGGTAATCGCCGACCACGGTGGTGTTGATGTTGCCGAAGCGGTCGACTTGCGCGGCGCCGAGGAAACCGACGTCGATACGCCCGCCCTGCAACCAATAGCGAAAAATCTCACCGGTCGGGACGACAGTGTCAGCGGTTTCCGCCAACTCGCCGTCACCGATCGACAGCGGCAGTACGCTTGGCTTGGCACCAATCGGACCCGATTCATAGATAAGGACTACATCCGGCGAGGAAGTCAGACGCGCCAGGTTGGCGGCTTTCGACGGCAGGCCGATGCCGACGAAACACACCGAACCGTTTTTCAAACGACGGGCAGCAGCGACGGTCATCATTTCATTGGTGGTGTAAGTCATTACTTGGCCTCCGAAGCAGCGGCCAGCTTGGCCTGGAACTCGCTGAAGTCAGCGCAGCCGTGGATGTACTCGTTGATCCACGCAGTGAAGGTTTCACGGTCGCGGGCAATCGGGTCCCAAGCCTGGTAGAAACGGTTATCGCGCTCGTTGTAGCCGTGAGCGTAGGACGGATGCGCGCCGCCAGGGACGTGGCAGACCGCGCTCAACGCCCAGGTCGGCAGAACGCAGGCGTTCATCGGTGCATTAAGGTCGTCAACGATTTCTTCGACGGTAACGATGCAGCGCTTGGCGGCCAGTGCGGCTTCTTTCTGCACACCGAGAATGCCCCACAGCAGCACGTTGCCTTTGCGGTCGGCTTTCTGCGCGTGAATCACAGTGATGTCCGGGCGCACCGAAGGCACGGCCGCCAATACCTCACCGGTGAATGGGCACGTGACAGTTTTGATCAGCGGGTTGACCTTCGGCAGGTCGGAGCCGGCGTAGGCACGCAGCACCGCGAACGGTAGGCCGGAAGCGCCAGCGACGTAGGCGTTTGCCAGGTCAGCATGGCTGTGCTCTTCGATTTCCAGCGCGTGCGGCCACTGTTTCTCGACGGCGTCACGCAGTCGATGCAGCGAACCGACGCCCGGGTTGCCCCCCCAGGAGAAAATCAGCTTGCGAGCACAACCGGCGCCGATCAACTGGTCGTAGATCAGGTCAGGCGTCATCCGCACCAGGGTCAGGTCTTTCTTGCCCTGGCGAATGATTTCGTGACCCGCCGCCGTAGGGATCAGGTGAGTGAAGCCTTCGAGCGCGACGGTATCGCCGTCGTTGACGAATTGCTTCACCGCGTCGTGCAGCGAAAGGATTTCAGCCATGGGGCAGGCTCCCGTTTTGTTATGAACCGACAGTGGAAGAAAAAGGGCGCGATGCGCAGCGCCGGAGTGACTGAAGAGTAAGCCCCTGAAAAACGCCAAACAATCCGATAATCGACTGAGTGTTCGTTTATCGAACACATTGTTGTCTGCCTACCGATCTCCACACTGATCGATCAAAAGCATCGCGAGCAGGCTCACTCCCACAATTGACCGCGTTCTCCTGTGGGAGCGAGCCTGCTCGCGATGAGGGCCGCAGGCTCAACGAAAAATCAGACGCCTCTCCTCAAGTCGCATCCGCATGGCTGACCATGCCCTTGATCACCACCGCCGTGGTCGCCAATGCCGCTGGAATCACCAACGCCGTGAGTACTTGCTCGAAGTTCCAGCCCAGCCCCAGCAGCGTTGCGCCCATCCACGCACCGAGAATCGCGCCGAAACGGCCAATCCCGAGCATCCACGACACCCCGGTCGCCCGCCCCTGCGTCGGATAAAACCGCGCCGCCAGTGAAGGCATCGCCGATTGCGCGCCGTTGACGCACATCCCGGCCACGAGCACCAACGTCGCCAACAGCGTGATGTTGCCCAGGCTCTGCCCTACCGCGTAGGCAAACACCCCGGCGAACAGGTAGAAAATGCCGATAACCTTGTGCGGATTGAACCGGTCCATCGCCCAGCCCACGCCCACCGCGCTCAATACCCCGCCAAACTGGAACAACGCACCGATGAATGCCGACTGCTCCATGCTCGCGCCACTGTCACGCATCAGCGTCGGCAGCCAACTGGTCAGCAGATAAACGATCACCAGCCCCATGAAGTAGGTCAGCCACAGCAACAAGGTGCCCGTGCTGTAGGTGCCGGAGAAGATCACCGCGAACACGTTGCGAGCCTTCACGGTCTTCTGTTCCGGCACGCTGAAGCTGGAAGCCTGGGCGACGACGATTGGATCGATGGGCGCCAGGGTCTTGCGCACTTTGTCAGTGCCGCGATTGCGGACGACGAGGTAGCGCGCCGATTCCGGCAGCCAGAACAGCAATACGACGGCGAGGATCAGCGGCAAGATCCCGCCGATCAACAGCAGGCTGTGCCAGCCAAAGGCCGGAATCAGTTTCGCGGAAATGAAACCGCCGCCCGCCATGCCCAGGTTGAAGCCGCAGAACATGCTGGTCACCAGCAGGGATTTCTTGCGCTCCGGGGTGTATTCGGACAGTAGCGTCGTGGCGTTCGGCATGCCGGCACCCAGGCCCAGGCCTGTGAGGAAGCGCAGCACCAGCAACTGATCGACGTTGGTGCTGTAAGCCGAAGCCAGGCTGAATGCGCCGAACAACAGCACCGCGCCCACCAGTACGATTTTTCGCCCGAAACGGTCAGCCAATGGGCCAGAACCCAGTGCGCCGAAGACCATGCCGATCAGCGCCGCGCTCATCACCGGGCCGAGACTGGCGCGGTCGATGCCCCAATCCTGAGACAGGGCTGGGGCGATGAAACCCATGGCCGCCGTGTCGAGGCCATCGAGGAAAACAATCAGGAAACACAGGATCACCACTCGCCATTGGTAGCGCGAAATGGGTTGAGCATTGATGAAGGACTGCACGTCGAGGCAGTTTCCTACAGCAGACTGGGGCTGGTTCATTATTTTTATTCCACGCAAAGAACGCAGTCGGATAGGAGCCAGCCAAGGCTGGCGCTGCCGCGACATTAGTGATCTTGGGGAAAGAGCGTCAATTCGATAAACACGACTCTGTGCGTTTATCGAACAGCTTAGGCGAAGAGTTGCGCGCTGAGGTCGCGGCTCGCGCTCAGAAGGCCGGGCAGGAAACGTTGTTCCAGCTCATTGCGGCTGACTCGGCCGGCGTGAGTACTGACATTGAGCGCCGCGACCACTTGGCCGGAAGCGTCGTACACCGGAACGGCAATCGAGCGCAAACCTTGTTCCAGTTCCTGATCGACGATGCACCAACCTTGCTGCCGCACCTCTTGCAGGCATTCGAGCAACGCCTCGGGGGTGTGCAAGGTTCGGCTGGTCTTGGCTTGCAGCTCGGCATGGTCGAGGTACTCGCCCAGTGAAGTATCATCCAGCGCCGCGAGTAGAATCCGCCCCATCGAAGTGCAATAGGCGGGCAGACGTCCACCGACCGACAGATCGACGGAAATCAGTCGCTGGGTGGTAGCCGAACGAGCAATGTACAAGATGTCATCGCCTTCCAGAGTGGCCATGTTGCAGGCTTCATGAAGTTGCTCGCTCATCCGATCCAGGTAGGGCTGGGCAGAAACCGCCAAGGGCGTCGAGGACACGTAGGCATGGCCAAGGGTCAGCACTTTAGGCAGCAGCGAATAGGTTCGACCGTCGGTGGTGGCGTAGCCGAGTTTGATCAGCGTGTGCAGGCAACGTCGCACAGCGGCGCGGGGAATTTCCGTACGGTGGCTGATCTGGGCGATGGTGAGGTGACGTTTACGCTCCTGGAACGCTTGCACCACGGCCAGGCCTCGAGCCAGGGATGTCATGAAATCCGGGTCGCCGGTCATTGCCTGGATCCGCTTGGCGGGCGAGGCAACGATCGGCGGCGCCACTGAAGCGAAGGAATTGCGCATTTGATCGTTCATATAAGGTCCTTTTCCCACACGGTTCAGCGGCTATTACAAGCGGCAGCCGGTCCCTCACACAACCCCGGACAGGCAAGACTGTTCGATTATCGAACCGTCGACCGATAATCGCAATCGGATCAGCCCGAATAGTGAACGGGCTTGCACCTGTTTTTACACTGGCTGTGACGCTGACTAGAAGGCTCGATGTAATTGTCCTAACTTGTTCGACTTCATGGCGCCAGAAAAGACATCACTGTAACGCCGGGCGGCAGAGCCACCTAGTTAGCCGCATAAAGTTGTGAGTAACAAAACAATCACACATCAAGACCTACTTTTAACTCCTTGGCGATAGTGTTCTTCAGATCGACCGCTATAATGAAATTCAGTGGTAACCGGTTTTTACTTGCCGATTCCGCCACCCGGTAGCGCGATGTTCCATCGCCGTTGCCCTCAGCAACCACCTGATACTCATTTCAAATGCGTCGCCAGGTGTTCGCTGAAACAGGAAACTGATGCTACGTCAGCTGTTTATCTCTGGTGCCGTGGCCGCCTGCAACATGGAAGTAATTGATCGCAACGCCGTAAAAAAATGATGCCTTCACGGGCCTTGTTCCATTCGACGAGCGTGGTCAACTACATTTGATGCAGTCGTTTCACCAGAATTTATCTCAACTCAATCAGGTAGCACTGTGACGAAAGACGAACTGCGCGCGGAACTTGAGCGCCAGGAACAACGTTACAAGGAAGTTTACGGCGGGGAAGTCACCACCTACGCCGCTCAGCCCGAACCGGAACGCAAACCCTGGCGTAAACGCGCCACCGTTCAGGATCAGGCTTTCACTCAAGAATTGCAGAAAATGGAAAAGGAACTCAAAGCCGAGGAGCCATGAGCCCTCGGCCTGAATCCTTTCAAGGGTCTGCATCTGCACCCGTTAAAAGCGGGATGTATCGATGACGCCTTTCGCGCCCGCTACCAGCGGGCAGCGGCCACCTCACCCACCGGATGAGGTAAATGGCGCATGTCTGGCCCTCTTTTCAGAAATTTCACACAAGCGTTAAAACCTCGTGCTCTTACGAGAGAACGCCGTGTGGCTGCGGTCTTTTCAAAGAAATTCAATGACTTGCAAAACCCAGTAAAAACCTGGGGCTTGGGCTGTTGCCGCAAATTAATTCGTTGAAGAATGTTACCGATGAGCACCTAGTGCATCGATTAGCAGTCTTTTCTGGCATAATCGCGCCCCCTTACGACCGGGTCAGAAAACCTTCATGATCGATTTATTCAGCGGACTAGATGCTTGGGTGCTTGTGAGCCTCTTGCTCGCCCTGGCCTTTGTCCTCGCCTTCGAGTTCATCAACGGCTTTCATGACACCGCTAACGCGGTGGCCACTGTTATCTACACCAAAGCCATGCCGCCCCATCTGGCGGTGTTCTTTTCCGGTGTGTTCAACTTTCTCGGCGTGCTGCTGGGCGGTGTCGGCGTGGCGTATGCCATCGTCCACCTGCTACCGGTAGAACTGCTGATCAATGTGAACACCGGTCACGGGCTGGCCATGGTGTTCTCGCTGCTCGCCGCCGCTATCACCTGGAACCTGGGCACCTGGTACTTCGGTATCCCGGCTTCCAGCTCCCATACGCTGATCGGGTCGATCCTCGGTGTCGGCCTTGCCAACGCCTTGATCAACGAGATTCCGTTGGCTGATGGCGTGAACTGGCAGAAGGCAATTGATATCGGAGCGTCCCTGGTATTCTCGCCAATGGCGGGCTTCCTGGTCGCAGCTCTGATATTGATCGGCCTTAAATGGTGGCGTCCGCTGTCGAAGATGCACAAGACACCGGAGCAGCGCCGCAAGATCGATGACAAGAAGCACCCGCCGTTCTGGAACCGCCTGGTACTGGTTATCTCGGCCATGGCCGTGAGCTTCGTGCACGGTTCCAATGATGGCCAGAAAGGTATCGGCCTGATCATGCTGGTGCTGATCGGTATCGTGCCGGCGCAGTTCGTACTCGACCTGGGTAGCACGACTTACCAGATCGAGCGGACTCGCGACGCGACCCTGCACCTGAGCCAGTTCTACAAGCGCAATGCCGATACGCTGGGTGAGTTCCTGGCCCTGGGCAAAAGCGTGGAAGGCGATCTGCCGGAGAAATTCCGTTGCAACCCGCAACAGACCGAACCGACCATCACCGCCCTGCTCGGCACCCTTAAAGGTGTAGCGGACTACCACTCGCTGCCGTCGGAAAGCCGCATCGAAGTGCGTCGCTACCTGCTCTGCCTGGACGACACGGCGAAGAAAGTCAGCAAGTTGCCTGGTCTCGCTGCCCGTGAAAAGGCCGACCTGGACAAGCTGCGCAAAGACCTGACCACTACCACCGAATACGCCCCGTTCTGGGTGATCCTGGCGGTCGCCCTGGCCCTCGGCCTGGGTACCATGGTGGGCTGGAAGCGCGTGGTTCTGACCATCGGCGAGAAGATCGGCAAGCAGGGCATGACTTACTCCCAAGGCATGTCGGCACAGATCACTACGGCGAGCCTGATCGGCATGGCGAACATCTTCAGCCTGCCGGTTTCCACCACCCACGTGCTGTCCTCGGGCGTGGCCGGCACCATGGTCGCCAATAAAAGCGGCCTGCAAGGTGGCACCGTCAAAACCATCCTGCTGGCCTGGGTCCTGACCCTGCCAGCCACAGTGGCGCTGTCGGCCGGCCTGTTCTGGATGGCGTCGAAGGCACTGGGCAGCTGATACATCGCTGCAACGAAAAAGGCGCGTTCCGTGAGGTTCGCGCCTTTTTATTGCCCACCGAAAACTCAAAACACCACATCGATCGTTCCCACGCTCTGCGTGGAAAAGCCTCAAGGGACGCTCCGCGTTCCAGCTCTCGAAAGGGACGCGGAGCGTCCCGGGCTGCATTCCTACGCTGAGCGTGGGAATCAATAAATCGCAGACAAAAAAAAGGGCAACCGAAGTTGCCCAAAATGCCTTGCGTGCTCATTGCTTCCAGAAAGACCTACGGCTTGCGCTTATGCGAATCCTTCCAGATAAAAAATCCAAACCCTGCAAAAAACAGAACCATGAGGCCGACTGTCAGCACTCCGGCGATCACCACGTTGTCGAAAAACATGACTGGCCTCCTGCAATTGCCTTGTTGCGATGGGGCTAAGTTAACCAATCAGGCAGGAGAAGAAATTGACCGGGATCAATGTCGCCCGAGACTGGGCGTAAAGGAGGGGAAATAACTGACCTGCATCAATCAATGCAGGGTGTTTCAACGCTTTTTCGGTTTGTTCTTCGGCTTTTTCTTCGCTTTACCCAACGGCATGGCGTGCTCGAAGGCCTGGCGCACTTCGTTCAGGCGCTTTTCATTAAGGTCATGAACCCGCTTGGCGCGTTCGGCGTTGAGGTCGATCAGCTTGTCGTCTTGGCTCATGGTGTTCAGTGCATCGCCTGGAATGAAATTCAGTTGCCGTATGTGCAGGCATGGATGTGCCAATAATGCGGTCTGATGGCAGCGCTGACCAGCCGTGAGCTCAAATCTGGATATCGACCCACAACCCCTGCCGTGGCTGATCTTCCATCAATGGCGCCACCGGCACGGTGTTGTCGGCGTTGAGTTCATCACCGGGAATCGCCAGGTGTTCTTCAGGATCTTCATCGGCTTCACGGCGACGCCTTTGTTGTTCCTGCTTGCGGCGCTGTTCCTCGCGCAGCTGAAACGCCGCCTCCTGCGGATCGCGCTGTTGCAGGTCGATGGTGCTTTCGTTGGAGCTTTCCTGCACCGGCACCACGGGTGGAATATCCGGCCGCTGGCGAATCGGATCCTGCTGTGAGGTGATTGGCACGGCACTCAAGGGGAGTATCGGTGGCAGCATAATTATTAGTCTCCTGTCAGCAGGCTGTCGGCTGCGGGGATGGCGACTTGAGCCATCGGTCGCAAACTGTGACCCGTTTGGCACGAATAGGTGCCCCGACCTGCAAGCGTTGCATCGTTGGACTAACGTAAGACTGCGAGTTTTTATGAGAGTCCTTTGGCCCTGAAGCCCTCATTCCGTTAAGATAGCCCGCTTTTTCAAGGTGGGAGTCAGGCAGCATGGCGCAGCAGTATCAACCGGGGCAACGCTGGATCAGTGACAGCGAAGCCGAGCTGGGTTTAGGCACCGTTCTGGCACAGGACGGCCGCTTGTTGACCGTGCTCTACCCGGCCACTGGCGAGACTCGCCAGTACGCGCTACGGAATGCGCCCCTCACCCGCGTGCGGTTTTCGCCGGGTGACTCGATCACTCACTTCGAAGGCTGGAAACTGACCGTACAAGAAGTCGACGACGTCGACGGCCTGCTGGTTTACCACGGCCTCAACGGGCACAACGAAGTGGTTACCCTGCCGGAAACCCAACTGTCGAACTTCATTCAGTTCCGTCTGGCCAGCGATCGTTTGTTCGCCGGGCAGATTGACCCGCTGGCCTGGTTTTCCCTGCGATACAACACCCTGGAACACACCAGCCGCCAATTGCAATCCGCACTTTGGGGCCTCGGTGGCGTGCGTGCGCAACCGATCGCGCACCAGCTGCACATCGCCCGTGAAGTCGCCGACCGCATTGCACCGCGGGTTTTGCTGGCAGACGAAGTGGGCCTGGGTAAAACCATCGAAGCCGGTCTGGTGATCCATCGCCAACTGCTCTCGGGCCGCGCCAACCGCGTGCTGATCCTGGTTCCGGAGAACTTGCAGCACCAGTGGCTGGTCGAGATGCGCCGCCGCTTCAACCTGCAAGTTGCGCTGTTCGACGAAGAACGCTTTATCGAAAGCGATGCCGCCAACCCGTTCGAAGACACCCAGCTCGCGCTGGTTGCACTCGAATGGCTGGTGGAAGACGAGAAGGCCCAGGACGCGCTGTTCGCCGCCGGTTGGGACCTGATGGTCGTCGACGAAGCGCACCACCTGGTATGGCACGAAGACAAGGCCAGCCCTGAATACTCGCTGGTCGAGCAATTGGCCGAAGTCATTCCCGGCGTCCTGCTGTTGACCGCGACCCCGGAACAACTGGGTCAGGACAGCCACTTTGCGCGTCTGCGCCTGCTCGATCCGAACCGTTTCCATGACCTGCACGCCTTCCGCGCCGAGAGCGAAAACTATCGCCCGGTGGCCGAAGCCGTCCAGGAGCTGCTGGACAAGGGCCGCCTGTCGCCTGAAGCGCACAAGACCATTCACGGTTTCCTCGGCAACGAAGGCGAAGCGCTGCTGACCGCCGTCAACGATGGCGACATCGAAGCCAGCGCCCGCCTGGTCCGCGAACTGCTCGATCGCCACGGCACCGGCCGCGTGCTGTTCCGCAACACCCGCGCCGCCGTGCAGGGATTCCCGGAGCGCAAGCTGCATCCGTATCCGCTGCCTTGCCCTGACGAATACCTCGAACTGCCGCTGGGCGATCACGCCGAGCTGTACCCGGAAGTCAGTTTCCAGGCCCAGCCGGACGCCAATGAAGAAGAACGCTGGTGGAAATTCGACCCGCGCGTCGAATGGCTGATCGACACACTGAAGATGCTCAAGCGCACCAAAGTGCTGGTGATCTGCGCCCACGCCGAAACCGCCATGGACCTGGAAGACGCCCTGCGCGTGCGCTCCGGCATCCCGGCCACGGTCTTCCACGAAGGCATGAACATCCTCGAGCGTGACCGCGCCGCCGCCTACTTCGCCGACGAAGAATTTGGCGCGCAAGTGCTGATCTGCTCGGAAATCGGCAGTGAAGGTCGTAACTTCCAGTTCTCGCACCACTTGGTGCTGTTCGACCTGCCGTCGCACCCGGACCTGCTGGAGCAGCGTATCGGTCGTCTGGACCGGATCGGCCAGAAGCACATCATCGAACTGCACGTGCCGTACCTGGAAACCAGCCCGCAACAGCGCCTGTTCCAGTGGTACCACGAGGCGCTGAACGCGTTCCTCAATACCTGCCCGACTGGCAACGCCCTGCAGCATCAGTTCGGCCCGCGCCTGCTGCCGCTGCTGGAAAATGCCGACGACGGCGAGTGGCAAGCGCTGATCGACGAAGCCCGCGCCGAGCGCGAGCGCCTGGAAGCCGAGCTGCACACCGGCCGTGACCGCTTGCTGGAACTCAACTCCGGCGGCGCTGGTGAAGGTGATGCACTGGTCGAGGACATCCTTGAGCAAGACGACCAGTTCGCCCTGCCGATCTACATGGAAACCCTGTTCGACGCCTTTGGCATCGACAGCGAAGACCATTCGGAAAACGCGCTGATCCTCAAGCCGAGCGAAAAAATGCTCGACGCCAGCTTCCCGCTGGGCGACGACGAAGGCGTGACCATCACTTACGACCGCAACCAGGCGCTGTCTCGCGAAGACATGCAGTTCATTACCTGGGAACACCCGATGGTTCAGGGCGGCATGGACCTGGTCTTGTCCGGCTCCATGGGTAACACCGCCGTGGCGCTGATCAAGAACAAGGCGCTGAAGCCAGGCACTGTGTTGCTGGAACTGCTCTACGTCAGCGAAGTGGTTGCCCCGCGCTCGCTGCAACTGGGCCGTTACCTGCCGCCGGCCGCCCTGCGTTGCCTGCTCGATGCCAATGGCAACGACCTGTCGGCCCGGGTGTCGTTCGAAACCCTAAACGATCAGCTGGAAAGCGTGCCGCGCGCCAGTGCCAACAAGTTCATCCAGGCCCAGCGCGATCAGCTGACGCCACGGATCAACGCCGGTGAAGAGAAGATCTTCCCGCGTCACGCCGAGCGCGTGGCTGAGGCGCAGCGTCGCCTGGCCGCTGACACCGACGAAGAACTGGCGCGCCTGACCGCGTTGCAAGCAGTCAACCCGACGGTGCGCGACAGCGAACTGGTCGCCTTGCGCAAGCAACGCGAGCAAGGCCTGGCCATGCTCGACAAGGCTGCGCTGCGACTGGAAGCGATTCGGGTGTTGGTGGCGGGCTAAGTCCCCTGCTCAGCCCCGCTAAAACAAAGAAGGCCCGCAGCGATGCGGGCCTTTTTTTGGTTCTTCTGATCGTTCCCACGCTCTGCGTGGGAATGCAGCCCGGGACGCTCTGCGTCCCTTTCGAGAGCTGGAACGCGGAGCGTCCCTTGAGGCATTCCCACGCGGAGCGTGGGAACGATCATTACGCCGTGACCGCAGAACCCGCTGGCTCAACCACCGCCACCAATCCTTCCTTCATCCGCTTGGCATCGCGCACAAAACACCGCGAAGCCAGGAACAGAAACACCATGGTGAAAAACAGTGCTACCGGGATCAAATACATCGCGTCATGCAAGCCGACAGCCTTGAACGCCTCGGTCATCTGCTCAGCACCGGCCGAGAGCATCGCCGTCTGCGCAAAGTGGTCGGACAATGCGCCCACCACCACCGGCCCCAAACCACCACCCAGCAAATACAACCCGGCAAAAAACAGCGCCATGGCCGTAGCCCGCAAGCGCGGCTCGACGACGTCCTGAATGGCGGTGTAAACGCAGGTGTAGAAGTTGTAGGCAAACAACCAGCCCACACTGAACACCGCCACAAACACGCCGATCTCGATTCGCCCGGAATGCAGCGCCCAAGCCGTGCATACCGTCGAGATGATCAAGCTGAACGCGGCAAACAGCAGTCGCCCATTGGCCACCCGCTGGTGAATCTTGTCCGCCACCCAACCACCCAGTGTCAGGCCGAACAACCCGGTCACGCCGACGATCACCCCGGTCGCCACCGCCGCTTCCTGTAACGGCATCAGGAAATAGCGCTGCAGCATCGGCACCAGAAACGAGTTGCAGGCATACGTGGCGAAGTTGAAGCACAGCCCCGCCATTACCAGCCACAGGAAAGTCGGCACCGCCAGCACCCGGCGGATCGGCCGGTCTACGCGCTCCTGCGAGACTTTCACACTCTCTGCGGCGCCGCGTTTCGGTTCTTTGATGTAGAACATGAAGATCGCCAGGATCAACCCCGGCACTGCCGCAATAAAGAACGGCGCGCGCCAGCTGTCGAAGGCCTTGACCATCGCGCCGATGGTGAAGAACGCCAGCAGCAACCCCAGCGGCAAGCCGAGCATGAAAATGCCCATCGCCCGTGCCCGACGGTGGGCCGGGAACAGGTCGCCGATCAAGGAATTGGCGGCCGGTGCATAACTGGCTTCGCCGATGCCGACGCCCATCCGCACGATCAGGAAAGCCCAGAAACTCCCCACCAGTCCGTTGACCGCCGTCAGCCCGCTCCACGCCGCCAGGCCCCAGCCCATCAATTTGCTGCGTGAACCGGTATCGGCCATCCGTCCCAGAGGCAGGCCGGCAATCGCATACACGAGAGTGAATGCCGTGCCGATGATCCCCAGCTGAAAGTCGCTGAGATGCCATTCCATACGGATCGGTTCGATGATGATGGCCGGAATGGTGCGATCGAAGAAGTTGAACAGGTTGGCCAGGAACAGCAGGAACAGAATGCGCCAGGCATTCGCCGCTTGGGTCGAGTTCTGCATGGGTCCGTCTCTTTATTGTTATTGGGGCTTCTGTCAGCGCATCCGAGCCCGGAACCTGCAATCTAGTCAGGCCCGCGAGAGCTGTCTGTCATTATTTGTAAAGCTGATATCCGCCCATGGAAGATGTCGCAGCTGATCCACCATTTATGTCCAAACGCTCTAACGCTCATTCCAAAATGGTTAGGGCCAATTTGCCACTATCGTTTGCACTCTAAACATGCCTTCTATACTCCAAAGCATTCGCCAGCGTTCATGGCGTAAGCCAGGATGACAACGACGGGGCATGCTATGGAGTGGCTTGGCTTGCATTTCATCACCGAGCTGACGGCGAGCGGCCAGGTAATACTCAACGGCACACTTGACCCTATTCTGGTACTGCTGGCCTATCTGGTCGCCTGTGTCGGCAGTTTTGCCACATTAAACATGGCCGAACGGGTCGGTCACGCGGAAAAACCCGCCTCGCAGCGGCTCTGGCGCTGGGTCGGCGCCGGTTGCCTGGCGGGCGGGACCTGGGCCATGCACTTTATCGGCATGCTGGCGTTTCAGGCGCCAATCGACATTCAATATGAATTACCCATCACTCTCCTTTCCCTGTTGATCGCTCTGCTCGCCTCATGGCTGGCGATACACGCTCTCAGTCACCCGCGCCTGAGTTTTTGGCAATACCTCCAGGCTTCGATCTGCATTGGCCTGGGCATCGCCACCATGCATTACGTGGGCATGACTGCCATGCGTTCGAGTGCGATGGCCTATTACCAACCCACGCTGTTCGCCCTCTCCATTGTGTTCGCCATCGGTGCCAGCCTTGCAGCCCTGCTGATATCAAGTCATCTGCGCGACAGCACCGGACTGTTCCATCAACTGCTCAAATACAGCGCCAGCCTGGTGCTCGGCGCAGGCATCATCAGCATGCACGTCACCGCCATGGCCGCCTTCAATCTGGTGCTGCCCGCCGACAGCCTCCAGCCGCTGCCCGGCGCAAACAATCATCTGCAACTGGGTCTGACGGTGGCGGTCATGACGCTGCTGATCATCGGCAGCAGCATCAGCGCGGCACTGGCGGACAAGAAGCTGCAAAACAAGGAGCGCGATCTGCAACGGGTCAACGCCCTGCTCAGTCAACTGGACCAGGCGCGGATGTCGTTACAACAGGTGGCGCACTATGACGCCCTGACCAACCTGATCAACCGCCGTGGTTTCAACCAGATCTTCGCCGAGAAGCTCATGGAGAAAACCAATGAAGGCGGCATGCTGGCGGTCATGTTTCTGGACATCGACCACTTCAAGCGAATCAATGACAGCCTGGGCCATGACGCCGGGGACGAATTGCTCAAAGTCCTGGCGAACCACATAAAGGTTTCAGTGCGCAGCCACGATGATGTAGTCGCGCGCTTCGGAGGCGACGAGTTTTGCATCCTCATCGGCCTGCATGATCGTGAAGAAGCACGGCACATGGCCCAGCGCATCATGGCGAAAATGAAGGAACCCATCGAGCTGTCCGGACGGCGCATGGTCATGACCACCAGTATCGGCATCAGCGTGTTTCCGGAAGATGGCAAGACTTGCGAAGAGTTGCTGAAAAACGCGGACCTGGCGCTGTATCAGTCCAAGGACAGCGGGCGCAATGGCCTGAATTTCTTCAGCGAAAACCTGAAGACCCGCGCGACGCTGGAACTGCAACTGGAAGAAGAGCTGCGCCACGCCCTGCGCGAAAACACCGGCCTGATGCTCTATTACCAACCGATCTACGACCTGAAAAATGCTCAGGTCAGCAAGCTTGAAGCGCTGATCCGCTGGCAACATCCGGTTCACGGACTGCTGACGCCGGACCGGTTCATTGCCATCGCCGAGGCCAACGGCCTGATCGCCGAACTGGACAACTGGGTCCTGCGCAAGGCCTGTGAGGATCTGGGCGAGTTGTCGCTTCAGGGCTGCGAAGCACTCCACATCGCCGTGAATTGCTCGCCCCTGAACCTGGCGCGCGAAGAGTTGGCCAATGAAATCGAGCACGCTCTGCGGGTCTCCGGAGTGGCGCCGCAGCGGCTGGAACTGGAAGTGACGGAAAATGCGCTGATGGGCAACATCGCCAATACGCTCGTATTGCTACGCCAGATTCGTGCCCTCGGCGTGTCGCTGTCGATTGATGACTTCGGCACCGGTTATTCATCACTGGCCTATCTCAAACGGCTGCCACTCAATACGCTGAAGATCGACCGCTCGTTCATCCAGGACATTCCCAAGGCCACCCAGGACATGGAAATCGTGCAAGCGATCCTCGTCATGGCCCACACGCTGCATTTGCAGGTGGTGACCGAAGGCGTCGAAACCCTTGAGCAATACGAGTTCCTGGAACGTAACGGCTGCGATTTCGTGCAGGGCTACCTGCTCAGCCGCCCGGTACCGCTGGCGCAGTTGCGTCACGTACTGAGCGAAATCAACCAGCGCAAGCACTCGCACACGGTCAGCCCTTTGAGTCTGGCTCGCGGTACAACTGCACAAGCGTCGACGGATCTTTTTCCAGGAATCCCTGGCCCCCATGCAGTCGCATCAATTGTGCGGCCAATCCACTGATCGGCGTGGCCGAGCCTTGCTCCCGGGAAAACTTCACCGCGGTATCGAGGTCCTTGAGCAGCGTGCGCACATGCCACTTCACCGGTTCGAAACGGCTTTCGGCCATTTGCGGACCGAGGATTTGCAAGGGCTTTGAATCGGCAAATCCGCCTGCCAGAGCTTCGGCGATCAGACCGGCCCGAACCCCGGAACGTTCGGCCAACGCCACGACTTCAGCAATCACCAGCGCGTTGCAGGCGACGATCATCTGATTGCACGCCTTGGTCACCTGCCCCGCTCCGACGGCGCCCATGTGGGTCACGCGCTGGCCAAGGCTCGACAGCACAGGCCTGACGCGCTCAAGGTCCGCCGTTTCACCGCCCACCATGATCGCCAGGCTGCCGGCCTCGGCACCGACCACTCCGCCGGACACGGGTGCATCCAGCCAGCTCATGCCGGTTTGGCCGACCAGCGCTGTCGCCATTTCCCGCGTCGCGGCAGGTTCCAGGCTGGAAAAATCCACCAGCAATTGACCGCTTTTCGCACCTTGCGCAATCCCTGCCGCGCCAAACACCACCTCACGAACCACCGACGTGTCCGCCAGGCACAACATCACCACGTCGGCGTGCTGACACAGTTCTGCCGGCGTGGCGACCTGTCGTGCACCGGCCTCGACCAGTGGCGCGCACTTGGCTGGATTGCGATTCCACACGGTCAATGGATAACCCGCTGCCAGAAGGCGCTGACACATCGGCAACCCCATCAAGCCGACCCCGGCAAACCCGAGCGAAGGTAACGTTGCCATCATTTGGCCTCCTTTTGATTAAAGATCATCGAATATTGGCCGATTCATCATGACTTAGGAAAGGATTCCCCCGAGCGATGCTCAGGCCAAGGCCCTGATGCTTGGGCCAAATACGCGCTGAAAAAACGCGAGACCCCATCCGTGATGGTTCGACGACAGCTTGTCGCCCAACCAACCAGTCCAGGCACATGGCGCACAATGACTTCTAAAAACAATCCGGCCGCTGCGATATCCGATCTGACGCTGAGCCCGGCGGCAAACAGCCCCGCACCGTCAAAGCCATTGACGCCATCGCGCCCGTTGGCGACTCAGCAATACCTGTACTTCACCGAAACCAATACCGACCGCATCCTCGATAATCTCGATGGTCTGCGCGACATGGTGTTCCCGCGCCCGCCGCATCTGGAAGGCGACAGCGAACATCACAGCGATCAGGAATTCCCGTCGGTGTGCCTGATCGGCCTCGGTCGCTGTGGTTCGAACATCGCGCTGGACGTGGCGGAACTGGTGTACAACGCCCGCAAGTTCTACCTCAACGAATTCAACAACGAAGATCGCCTGTCCCCGGACAAACGCTTCGCCGAAAAAGGCTACAGCCCGGCGCAGTGGATTCGTAACAACCTGCGCCTGGGATCGAACAAGGCCAGCAAACCGGTGTTCCTGGTCGAACCGCTGGTGATGCTCGGCGACCTGGACAAGGACATCGCCGGCCGCATCCGTTTCTCGCGCAAGGGCGAAAAAAGCGGTTTCCTGCGCGACTACAGCAAAATGAAGATCATGGACTTGTCGGAAGTCCACGCCGGTGGCGCCGGTAATGCGCCGATCCTCGGTCAGTACCTGGCCAAGATCATCCTGAACAAGGACACCCAGCGTTTCTCCAGCCCTGACTGGAAGATGATCCACTCGTACCTGATCGACAGCTGCGGGATCAAGGCCAACCAGTCGCGCCTGTACTTCTCGATCTTCAGTGCCGGTGGCGGTACCGGTTCGGGCATGGCCTCGGAGTTCGGCCTGGCCCAGCAGCACTCGTACATGAACAAGACGTTCGACACCAAGCCGATGGACGAGCACGACAGCAAGAGCGGCCACTCCTTCGTCTTCGAGCCGATCTTCACCAGCGGCATTTGCGTACTGCCCAATATTTCCGATCACCGCAGCGAAATGTCCGAGGCGCTGCACATCAACGCCGGTCGCCTGCTGTGCAAATACCTGTCGGAAGAATGGGACTTCTCCTACAACTTCGCCAACGAAGACAGCAGCGAAGCCAGTGTCATGGGCCGTATCCGCCCATGGAACGCGATGATGTTGATCTCCAACGACATCATGCGTTATGCCGAAGAAAGCGATGACGGCAACATTCAGAACATCGACGTCAACGCGATGGAAAAACACGCAAATCAATACATCTCACAGCAGATCTTCAACATTCTGACGGCGCAGGCGGTTACTACCGACTACGACCAGAACTATTTCCGTCGGGCCGGCATCGACATTGGCGAAACCATTCGCCTCGACGCCAACGACCTGTTCATGAGCCTGGCCGGCCCTGTAGCCATTGCCTACGCCGAGTCCGTGGTGCCGGAAACTCCGCCGCCGAGCAACGACAAGTTCAAGGTGTTCGAGAAAGAACCGCAGCGCCTGAACATCGACGACCTGTTCTTCCGCTCCATCGACTTGCCGCACTTCAACAAAGTGACCCAGGCGATCGAAGGCATCAGCTTGTTGCCAATCGAATCCAAGCGCTATCGCGCCTCGCTGGAGCAGTACAAGAATTCGGGCTATGACGCGGCCGCGTTGCACGACCTGCACTTCTTCAAGAACTGCTCTTCGGTGGTCTCGATTGTTTCGCTGCCAAAAGACTACAAGCTGTCCTACATGGACCTGAACCGGTTGAAGACCCACCTCAACAGCCTGTTCCCGAACACCACGCTCAAGCGCTATGCATTGGTCATCGGCGCCTCGGCCAACCTGTCGCTGACCACGTTGATCGCCAAGAGCCCGTGCCTGTCGGACGACTTCCTGACGCTGATCGTGGCCTTCATCAAACGTTGCTTCGCGAAAAACCCGTACCGCTTTGACGAGACGCTGGATAACTCGATCCTCGACTTCATCATTAATGAAGAGTTCGACGAAGACCGGATCGACGAGCTGCTCAATGAGTTCGAGAACCCGGCGAAGATTCTCGACACCAACTGGTACGCGATCAAACCGATGTACGAGAAGAAGTACCGCGAGCTGATCAACGACAAAGACAAGTTCGTCTCGATCAATGACATTCGTCTGTCCCGGGACTGCGTGAAGAAGTCGATCAAGTACTTGCGCGAAATTTATCGTCACCGGATTGGCAAGACCAAGGTTATTTCGCTGAATAACCATACTGGCAAGACGGCTTAACTCACCTACTGTCGATCGTTCCCACGCTCTGCGTGGGAATGCCTCAATGGACGCTCTGCGTCCGCTTTGGAACGCAGAGCGTCCCGGGCTGCATTCCCACGCAGAGCGTGGGAACGATCACATCCAGAAACAATTAAGCAACCAATCGGCTGCTCGATAAACTGTTCCCGTTACGTTTACGTCACCGTGATGCTGGCCCGCCTGTGGCCTTTCTCTACGGCAACATGCCATCACGCTACTCGGCTACACACTTTTGCCCGACAAAGTCGCGCACCAATGGAGTGCAAATCCTCAGTTCGTCGCCCTTTCCTGGATCAGGATCCACGGCGAAACGACCACTGCCCACAGCTCCGGATCACGTTCAAAAAGATCCAGCGCCCGCGTTTCAGACAGCTTGGCGACCTTGTCGGCGGCCAGCCAGGCAGCCACTTTCTGGCCTTCGTCGGTCGCGACTGCCTCCGCTGCAGCAATCAAATCCAGACCGGGGTCGACCCACAATAGGGCACCCCTGGCGAAGAACGGCTCCAGCTCCTTCCAGGTAATAGATGCGGTTTCACCAAGCAGCTTGGCATAGAGGGTGCTAGGTTCTTGAGTCATGGGTCCTGTCCGGAAAAGAAATCGACGTAATCATAACGTTGGTGCTCTGGCAGAAAAACCCGGCTGCAATTGAGTTACCGATTGAAAACAGCAGGAAAGCCAAGGATTGCTGATATTTCAGCTATAACCCCCGCCGCCATTCTGTCTTTTTCTTTCAATAAAGCGACACCCTCTGGTTTTGCCCCCTGGCGCCAGCTTCCCAGGCTAACAATTGGCGCTCTACACTGTACCGGTACAGTTGCCGGGGGCATTTTCCGGAGGATATCGAAGATATCTGACCCGGTTCTGCTGCTACGGCGCCAGGACTATAAAAACTACAACAGTAAGAGTGGAGCACTATGACTAAGGCTACTAAGCAGATTTCCAAACTGTTTGCCGCTATGGTTCTGGCCGGGGTTGCCAGCCATTCGTTCGCAGCTGACACCATCAAGATCGGCATCGCCGGCCCTAAAACCGGCCCTGTAGCCCAATACGGCGACATGCAGTTCAGTGGCGCCAAAATGGCCATCGAACAGATCAACGCCAAAGGCGGCGTAGACGGCAAGAAACTCGAAGCCGTGGAATACGATGACGCCTGTGATCCAAAACAAGCGGTAGCGGTCGCGAACAAAGTCGTCAACGACGGCGTCAAGTTCGTGGTCGGTCACCTGTGCTCCAGCTCCACTCAACCGGCTTCGGACATTTACGAAGACGAAGGCGTGATCATGATTACCCCGGCTGCCACCAGCCCGGACATCACTTCCCGTGGTTACAAAATGGTGTTCCGCACCATCGGTCTGGACAGCGCCCAGGGCCCTGCCGCCGGTAACTACATTGCCGACTTCGTAAAACCGAAAATCGTTGCTGTCCTGCACGACAAACAGCAATACGGTGAAGGCATCGCCACCGCCGTGAAGAAAACCCTGGAAGGCAAAAACGTCAAGGTTGCCGTGTTCGAAGGCATCAACGCCGGCGACAAAGACTTCTCTTCGATGATCTCCAAGCTCAAGCAGGCCAACGTCGACTTCGTCTACTACGGCGGCTACCACCCGGAGCTGGGCCTGATCCTGCGTCAAGCCCAGGAAAAAGGCCTGAAAGCCAAGTTCATGGGTCCGGAAGGCGTGGGTAACGACTCCATTTCGCAGATCGCCAAAGACGCTTCCGAAGGTTTGCTGGTGACCCTGCCGAAATCCTTCGACCAGGATCCGGCCAACATCGCCCTGGCTGACGCGTTCAAAGCCAAGAAAGAAGACCCGAGCGGTCCGTTCGTGTTCCCGTCCTACTCGGCGGTGACCGTGATTGCCGACGGTATCAAGGCAGCCAAGAGCGAAGACACTGCCAAAGTGGCTGAAGCCATCCACGCAGGCACCTTCAAGACGCCGACTGGCGACCTGAGCTTCGACGATAAGGGCGACCTGAAAGACTTCAAATTTGTGGTTTACGAGTGGCACTTCGGCAAACCTAAAACTGAAGCCAAGCCTCAGTAAGGCATTGCCTGACTGACTGCCAACAAAGCCCACGGCGTGCCGTGGGCTTTGTTTTACGAACGTATTGGGCCGCGCTGGCGTGATCCGCCAGTCTCCCCACCTGAAAATCTCAAAACCGTCATCAGCGGTTCGCTGGCAAACCTCGCGTTCGAAGTGGATGCAGATCCACGGGGCTCGAGCGGGAAAATGACTCCACCAGTGAAATGCGTATCAGGTTTTTAGGAGCGCTGTAATGCCTGACATCTATCACTTCTTCCAACAGCTGGTTAATGGTCTGACCATTGGCAGCACGTATGCCCTGATCGCCATCGGCTATACGATGGTTTACGGCATCATTGGAATGATCAACTTCGCCCACGGCGAGGTGTACATGATCGGCTCCTACGTGGCGTTTATCGCCATCGCCGGGCTGGCCATGCTGGGACTCGACAGTGTTCCACTGTTGATGACCGCCGCTTTCCTCGCGACCATTGTCGTGACCAGTGCCTACGGTTACAGCATCGAACGGATCGCCTACCGCCCCCTGCGCGGCAGCAACCGTCTGATCCCGCTGATTTCCGCCATCGGCATGTCGATCTTCCTGCAGAACACGGTTCTGCTGGCGCAAGACTCCAAGGACAAATCCATCCCCAACCTGATCCCCGGCAACTTCTCCATCGGGCCAGGTGGCGCACATGAAGTGCTGATTTCCTACATGCAAATCGTGGTGTTCGTGGTGACCCTGGTCGCCATGCTCGGCCTGACGCTGTTCATCTCCCGCTCTCGCCTGGGTCGCGCCTGCCGCGCCTGTGCCGAAGACATCAAGATGGCCAACCTCTTGGGTATCAACACCAACAACATCATCGCCCTGACCTTCGTCATCGGTGCCGCACTGGCCGCCATCGCGGCGGTGTTGCTGAGCATGCAATATGGCGTGATCAACCCGAACGCCGGTTTCCTCGTTGGCCTCAAGGCCTTCACCGCAGCGGTACTGGGCGGTATCGGCAGCATCCCCGGCGCCATGCTCGGCGGGATCGTGCTGGGGGTGGCGGAAGCCTTTGGTGCCGATATCTTCGGCGACCAGTACAAGGACGTCGTGGCGTTCGGCCTATTGGTTCTGGTGTTGTTGTTCCGGCCAACCGGCCTGTTGGGCCGTCCGGAGGTTGAGAAAGTATGACTAGGAATCTTAAACAGGCGTTGTTCAGCGCCTTGCTGGTGTGGGCGGTTGCCTACCCGGTACTCGGTCTGAAACTGACCATCGTCGGCATCAACCTCGAAGTCCATGGCACCAGCGATGCAATCCTGATCACCATCGCCGTGTGCTCGGTGCTGATGTTCCTGCGGGTGCTCTTCGACCAACAGATCAGCTCGGCCTGGCGGTCTTCGCCAAGCATGCCGCTGATTCCGGCCAAGGCCAGCAACTTCCTGACCCTGCCGACCACCCAGCGCTGGATCATCATTGCGTTGATCGCCGGCGCACTGGTGTGGCCGTTCTTCGGCTCTCGCGGGGCGGTGGATATCGCCACCCTGGTGCTGATCTACGTGATGCTGGGCCTGGGCCTGAACATCGTGGTCGGCCTGGCCGGTCTGCTTGACCTCGGGTATGTCGGCTTCTATGCCGTCGGTGCCTACAGTTATGCGTTGCTGTCGCATTACTACGGCTTGAGCTTCTGGATCTGCCTGCCGATCGCCGGCCTGATGGCGGCCACCTTCGGCTTCCTGCTGGGTTTCCCGGTCCTGCGTTTGCGTGGTGACTACCTGGCGATCGTGACCCTGGGCTTCGGTGAAATCATCCGACTGTTCCTGCGTAACCTGACGGGACTCACCGGTGGCCCGAACGGCATCAGCAACATCGAGAAACCGACGTTCTTCGGCTTGACCTTCGAACGTAAAGCCGCTGAGGGCATGCAGACCTTCCACGAATACTTCGGCCTGGCCTACAACTCGATCAACAAGGTGATTTTCCTTTACCTGGTTGCATTGTTCCTGGCACTGGCTGCGCTGTTCGTCATCAACCGCCTGCTGCGCATGCCGCTGGGCCGCGCGTGGGAAGCGCTGCGTGAAGACGAAATCGCCTGCCGTGCATTGGGTCTCAATCCTACTGTCATCAAGCTGTCGGCCTTCACCCTGGGCGCCAGCTTCGCCGGTTTTGCCGGCAGCTTCTTCGCTGCGCGTCAGGGCCTGGTGACGCCGGAGTCCTTCACCTTCATCGAGTCGGCGATCATTCTCGCCATCGTGGTATTGGGTGGCATGGGCTCGCAACTGGGCGTGATCCTGGCTGCCGTGGTGATGATCCTGTTGCCTGAAATGATGCGTGAGTTCAGTGAGTACCGCATGTTGATGTTCGGCGCCTTGATGGTGCTGATGATGATCTGGCGTCCTCAAGGCCTGCTGCCCATGCAACGTCCTCACATGGAGCTGCGCAAATGAGCCGCGAGATCCTTAAAGTCGAAAATCTGAGCATGCGCTTCGGCGGCTTGCTGGCGGTCAACGGCGTAGCCTTGAGCGTGAAGGAAAAACAGGTGGTGGCACTGATCGGCCCCAACGGCGCCGGCAAGACCACCGTGTTCAACTGCCTGACCGGTTTCTACCAGCCAAGTGGCGGCAGCATCCTGCTGGACGGCGAGCCGATCCAGGGCCTGCCCGGCCACAAGATCGCCCTCAAAGGCGTGGTGCGGACTTTCCAGAACGTGCGGTTGTTCAAGGACATGACCGCGGTCGAGAACCTCTTGATCGCCCAGCACCGTCACCTGAACACCAACTTCCTGGCCGGTCTGTTCAAGACCCCGGCGTTCCGCAAGAGCGAACGCGAGGCCATGGAGTTCGCCGAGTTCTGGCTGGACAAGGTCAACCTCAAGGCATTCGCCAACCGTCCGGCCGGCACCCTGGCCTACGGTCAGCAACGGCGTCTGGAAATCGCTCGCTGCATGATGACCCGCCCGCGGATCCTCATGCTCGACGAACCGGCCGCCGGCCTGAACCCGAAGGAAACCGAAGACCTGAAGGCGCTGATCAGCATGTTGCGTGAAGAGCACAACGTCACCGTGCTGCTGATCGAACACGACATGAAACTGGTCATGAGCATTTCCGACCACATCGTCGTGATCAACCAGGGCACGCCTCTGGCCGACGGCACGCCGGAACAGATCCGCGACAATCCCGAAGTGATCAAAGCCTACCTGGGGGAAGCGTAAATGCTGCAATTCGAAAACGTTTCCACCTTCTACGGCAAGATCCAGGCCCTGCACAGCGTCAACGTCGAAGTCCGCCAGGGCGAGATCGTGACCCTGATCGGCGCCAACGGTGCCGGCAAGTCGACCCTGCTGATGACGCTCTGCGGTTCGCCGCAAGCCCACAGCGGCAGCATCCGCTACATGGGTGAGGAATTGGTCGGTCAGAGTTCCTCGCAGATCATGCGCAAGAGCATCGCTGTCGTGCCGGAAGGTCGCCGGGTGTTTGCCCGTCTGACCGTGGAAGAAAACCTCGCCATGGGCGGGTTCTTCACCGACAAGGGCGACTACCAGGAACAGATGGACAAAGTCCTCGAACTTTTCCCACGCCTGAAAGAACGCTTCGCCCAACGCGGCGGCACCATGTCCGGCGGCGAACAGCAAATGCTCGCCATCGGCCGTGCGCTGATGAGCAAACCCAAGCTGTTGCTGCTCGACGAACCTTCACTGGGCCTGGCGCCGATCATCATCCAGCAGATCTTCGACATCATCGAACAGCTGCGCAAGGATGGCGTGACGGTGTTTTTGGTGGAACAGAACGCCAACCAGGCGCTGAAAATCGCCGACCGTGCGTACGTTCTGGAGAACGGCCGGGTGGTGATGACAGGCACTGGGGAAGCACTACTGACTGATCCGAAAGTGCGCGAAGCGTACCTGGGTGGTTGAGTCTTTGCGGTAAACAAAAAACGGCCTTCGGGCCGTTTTTCGTTTTTACATTCACCGACGATGACCGATCGTTCCCACGCTCTGCGTGGGAATGCCTCACTGGACGCTCTGCGTCCGCTTGGGACGCGGAGCGTCCCGGGCTGCATTCCCACGCAGAGCGTGGGACCGATCATCGACTAGCGCAGTCGATCCAGCGCTTCACCGCTGCGCTTGAACCAGTCAATCAAATAGTCCGCCAACACCTGCGTACGCTTTGGCAAACCGCCCTGATACGGATGCACCAGGTACATCGGCATGCGGCGGGTCTGATAGTCACGAAGGAGCCAGCGCAAACGGCCGTCAGCCAATTCGCTTGCAGCAGGTAGGACGGCAACCGCGCAATGCCGGCGCTGGCCAGTGCGGCTTTTTTCAGCAGGCTGTAATGGTTGCTGGCGAACGGTCCCGACACGCGCACCCGCAACAATTCATGTTGCTGGTGATAAAGCCACTCTTCGCGACCGCTGTAGTGACTGTTGAGCAGACAGCGATGGTCAGCGAGTGCCTGCGGTGTCATCGGTTCGCCGTATTGTTCAAGATAAGCCGGGCTGGCGCAGGTCATTTCGTGCCAGGCCAATAGTGGTCGGGCCACCAGGCGCTCGTCATTACCCACCTCGGAACGAACCGCCAGATCAAACCCGTCGCGAGTCAAATCGCGGTAGTTGTTGCTCAGGTCCAGCTCGATCTGCACCTCGGGGTACTTGCCAGAAAACTCCAGTAACAAGCCATCGAAGAAGGTTTCCCCCAGCGATACCGGAACCGTCATACGTACCGGCCCGGCCATGTCGTCCTTCAGCCGCGCCAATGCCTGACGCGCCCTCTCGACCTGGACGACGAGCGCCTGGGCTTGCGGCAACAGCGCCGCCCCGGCAGCGGTCAGGCTCAAACGGCGGGTGGTGCGTTGCAGCAGCACCACTGAAAACCGCGATTCCAGTTGGCTGATGCGCTTGGACAACTGACCTTTGCTGCACCCCAACTGCTGCGCCGCCAAGGTGAAACTCCCTGCTTCAATCAATATCGCGAACGCCGCCAGATCATCCATTTCGCTCATGGATTGTTTCCATTTGAAAACCAAAGGTTGCCTATTAGCGCGCTTATCGATGGAAAAAACCACTCTAGACTGAAGCCTCTTTCAATCCACTCAGGAACAGCAGCATGAAAATTCTTTTGATAGGCGCAGGCGGCACCATCGGTTCGGCGGTCGACAAGGAGCTGTCCGAGCGTCACAAGATCATCCGCATCGGCCGCAACAGCGGTGATTTCCATGTGGATATCAGCGACAGCGCTTCGATTCGCAAACTGTTCGAGCAAACCGGCAAATTCGATGCTCTGATCTGCGCCGCCGGCAACGTGACCTTCGCCTCCCTCGGTGAAATGACCGAAGAAAGCTTCGCGCTGGGCCTGAAAGACAAGTTGATGGGCCAGGTCAATCTGCTGTTGATTGGCCGCGAGTATGCCAATGACGGTGCCTCGTTCACCTTCACCACCGGCGTGCTCAGCCACGACCCGATTCGCAGCGGCGCCTCGGCAGCGCTGGTCAATGGCGCCCTGGACAGCTTCGTCCGCGCCGCTGCGATCGAACTGCCTCGCGGCCTGCGCGTCAATTCGGTGAGCCCGAACGTACTGGTCGAAGCCATGGGCAAATACGCGCCGTATTTCCGTGGTTACAAACCGGTTCTGGCGGCCGATGTGGCATTGGCCTACGCCAAAAGTGTGGAAGGCCTGCAAACAGGCCAGACCTTTCACGTGGGCTAAACCGCCACAACCGTGCTCCTACAAGTGATGAGCGAATCGAATTCAAAAGTAGCGGGGTTGTGATGAACGGTCAGGCTGAGTAACGTGGCGGCACTTGTCTGGAGACTCAAAGATGCGCGTTGCCCGTTCCTTAGTCCTTGTTGCCCTGCTTCCGTTGTTCGCCGCTTGCCAGTTGCTCGACGGCCCGCGTGAGAGTGCCTCCCACGTGGGCCAGACCCGCATGCAGGGCCAGTTGCTGGCGGCCGACGGCAAGCTGCTGTTCCAGCCGTGCAACGAACAGCGCAGTTATGTGGTCAACGACACCGGCGGCACCAGCGTCCTGCAAGAGGCCGCGACACTGGCCGATGACCAGGGCAAGCTGTTTGCTGACGTACGCGGACAGGTCGTCGATAGTCGCCTCGATCTTGCGCAGCTGTACCGCGTCGAGCGCTCGGGCACCGCGTGCAACGATCCGAATTTCAAATTGCTTATCCTGCGCGCCGCCGGCCATGGGCCTGAGTGGAACGTGAAAGTCAGCGGCAAAGGCATGGTCATCGAGCGCGCCGGTCAGCCGCCATTGGCCGTGCCCTACGTTGAAGAACAATTGGGCGATGGCCGCTTCAACCTCAGTACCGAAGCCAATAACCAGCACATCGAATTGTGGGTCGCGCCGCAACGTTGCGTCGACAGCACCACCGGCAGCGTCCAGCACATGAGCGCCGAACTGCGCGTCGACGGCCAGGTTCAGCGTGGTTGCGGGTATTTCGGCGGATCGCGTAACGACTGATCGTTTTAGCCTCACGGGAATCATTCTTTGAGGCTTATAATCGCGGGCTTCAAACGCCTTGGCGCAGTTGTGCGCCCCGCGAACCGGATCCTGTCATGTTACGAATCACCGAACTCAAGCTGCCGATCGACCATCCCGAAGAAGACCTGCGCCCTGCCATCGTGCAGCGCCTGGGCATCACCAGTGATGACCTGCTCGATTTCACCTTGTTCAAGCGCAGCTACGATGCGCGCAAAAAGTCCTCCGAACTGTGCTTCATCTACACCATCGACCTCAACGTTCGCGATGAGGCAACGGTGCTGCACACGTTCGCCGATGACCGTAACGTCAACGTGGCGCCGGATGTCAGCTACAAAGTGGTCGGCCAGGCGCCGGCTGATCTTGAGCAACGTCCCGTCGTCGTGGGCTTCGGTCCGTGCGGGATTTTCGCCGGGCTGCTGCTGGCGCAAATGGGCTTCAAGCCGATCATCCTCGAGCGCGGCACCGAAGTGCGTCAGCGCACCAAGGACACTTGGGGTCTGTGGCGTAAAAGCGTGCTTAACCCGGAATCCAACGTGCAATTCGGCGAAGGTGGTGCGGGGACGTTCTCTGACGGCAAGCTTTACAGCCAGATCAAGGACCCGAAATTCATCGGTCGCAAGGTCCTGCACGAGTTCGTAAAAGCAGGCGCGCCGGAAGAAATCCTCTACGTCAGCAAACCGCACATTGGTACGTTCCGTCTGACCGGTGTTGTGGAAAACATGCGTGAGCAAATTCGCGCGTTGGGCGGCGAAGTGCGCTTCCAGCAGCGCGTTACCGACGTCTTGATCGAGGACGGCCAACTGGTCGGCGTCGAGCTCAATGGCGGCGAGCAGATCCACTCGAAACACGTGATCCTGGCCCTCGGCCACAGTGCCCGCGATACCTTCCGCATGCTGCATGGCCGTGGCGTGTTCATGGAAGCCAAGCCGTTTTCGGTAGGTTTCCGCATCGAGCATCCGCAATCGCTGATCGACCGCGCCCGCTTGGGCAAATACGCCGGGCACCCGAAACTCGGCGCTGCGGACTACAAACTGGTGCACCACGCCAGCAACGGCCGTTCGGTCTACAGCTTCTGCATGTGCCCGGGCGGCACCGTGGTGGCGGCGACGTCCGAGCCGGGCCGCGTGGTCACCAACGGCATGAGCCAATACTCGCGTAACGAGCGCAACGCCAACTCCGGGATCGTCGTCGGGATCACCCCGGAAGTCGATTACCCGGGCGGCCCGCTGGCGGGTATCGAGTTGCAGGAACGCCTGGAATCCCACGCCTTTGTGCTGGGCGGCAGCAACTACGAAGCGCCGGCGCAACTGGTCGGCGACTTCATTGCCGGCAAGCCTTCCACCGAACTGGGCAGCGTTGAACCGTCCTACAAACCAGGCGTTGCCTTGGGTGATCTGGCGTTGGCCTTGCCGGCGTTCGCCATCGAAGCCATTCGCGAAGCCTTGCCGGCGTTCGAGAAGCAGATTCGCGGTTACTCGCTGCACGACGCGGTGTTGACCGGGATCGAGACCCGTACGTCGTCGCCGCTGCGGATTACCCGTGACGAGTCGATGCAGAGCCTGAACGTGAAAGGCTTGTTCCCGGCGGGTGAAGGCGCGGGTTATGCGGGCGGGATTCTGTCGGCGGGCGTCGACGGGATTCGGATTGCAGAAGCCGTGGCCCGCGACATCCTCGGCCTCGAGGCCTGACCCAAATCCTCTGAGGGAGCGAGCCTGCTCGCGATGGCGGCATAACATTCAATAGAGATGTTGACTGATCTACCGCTATCGCGAGCAGGCTTGCTCCCACATTGGTTTCAGCCTGTCAGATATTGGCGCGCAGCACGCTGGCCGGCAGCGGCTCGCCGCGCTCAACACTCCCCGCCACCGCATCCATCAAACCGCTCAACTCATACCCCTGGGCCTTGAGCCAGGCCTGATCGTAATAAGTGGTGGCATAGCGCTCGCCGCCATCACACAAAATCGCCACGATCGACCCCGACTCCCCCGCCGCCGCCATCTGCTGGGCTGCCATCAACGCGCCGATCAAATTGGTCCCGCTCGACCCGCCGACTCGACGTCCCAAACGCTGCGCCAGGTAATGCATGGCCGCCAGGGACAACGCGTCCGGCACCTTGACCATCGCATCAATTACCTTGGGCAGGAACGACGCTTCTACCCGAGGCCGGCCAATGCCTTCAATCCGCGAACCACAATCCAGGCGCAGACTGGCGTCGCCGGTCTGGTAGTAATCGAAGAACACCGAACGTTCGGCATCGGCGCAGAGCACGCGAGTGCAATGCTGGCGGTAACGCACGTACCGGCCCAGCGTCGCGGTGGTGCCGCCGGTGCCGGGGCTGGAGATCAGCCAGCTCGGCTCGGGGTGCAGTTCGAAGCGCATTTGCTGGAAGATCGACTCGGCGATGTTGTTGTTCGCCCGCCAGTCAGTAGCGCGCTCGGCATAGGTGAACTGGTCGATGAAATGCCCATCATGTTCGCGGGCCAGGCGTTCGGATTCGGCATAGATCTGCGTCGGGTCGTCGACCAAATGACTCTTGCCACCGTAGAAAGCGATCTGCGCAATCTTCTCTTTGGAGGTGCTCGCCGGCATCACCGCAATAAATGGCAAGCCCAGCAAACTGGCGAAGTACGCCTCGGAAATCGCCGTCGAACCGCTGGACGCTTCAATCACCGGTGCTCCGGGTTTGAGCCAGCCATTACACAGCGCATACAGAAACAGCGAGCGCGCCAACCGGTGCTTCAGGCTGCCGGTGGGATGGCTGGACTCATCCTTGAAATACAACTCGATGCCCGGAAAACCCGGCAGCGGCAAGGGGATCAGGTGAGTGTCGGCGCTACGCTGGAAGTCGGCCTCGATGATCCGGATGGCTTCGCGGGCCCACTGTCGATTGTCGCTCATGGTGGTTTTCTCGTTGAGTCGGCCTTGTTGCAAGGCTCAGCTAACAAGCTTAGGAAAAAACCTACAGCGCGCACAGGTACAGCTGACGTTCAATACGCCCGGCAACTGCTAGGCTCAGGTCCCTGCTGATCGTTCACGTTGTAACGGCATATAACAAAAAAGAATATAACTTTTGTTTTAACAACTAACGGTACGGGTTAGGGTGTGCCACCTTTTGAATTCATCGATGGAGAGCGACCTTGCCTCTGCGTAGCACTTTCACGCGTTTCTTCCAGTTGGAAGCTGCCAGCGGACTGTTATTGATCGCCGCTGCGGCCCTGGCCTTGATCATCAACAATTCCCCGCTGTCGTGGCTTTACAGCAGTTTTCTCGACACTCCGGTCGTGGCGCAAATAGGCGCGTTGCAAATCGCCAAACCGGCGCTGTTGTGGATCAACGACGGCCTGATGGCCCTGTTCTTCCTGCTGATCGGCCTGGAAGTGAAGCGCGAAGTCCTTGACGGTCAACTGTCGAAACCGTCGCAAATCGTCCTGCCCGGCGCAGCGGCGATTGGCGGCATGGTGGTGCCGGCGCTGCTCTACTGGTTTCTGAACCGAGATGACCCGACAGCCCTTGGTGGCTGGGCCATCCCGATGGCCACCGATATTGCCTTCGCCCTCGGTGTACTGGCCCTGCTGGGTAAGCGGGTACCGGTGTCGCTTAAGCTTTTCCTGATGACGTTGGCGATCATTGACGACCTCGGCGCAATCATCGTCATTGCGATCTTCTACTCGGGCACGCTCTCGACCCTTTCGCTGTCTCTGGCCGCGACGTGCATCGTGGCACTGATCGCAATGAACCGGCTCGGAGTGGTCAAGCTCGGGCCGTACATGATCATCGGCCTGATCCTTTGGGTTTGCGTACTCAAGAGCGGTGTCCACGCGACACTGGCCGGTGTGACCCTGGCTTTCTGCATCCCCCTGCGCACGAAAAACGCCGAACCTTCTCCGCTGCTGACCCTCGAACACGCCCTCCATCCATGGGTGGCCTACGGCATCCTGCCGCTGTTCGCCTTCGCCAACGCCGGCCTGTCCCTGAGTGGCGTGACCGTCGAAAGCTTCACCCACCAGGTGCCGATGGGCATCGCGGTCGGTTTGCTGCTGGGCAAGACCCTCGGCGTCTTCGGCCTGACCTGGCTGGCGGTGAAAATCGGCATCGCCGCCCTGCCCCAAGGCGCTAACTGGGGCCAGGTATTGGGTGTGGCAATCCTCTGCGGCATCGGCTTCACCATGAGCCTGTTTGTCGGCTCCCTGGCGTTTGTGCCGGGTGCCAGTGAATACGCAGGGATGGACCGGATGGGGATTTTGACCGGTTCGATACTGGCGGCATTGATTGGTTATGCGGTGACGGCAGCGGCAAGTCGCAAGAGCGCCGCGCTGCAATCCTGATAAACAGAGACAACTCCTAGAGTCATTCGAGACTCGTCCTACAGCCACGATCAGCCTCGTTCGTTAACGTCGCACAGCCCCTTTTTTGGGGGTTGTCGACGTACGAACGCAAGGACGATCAGTGGCTGGTAACAAGGACATTCCCCGGGTCAAGAACCCTCCGTCAGGCGACGGTCATCACATCACTTACCGCTTTATGACGGCTACCGAACTGGCCGCGCGGGAGGCCCGACAAAACGCTTACGACGCCATGCTCGCGAGACAAGACGCCTTCGAACGGAGTCGTGAGGTCGTGGCGAAAAAGCAGGAAACCGTTCGTGCGGGGTGTGTCTTCGCCAAGTCCTGCAATCTGCCGGACGCCATCATCGACTACTCGAATCCTTCGGGAATGGTGCCCACCGACAGCCTCAAGGACTACGGAGAAGTCGCCTGGCTCGGGGCTCGCGAGGCAGACGATGCCGGGCTGCTCAATCTTCAAACCATCAGCGGCAGTACCGTCTCGCTTGGTATCGGCCGCATGGCTCTTCGCGCCCCGGCTATCGCTGCTCCCACCGCAGCACTCGGTACTGCTGGAACCACCCTATTGGCCGGCCTGGTCGCGTTCTTCTGGACGCCGAGCCTCGGCGACAGCGCGCTCTATACCGAAGGTCAGTTACGCGCCCTGAAACAGGCTCGAACTCGTGTTCGGCTAAGGGTCGAGCAACAGGCTGACGGCAGTCTCAAGGGATACGGTTTCTACACCGGCAAGAACCGTGATTGGGAAATGGTCGATGTCGTGCAGTTCAGCTTGCGCGGGAGTCAGCAGGTGGCGGATCTGGGAGATGGTATCGAGCTGATCTGGACACCGGCTGTAGATGGTTCAGACATCCTCGGTATTCCAGCGCTGGAGGCTGCGCCGCAAGCGCCGCATATTTGGGTTTATCCGCCGACGAAAGCGGCGGATAGCATCATCGTGAACCCGGTTTATCCGCCTGAGTACAAGGATTTCATTCTTGTGTTTCCGGCGAACTCTGGTGTGCAGCCGTTATACGTGGTGGTGGCAAGACCTATCAGTGGTGACCACAGCTATCATCCTCCGCCAAAATTTCTGCCAGCGTTCCCCGATGCCTTCCCTGTTCAGACTAAAGGGAATCGAAAACGCTGGGAAAGTAAGAAGCGCATTTATGAATGGGATTACCAACATGGCGCCGTCGAAGTGTACAACTGGGCGGGAGATCACTTAGGAGAGTTTGATGCAAAAACAGGTGAACAGACCGGAAAAGTAAGGCCTGAAAGACGTACTACAACAAAATAGCGATCGAGAATTCAAGAATGATATTTATAGCTCTCTCTGGATTTTTCCCCGAGCCAAATCCTGACAATTCATTGCAGTATGAAATGGATGTCCCGCAAGCCTTAGAGGCGGCAGTGCTTAATGTCATGGGCTGGAAAACTTTGAAGGATGTGCCCATGGGCGAGCATGTGTTATCTCCCAATCAAGCCAGTGCGATTATGGAACTTGTTGGCAACCCCTTCAGAGCCAACTTGGTGTACTACATGGGGCTCTGCCAAGACTAACGTTTCGGATCAGACAAAACTGAAAGCCACAGACACAAAAAACCCCGACCAGTCACCTGATCGGGGTTTTCTTTTACCCGTATTCCCGCTTAGTGGGAAACGCGGCTAGTCCCATCTACAGTAGCAATCCGCACCCGCTCGCCAACACGGAACACTTCATTTTCCTGAACCTGTTGCACGTAGGCGCGCATGCTGCCGTCGTCTTCGCGAACGGTGATTTCCACGCCTTGGGCGCGAGTCAGGCCTTCTTCTGTGGCCGAGCCGATCAGGCCGCCAGCGACGGCACCGATAACCGCAGCAACGATGCTGCCACGACCGCCACCGATAGCGCTGCCGCCGACACCGCCCACGACGGCACCAGCCGCGCCGCCGATCGGGGTTTTGGTGCCTTCGATTTTGACCGGCCGCAGGGATTCGATGGTGCCCATGCGAACGGTCTGCACGCGACGCGCTTCGTCACGGGAGTAGGAGTCACCGGTCAGGCTCGATTGGCAGCCAGTGAGCAACATCGCCATCGTGGAAAAGGAAGCAACCAGCAGAACAGACTTACGCATAGCATCAACTCCAAAGGACAGGTATTCATTAAACTCCGCAGCTTGACGCCTGTCACGGCCTCGCCCGGATAATTTTGGTTTGATTCAGGCCCGGTACAGGCACTTCCACGAACTCACCACACAGTAGCGGCAAATTCCGGTAGCTGCGCCGCTGCCCCAAGGATTGTCATGGATTACTTCATCATTGTCGTCACTACCGTTGCCGGTTTGTATTTCCACTGGTGGCTATACGTGCGGATCAAACGCTGGATGGACCGCGATCTGGCGTTGGCACTGGCGGGTAAGGACGAGCAGAAAAAGGCGTTCATGCTCCAGCAACTGGCGAACGCTCAAGCGCAGAAGATCAAGCGCCGAGACCTGCCACAGTGGCTTGAAGCCGCTGCGGCAGAGTATCCCGATCGGTAGACGGCTTAAGGTGCCAGACGTTCAAGAATCCAGTCGGCGCCCTGAACGCGGTAGTTGAGGCGATCGTGCAGGCGGCTCGGACGGCCTTGCCAGAACTCGATGCGCTCCGGTAACAAACGGTAACCACCCCAGTGCTCAGGGCAATGAGGTTGCGTGTCGCTGAAACGTTGCTCGGTGTTCTTGAGCAGCGCTTCCAGCTCGGCACGGTCGGCGATCACCCGGCTCTGGGGCGAAGCCCAGGCGCCGAGACGACTGCCCAGCGGCCGAACCTGAAAGTAGGCGTCGGACTCTTCAGGCGTAACCTTCACCACCCGCCCTTCGATGCGCACCTGACGCTCCAGGGCCGGCCAGAAGAAGGTCATGGCCGCGTACGGGTTCGCGGCCAGGTGCTGGCCCTTGGCGCTGTCGTAGTTGGTGAAGAAGGTGAAACCCTGCTCGTCCAGCCCCTTGAGCAGCAGAATGCGGCAATGCGGCCGACCGTCCTGATCGACGGTGGCCAGGGTCATGGCGTTGGCTTCCACCGGCGCCTGTTCGGTTTTCACCGCGTCGGCAAACCACTGATGGAACAGCGCGAATGGCTCGGCCGGGGCTTGCGCCTCGGTCAGGCCATCACGGGTGTAATCGCGACGCATATCAGCCAGGCCCTGGGTCATGGCGCATTCCTTTTGGTTAACGAATCACTTTTTAACAGTATCGGTGGCGTCGGCGACTTTTTTCGTGTCGGCAGCGGCTTTGGCCGGGGCAGTCTTCTTCGCTGGCGTTGCAGTTTTAGCCGGTGCCTTCTTGGCGGCGGCTTTCTTGGCCGGGGCTTTTTTTGCAGCAGGCACAGCGGCTTTCTTCGCGGCTGGCGCAGGGGTGACCGGTTTGACCACTGGCTTGACGTCCTGGGCAGCGACCAGCTTCACTGGCGCCGGGGCCGGCATGTTGTACTTGCTCAGCAACGCGACCATGGTGTTTTGCGGGGTCACCAGCAGTTCGACGCGACGGTTCAAGGCACGACCTTCATTGCTGTCGTTAGCAGCACGCGGGGCTTCGCCACCCATGCCGCGCAGCATCAGGCGATCACGCTGCAGACCGCTGAGGCGGAAAATCGCTGCCACGGACTGGGCACGCTCCTGACTCAGTTTCACGTTGGCCGGTGCGGCGCCCGACGTATCACTGTGGCCGAGTACCAGCACGGCAGTCTTTGGATCGACTTCGAGGATTTTCGCGACGCGAGTGAACGGGCCGAGGGTCACCGGCAGCAGCATGGCCGGACGGTCAGGGTTGAACGAGCCGTCTACCGGCGCGGAGACTACCAGCACGTTTTCACGGCGCTCAAGTTGCAGGTGGCTGCCCTTGATCGCTTCGCGCAGGCGCGGTTCATAGTCGTCGAGCCAGGCCTGGGTGACTTTAGGATCAGGCATCGGCACGACTTTGGCAGTAGTGCTTTGCTCTTTACCACCGAACGGCCACCACCAGTTGCCACCGGCTTCGGCCTCAGCCTTAGTCTTGGCCACCTCGACTGGTTTAACTTCAGGTTTGGCTTCAGCTTTCACCTCTGGCTTCTTGTCGAGAACCTCATCGGAACCGAACGGCCAGTACCAAGGGCTGGAGCTTTCAGCCTTGGCAACCGGAGCGGTCGCGGCAGGTTTCAAAGGTGCCGGGGCTGGGGTCGGAGCCGGGCCTTTAGCCGCGACTTTGTCGGAAGAACCGAACGGCCACCAGCTGCTGCCATCCGAGTCATTTTGTGGAGTTTGTGCGCAACCGGTAATTGCGAAGCACAGGGCCAAAGCGAGAGTTTTATTGGATGACATTGGATATCCACAAAATGAAGTAATGAAAAATCAGGCCGGGTTGACCCGGATAAACAGACGCTTGGAAACCATAAAGGCCTTGGGGTTCCGGCCCTGGAACCCCTGAGCGCGTTTTACAGACAAGTGGCCAGGGCCCGCACGAGCGTTTGCGCGCGCGGATCCATCAAGACGTACGGTCCCAGGGTATTTGTCACAAAGCCGAAGGCCACATCGTGTTCCGGGTCGGCAAAACCGGTGGAACCGCCCGCCCCCGGATGACCGAACGCACGAGGGCCGAGGCCGTAGGTGGCGTTGGGGACGTCCGGTTGATCGAGCATGCAACCCAGGCCGAAACGGGTCCGGGTCAGTAACGTCTTGTCCTCGCCGCGGCTGTGCTCGCGCGTCAGTTCCTCGAGCATTTCGCTTTCCAGCAAACTGCCATCGAGCAGACCGGCATAGAACCCGGCCAGGCTGCGGGCATTGCCGTGGCCATTGGCGGCCGGTTGCTGCATGCGTCGCCACTCGGGTTTGTTGGTGCTGGTCATGATCGACGGCGGGTTAGTGAACGCCCTCGTGGTCATGGCCGTCGGCTCGCGCATGGTCACTTGGAGCAAGCGCTGGGCGGCGGCATCGCCGACATTGCCTTTGCCTCGAGCAATGTGCGCCACGCGGTGGAACTCCTGGTCCGCCAGGCCGACGTGGAAATCCAGGCCCAAAGGCTTTGCAACCCGCGCCACGATGGCCTCACCCGGCCCACGACCGTCGGCACGACGCAGCAACTCACCGACCAGCCAGCCGTAGGTGATCGCGGCGTAACCGTGACCGCTCCCTGGCGTCCACCACGGTTCTTCAGCGGCCAGGGCGTCAACCATGGTCTGCCAGTCGTAAAGGGCTTCCGGGGCCAACAGCTCACGCAGCGCCGGCAGACCGGCCTGATGGCAGAGTAATTGACGCAGGGTCACGGACTCTTTGCCGGCGGCGGCGAACTCGGGCCAGTAGCGGGCAACCGGTGCATCCAGTTGCAGCTTGCCTTCGGCCACCAGTTGCAGGGCGGTGACCGCGGTAAAGGTCTTGGTGCAGGAGAACAGATTGGCGATGGTGTCGCTGTGCCAGGCTTCGGTGCCATCCTTGTCAGCGCTACCGGCCCAAAGGTCGACCACGGTTTCACCGCCGATCTTGATGCACAACGCTGCACCGCGTTCCTGAGAATCGTCGAACAGCGCCGCGAAAGCCTCACGCACCGCTTCGAACTTCAGCTCGTAAAAACCCTGAATCTGCACCCGCAACTCCCCGGATATAAAGCTCTACAAAGTGCCCGCATTGTTCCAGCCCTGGAGGGTTTTGGGAACAGTTGCGGGCCGGGCGGTCGGTTGCCCATGGATTGGATCAGAAATTTATGGTGCCTTGGCGGGCGCCATCGCGAGCAGGCTCACTCCCACAGGGTTCACGCTGGACCATTGTGGGCGTGAGCCTGCTCGCGAAGAACGATAACGCGGTTTAACAGGACTCAGTGGCCATTGCCGGAATGCCCACCCACATGGCCAGCGCCCTGCCCTGCACCTTTGCCAGCATCGCCTTTTCTGCCGCCCTCAGCTTCTTGATCGGCTTTATCCGCCTCAGCCTTGGCCTTCTCGGCTTCTTTACCGAGCTGATCGACGGTCTGCCAATTGCTCTTGCGCACGCTATCGACGAAGCCCTGGAACGGCAGATCGGTAATGCCCACCAGCCCGAAGTGCCCGTTCTCGCCATCCAGCAGACGACCGGTAACCGGTTGATCAAGGTATTGGAACCAGTGCACGCCGACGATCGACGGCTCGCTCATCGCCTGTTTGAGGAAGTTGGCGTAAGCGGGCCCACGGTCTTCTTCCTTGGCCAATTGCGTCACGCCGCCCCAGAACGGGCCGCGATCCGCGGAGCCGAAGTTGAACTCGGTGACCAGCACCGGTTTGTCCAGGCTGCGCAGTATGGCGAAGTCGTAACTGTCCTGCGGTTGCAGGGTGTACATGTTGAAACTCAATACGTCGCAATACTTCGCACAGGACTCAACCGCTTCCGGGGTGCTGTTGGCGAAGCGGCCGCCCAGCAACAGCTGGTTCGGCGCGTGCCACTTGAGCGAATCGGAGAGGGTCTTGAAGTACGTGTCGGCGAAGACCTTCTGGAAGTATTTGAAGTCTGCCTCGATTTCCGGAAATTCGGCGCTTGGCAGCGGCGGCACGAAGCCCGGGTCTTCCATCAATTCCCATGCCGGCAAATCAATGCCCCACGCTTTTGAAAGACCCGCCTGATTGCGGTACTTATCCCGCAATTGCTTGAGGAACGCGCGTTTGGCCGGCACGTCGGTGGTCATCTTCAAGGTGCCGTAGACCAAGGCGTAACGGGCTTTCGGGTCATCGCCGGGACCGGCCCAGGCCAGTTCGTTATCGGCGAAGTAGCCGATCAGCCAAGGATCGTCGCGATGGTCCCGCGCGGCGATGGCCACGGCACGTTCGGTAGCCATGGCGAAACGCGGGTCAAACGGGTCGGGCATGCCGCCCCACCAGTCAGTGCCGGTGCTGATGCTGGCGTAATCGCCGACGATCGACAGCGGCAAGGTGTACGGCAGGCGATCAGCGTTGGCCAGCACCGGGGCGCTCCAGTTGCCGATAGTGTTGAAGCCCCAGGCTTGCAGGCGATCCAGGGTGTGGCTGGCCCAGCGCTGTTCATCAACCACCGCTTTGCAGGGTTCGGCAGGTGTTTGCTCAGCGGCTTTCGCCGCAGTCGCGTCAGCGGCGCCGGTTTTGGCGGCTTCGGCAACACCAGCTTCGGCCGTCGCAGGAACGACCGGTTGCTCGGCAGCCTTCTCTACCGTAGCCGCAACCGCGTCAGCCTTGGCTGCTTCGGCGACACCGGCCTTGGTGTCGCTGGTCACCACACATGGCGAGCCATACAAACGCTGCAAGTTGGCGCCATAGAAGTCGTACCAGCGACCGGCATTGTAGCCACGGCCCTTATCGACGCCGTTGCCACCGCGGTTATCGCCTTCGCCATAGTGGCTGGCCAGCGGCTCGTCGGGTTTGGGCAGCGATTCAAACATCCACTCGCGGCCGGCGACGTAGGTCTGGTTGACATCCGGGGTGACGGTGTTGACGCCGAGCGAATAGAACGGATGGCCTTCCGGGGTCACCAGGTACCAGCGACCGTCGCGTTTTTCGGTACGGAAAAAACCGCTGGCCTTAAATGCCGGGCCTTTGGTCCAGCCGCCAAACTTGTCCAGGGACGACTTCTCGCGCTCGGCCAGCCAGGTTTTCAGTTGCTGCTGTTCCTTGGCGGCGGCGCTTTTCAGTTGCTCGTCGCTGCTGACTTTCTCTGGCCATTTGGCTCGGGTCGACTGGCCGTAAGCGTCTACCAGGCCGCCAAAAGCCGCTTGGGTAACCGCATCGCCGTCCTGCACGCCAAAGCGTTCCAGCAAGATGCTCTGGGCGACTTTCGGCTGATCCATCGACAAGGTCACCGACACCACCTGGCTGCGCTCCAGCTCACCGGCGCTGCTGGCCAGCAATACACGTTGGCCATTGAACATCATCGGCATCGGCGGGCCGGCTTTCAGGCCCAGGCTCAATGGCGTAAAGGGCGTTAGCGGCACCAATAGGGTTTGCGCAGGGCCGGCCGGCAAATCGACGCGGCTGATCAGCGTCTTGCCGTCGTTGCTCTGGATTTTCACATACAGGGTCACAGCCCAATTCATTGCGCTCTGAATCCGCAAACTCATGAAGCCCGACTGCGACCAGTCCCAGGCGCCCGTCTGTGGGGTCAGACGCAAGGTCGGTTGTGCCGCAGGGTTGAACGTCACCCGACGCAGCACTTCGCCTTCGGCCGTTTGCTCGGCGTTGGATTGCGGCAGGCTGGCGTCCTGAGTCGCCACCTGGACCACATCGGCGGGGCGCACAAAGTTGAACAGCGTCTGTTGGCCGGCAGGAGCCGCCAGCAATGGGGCCGCGAACATCAGAGCGAAAACGGCAGGTAACGAATGGCGCAGCGAACGGCGAATCATGAGAACGAAATTCTCCCTAACGACCCAAATGGGCCAGTGGAAAAGCGATGGCAGAGAGATAGACAACGCGGTGGGCACATTTGCCCACCGGTGTATCAGGAAATTTCACGCCGGAAGGGAGGCAACGCATTGAGGATTGCCTTGCCATAACGCTGGGTGACCAAGCGTCGATCGAGCAAGGTGATGGTGCCGCGATCTTCTTCGGTGCGCAGCAAGCGACCGCAGGCCTGGACCAGCTTCAGCGAAGCATCCGGCACGGAGATTTCCATGAACGGATTGCCACCCCGAGCCTCGATCCATTCGGCCAGGGCCGCTTCGACCGGATCATCGGGCACCGAAAATGGAATCTTCGCGATCACCACGTGCTCGCAGTACGCACCGGGCAAATCGACCCCTTCGGCGAAACTCGCCAGGCCGAACAACACACTGGAATCGCCGCCATCGACCCGCGCCTTGTGCTTGTTCAGGGTTTCCTGTTTCGACAGGTTGCCTTGAATGAACACTTGCTTGCGCCAGTCGCGGTCGAGGCCGTCGAACACGTCCTGCATCTGTTTGCGCGAGGAGAACAGCACCAGGGTGCCGCGCGAACCTTCCACCAAGGCCGGCAAGTCGCGGATGATCGCTGCGGTGTGGGCCGGCGCATCACGCGGATCGGCCTTCAGGTCCGGCACCCGCAACACGCCAGCGTCGGCGTGATGAAACGGGCTTGGAACCACTGCGGTCACGGCTTTTTTCGGCAGGCCGGCGCGCATGCGGAAGCGATCGAAGGTGCCGAGCGCGGTCAATGTCGCGGAGGTCACCAGAGCGCCGTAAGCCACGTTCCACAAGTTGCGACGGAGCATTTCCGCCGCGAGGATCGGGCTGGCGTTGACCTCGATGTCGAACAGCGAGCCGCTTTCGGCCAGGGTCAGCCAGCGGGCCATCGGCGGGTTGTCTTCCGGGTCTTCAGCGGTGAACGCGACCCACAACTCCCAGTTGCCCGAAGAACGCGACAACAGGCTGCCGAACAGCGGGTACCACTCCTCTGCCTGGTTGCTGGCGATGCCGATATTGACCTCGCCATCCATGCCTTCCTTGAGCAGTTCGGTGAGACGGGTAAACAGATCGGTCAGACGGGCGAAACCCTTCTTAAGCTCGACGCCCATTTCGCGCATGTGCTCGGGAATCACCCCGCCGACGAAGCGATGACGCGGCCGCTCACGGCCTTCGACGTCTTCGCCCGGTTTGAAATCGGCGACCTGCTCGCAGGCGCTGAACATGAATTGCTGCTGGGTCTTGATCTCCCGCGCGAGTTCCGGCACTTGTTCGATCAACTTGCCCAGGTCGCCCGGCAGCGGATGCTGGGCCAGCAATTTGGTGAGGTTCTTGGCGGTGGTTTCCAACCAGTCGGCGGTGGAACGCAGGCGCGTGTAATGGGCGAAATGGCCGATGGCCTTGTCCGGCAGGTGATGGCCTTCGTCGAACACGTAGATGGTGTCGCGCGGGTCCGGCAACACGGCGCCGCCGCCCAGTGCCAGGTCGGCCAGGACCATGTCGTGGTTGGTGACGATCACATCGACCTTGCCCATGCCTTCGCGGGCCTTGTAGAAGGCGCACTGGCCGAAGTTCGGGCAATGGCGATTGGTGCACTGGCTGTGATCGGTGGTCAGGCGCGCCCAGTCGGCATCTTCCAGGGCGGTGGACCAACTGTCGCGGTCGCCGTCCCACTTATTGCCGGCGAGTTTCTCGATCATGCTGGTGAACAGCTTCTGACTGGCTTCGTCGACCTCGATCTTGAAGCCTTCTTCTTCAAACAGCTGCGCCGTGGCGGTTTGTGCGTGACCTTCCTGGAGCAACATGTCGAGCTTGGACAGGCACATGTAGCGCCCGCGTCCCTTGGCCAGGGCGAAGCTGAAACTCAGCCCGCTGTTGCGCATCAGGTCGGGCAAATCCTTGTAGACGATCTGCTCTTGCAGGGCCACGGTGGCCGTGGCGATCACCAGGCGTTTGCCCGCAGCCTTGGCCGTGGGGATGGCGGCCAGGCTGTAGGCCACGGTTTTGCCGGTGCCGGTGCCGGCTTCCACCGCGACAATCGCAGGGTCGCCACTGCGCCGGCCTTCGTCATCGGTGTCGATGTCACCGAGGACCTTGGCAATTTCGGCGATCATCAGGCGTTGGCCGTAGCGCGGCTTGAGGCTCTTGGCTTCGAGAAAACGCGAGTAGGCGCCCTGGATCGTGGTTTTGAGTTCAGTGCTGATCATGGATTGTCGGGCGCAAAAAACGCTGGATAAATTTTCAGTGGTTCGGTTCGGCGGCTATCATACCGCGCTAATTAATCCCGCGCAGAACGGAGTACCTCAATGACACCTTTTGGCATCGTTTACACCCTGCATGTCCTGTCAGCCCTGGTCTGGGTCGGCGGCATGTTTTTCGCGTGGATGGTCTTGCGGCCCGCGGCGATGAAGGCACTTGAAGGCCCTGCCCGACTGAAGCTGTGGGTAGAAGTGTTTCAAGGCTTTTTCCGCTGGGTCTGGGTTGCGGTGGTGCTTTTGCCGATCAGCGGTGTGGGCATGATTCATTTGCAGTACAGCGGTTTTGAAGCGGCGCCGCGGTATGTGCAGGTGATGATGGGGTTGTACGTGGTGATGACGGCGCTGTTTATCCGGATTCAGGCCTTGTTATTGCCAGAGTTGCGCACGGCAGTGGCGGCGCAGGACTGGCCGACCGGCGCGGCGACGCTTGGGAAAATTCGCAAGTTGGTGGGGATTAATCTGCTTGTCGGGTTGGTGCTGGTGGCGATTGCTGCGGCACGGCCGTGATCGTTCCCACGCTCTGCGTGGGAATGCCTCAAGGGACGCTCCGCGTCCAGTGACGCGGAGCGTCACGGGCTGTATTCCCACGCAGAGCGTGGGAACAATCAAAACTCGGTCGCTTTTACAACCGCTGCACGGTCACCGCCCCCTCCGCTCCGGCAGGCCCCGGCTGACCATCAGCGCCAGGACGACCATTTTTTCCGCCATCGGCCTTGTAAACAAAGCAGCCCTTGGCCTTGCCACCCGCACCCGGCTTACCGCCAGGCCCGGCCACGCCACCGTCACCGCCGGCCACCTGGACCTTGATCAGTTCCGCCGGGTAATCGCGCGGCACTTCCAGGCGAACCAGTGCACCCGGCGCGCCTGGCTGGCCGTCACTCCCGTCACTGCCATCGGCACCACGACCGGCCTGACCCCAGGTACAACCCGGCGCCTGGCCGTTGGCCCCATCGAGACCGACGAAACCCGGCGCGCCCGCGCCGCCGCGAGCGTCTACCAACAGTTGCGGCGCACTCAGTGACTTGATCTGCAAGTTCAGGTTACGCCCGGAGCGGGCGGCCTTGAGGTAAGTCCCCGGCGCGCCGCGAGCCGTGATCTGGCTGCCTTCCGACAACTGCGCTCGACTGACCTTCAGCTCAAGCGGCTGTTCGCCGGGGACGATGGCGATCCGCGCTTCACGCCCCAGACGCAATTCACCGACGGATACCTCGGTCACATTCGAGGGAATCAACAACGTGCCGTAGTCGGCCACTTCCAGGCGTTCCAGTTGCAAGGTGCTGGCGGTGTTGGGCAAACGCATCAGCGAGTTGGTTTCGACGCTCACCACCTGGGCGCAGGCCAACGGGCTGATGAGTGCAGCGAGCAAACAGAGTTTACGCATGGGAAGCCTTAGACGCGGTCGGAGCCGGGATGGTTTGCAGGTGGAAAACGCCGAAAAACAGGATCTTCAGGCGATCTCGCCAAGGATGAGCACGACCTCTGAGGCTACGGAAACAGAACACTGCCTCAAGAAGATGAAGGCAGGCCAGCAGGCCGCCAGCCAGATTGACCAGCAGATGCAGAGGATTGACAAACGGCATGAGCTGATTGGTCAACACCACCAGCCAGAAAAGCAGGGTCAACAACTTCCCCAGCCCCCAAAACACGTTCATACGCTCCCCCGTTGAGAATTATTCTTTGACGCACAGTACCGGCTTCCACGCGGGATAAGCCAGAGGGCAACGGAAAATTCTTCATGAAGGCTGCCGAATGGCCGCCGGAGCGACCTTATTTGTCACCCGACGGCTCTATCACGGGGCTCAGCGATTGACGTGCAGTTCCACCCGACGGTTTTTCGCTCGCCCTTCTTCTGTTTCGTTATCGGCCACCGGCTGACTTTGGCCCTTGCCCTCGCTGGTGAGCTTGTTCGGCGTCAGGCCCTGGCTCAACAGGTAGGCCGCCACGCTACTGGCGCGACGTTCCGACAGCGCCTGGTTATAGGTGTCCGAGCCGACGCTGTCGGTATGTCCGATCACCTTGATGCTCATCACCTCGGCGCTTTGCAGTTTGGGCATCAACGAATCCAGCTTGCTCTGCGCGGCTGGCGTCAGTTCGGATTGGTTGAAAGCAAACAGTACGTCGTCCGCGTCGCTCAGGGTGATGACCTCCGATTGCACAGGTTCGGGTGTCACGCTGACCGGGTACTGCGGCAATGGGCAACCATGATGTTCCACGGGGGTATTGGCCGGCGTATCAGGACAGCGATCGCGTCGATCGAAAACCCCATCGTCGTCTTCGTCGCCGTCCTGGGCGTAACATATCAAGCCACCGGTCAAGATACCAAGCGCCGCCCCACCGGCCGCCCAAGCGCTACTTTGCAGAGCGCCCAGACCGCCACCGGCCAGACCGCCGATAACGCTGCAGATTGGCCAGGTTCGTTGATTGAGGGGGGCGGTGCCATCGCTGTGAGTAGCGCAACCGGTCAACAGGCTGCCCAGCAGCACAACCGGCAAGACGGTCCGTGTAAGAACACTCATGGTGAAAGCTCCTGTGTTACCGGCCAATGCCGGTCACACAGGAGTAAAGACCCGCATCCGCGACTGCACAAGCCGCGGAGCATAAGGGGTTTAGCGGTTGATTTGGATTTCCGTGCGACGGTTCATCGAGCGGCCGTCAGCGGTTTTGTTATCGGCAACCGGCTGGCTTTCCCCGGCACCGGTGACAGAGACGAAGCTGCTGCGTGGCACACCTTGGGTAATCAGGTATTCAACGACCGAGTGCGCGCGACGATCCGACAGTTTCTGGTTATAGGCATCGCTGCCCACGCTGTCGGTGTGACCGGTTACAGTCAGTCGAGCGTCAGGCGCTTCCGCTTTCAAGCGAGTGGCGATTTTATCGAGGACCACTTTGTCGGCAGAGGTCAGTTTGGCCTTGTCAAACTCGAAGTGAACATCGCGAATGACGATGACTTCTTCTTTAACCACGGCGGTTTCTTCGACCACTGGCGCAGGCACCGGTGGAGGGCAACCGTCGGCATCGACCCGCACGCCTTTAGGTGTTCCCGGGCACTTGTCGCGGCTGTCCGGTACGCCGTCGCCGTCTTCGTCGCCATCACCGTGAACCCAGCAATAGGCCGCAGCCGTGCCGCCGACGAGCAGCGCGCCATACCCCGCCCATGCCGAGCTCTCGGTCGCGCCGAGACCTGCACCCACGACACCACCGACCGCCGCACAGGTCGGCCAGTCGGTTTTCTGCAAACCTGCACAACCAGTCAACACACTGGTTAGCAGAACCAAGGGTAATGCTGTGCGAACTATGCTCATCTAGTTTTCTCCTGAGGGGATCGGCTTAGAACCGATTCAGGTAGTAAAGACCCGAGTTTTAATCTCCGCCAGCAATAGGCCATTCCCGTTTTGCCCCGTGTTCACGGTAGATCGACGCTTTTACGCCAAACCAGCTCTAGGCCCGGCTCTTTGAGCAGGCTAGTCTTGGCAGCTCTGATTGAGGATTTTCGATGATTGCAGGTATTTCTTCGCGCACGCCCCAGCAGGCGTTGGCCGCTTTGCTTGATCGTTACGCCCCCGCGCGCCTGTTGCTGATTGGCGCCAGCGAATTCCCCGCACTAGAGGCCTTCAAACTGGCACACCCGGACAGTTGTGTGGCCCATGCGGCACCTGGCCCGTTGCCTGCTGAACTGGCGGCGCGCCGGTTTGACCTGGCGCTGGTGGTCGATTGTCTCGAACACTTGCCCAAACGCGATGGCCTGAACCTGCTTGGCGGGATCCGCAACCTCAACGCCAGCCGCATCGCGGTGCTGGCGGACTTGCCGGCCAGCGGCTGGCAGGAGACCGATTTTTTCTCCCTGGCGCTGCAAGCCAGCGAACGCTTCCAGCGCGACGAGCAAGTGCTGACCCTGTTTACCTATGATCTGCTTGACTATAAACAAGTCCCCGACTGGCTTAACTCACGGTTCTGGGCCAATCCGGAAAACTTCGGGAAATATTGGTGGTAACGCAATGAGTACATCCATTTGCCCCTGCGGTAGCGGCACCCCGCTCGATGCCTGCTGCGGTCATTACCATGCCGGTCATCCGGCGCCGTGTGCCGAAGCCTTGATGCGTTCGCGCTACAGCGCCTACGTACTGGGGCTGATCGATTATCTGGTGGCGACTACCCTGCCCGCTCAACAGGCGGGCCTGGATCGACAATCCATCAGCGACTGGAGCGCCCAAAGCACCTGGCTGGGCCTTGAAGTGGAAAGCTCCGAGGTCTTGGGCGGTCAGCCGGAACATGCCTTCGTGACCTTTACCGCGCGCTGGCACGACGGCAGCGGTGAGCACAGCCACCGCGAACGCTCGTCGTTCGTACAGAACGCCGGCCGCTGGTATTTCATCGATCCCACCGTGCAACTCAAGGCCGGACGCAATGATGCGTGCCCTTGCGCCAGCGGACAGAAATTCAAGAAGTGTTGTGCGGGTTTTTTCAGCAGTTGAGTTGAGGTAACGATCAAAAGCTAGACTGGGGTTCAAGGGAGAAGAATTACCATGACCACCCAGCGGCGCGTCCTACAGATGCTCACCCTGCTCCTGTTTCTGGAGCTCGGCGGCTGTGCGTCCTGGTTCGGTAACGATGAACCCGAACCGCAGGTGCATCTGGCCAAGGTCGAAGTGATCCAGGCGAAATTGATGCAGCAAAAATTCTTGCTGCACTTTCGTGTCGACAACCCCAACGACAGCGATCTGACGGTGCGAGGCATCGAGTACCGCATTCACTTGGGCGACATGCTGCTGACCGAAGGCGAGCACGAACACTGGTTCACTGTCGGCCCCAAACGCAGTGCCTACTTTAAAGTACCGATCCGCACCAACCTGTGGCCCAAGGTGCGGGACCTGGTGAAACTGCTGAAAAAACCCGACCAGCCCATTCCCTATCGTCTGGAAGGTGAACTGGAAACCGGTTTATTCATCGCGCACTACGTGCACCTGGCGCGCAATGGCGTGATAATCCCCGCCGATTTAATTCCGGAGCAAAACCGATGACCCAGCAACCCCATGTCCATGGCCCTGACTGCAACCACGATCATGACCATCACGACCACCATGATCACGACCATGGCCATGTCCACGGCCCGAACTGCGGCCACGCTCACCAGGAACCGGTGCGCAATGCCCTGAAAGACGTCGGCCGCAACGACCCATGCCCTTGCGGCAACGGCAAGAAATTCAAGAAGTGCCACGGCGCTTGATGCTTCGGGCGAAGATTTTCTTCGCCTGTTGAATCGCCTTCGCGAGCAAGCCCGCTCCCCCAAGGATCTACGTCGTTCATAGAACCCATGTGGGAGCGAGCCTGCTCGCGATGACTGCGGCACATCCACCATCAATGTGTCAGTTACACCGCTTTCGCGAGCAGGCTCGCTCCCCCAGGGATTTCAGCCAGGCTGCAAAATATGTGCGGTACTCACGACCGTCGCATACTCCCCGTGCAAATTGCCCAACGACATCGCATGCACTTCCTCGGCTGAATGGGCGTTACCGAAGTAGTCAGCCTTGTCGAAGGTAAAACACGCATCCTCCGCCACCCACGTATCAAACCCCAGGTTCCCGGCCGTTCGCGCCGTGGACTCCACCGAGTTGTTGGTCGCCACGCCGACAATGACCAACTGATCGATCCCCGCCGTTCGCAAACTCGTCTCGAGCCCCGTCGCACAAAACGCATCCGGCACCTGCTTTTGAATAAGCTGCTCACCGGTCTGTGGCTGGAACCGTTCCTGAAATTCCACCCCCGATTGCTGCGGCCAGAACACTGATTCCGGCGACCGGGACACGTGCTGCACATGAATCACCGGTCGCCCGGTTCGACGCCAATGCCCTAGCAAATCGAGGATTCGCTGCTCCGCCTGAAGATTGTTTCGGCGACCGAGCCTGGGATGCAGGATGCCTTTTTGTTGATCGATGATGATCAGCGCCGCGTTGGTTTTGAGCTCCATGCCGGTTTTTCTCATGCGGGGTCATTGAATTTCCCGCACTTCAGCATCACCTGTTGCTACAGGCAAGCTATCGAACGCAAACGGGACGACCTGATGCCGGCGTTTGCTGTGCGCAAGTAACGACATCTTTTGATTTGGAGTACTCCATGATCGACCTGTATTACTGGACCACCCCCAACGGTCACAAAATCTCGATATTCCTGGAAGAAGCCGGCCTGCCCTACAACGTGCACCCGATCAACATCAGCCAGAACGACCAGTTCAAACCCCAATTCCTGAAAATTTCCCCGAACAACAAGATTCCAGCCATCGTCGATCCCGAACCGGCCGATGGCGGTGAGCCGTTGGCATTGTTCGAGTCCGGGGCGATTCTGCTGTACCTGGCAGAGAAAACCGGCAAGTTCCTGCCCAAAGACTTGCGCGGGCGCCAGCAAGCGCTGCAATGGTTGTTCTGGCAAATGGGCGGCCTGGGGCCGATGGCCGGGCAGAATCATCACTTCAGCCAATTCGCGCCGGAGAAAATCCCCTACGCCATCAAGCGCTACATCGACGAAACCGCCCGCCTCTACGGGGTACTCGACAAGCAACTGGCCGATAAAGACTTCGTCGCCGGCAGCGAATACAGCATTGCCGACATGGCGATCTACCCGTGGATCGTTTCCCACAAGTGGCAGAGCCAGAACCTGGAAGACTTCCCCAACGTGCTGCGCTGGTTCAACCACATCCAGAGCCGTCCGGCGACGGTGAAGGCGTATGCCCTGGTGGCCAAAATCAACCCGCCTAAATCCTGACCTTCATTGAAGATCGTTCCCACGCTCTGCGTGGGAATGCAGCCCGGGACGCTCCGCGTCCCATCAAGAGCCGAACGCGGAGCGTCCG
>NZ_JBYTAJ010000039.1:0-53208 GCF_058788075.1 Pseudomonas sp. FW305-20 | reverse complement strand
CGATTCATGTGGGGCATTTTGCCGGGTTGCTCTCAGGCTGGGTAGTAGCAACGGCTTGATCGTTCCCACGCTCCGCGTGGGAATGCCTCAAGGGACGCTCCGCGTTCCAGCTCTCGAAAGGGACGCGGAGCGTCCCGGGCTGCATTCCCACGGGGACCGTGGGAACGATCACTGTGTCAGCTAAATATTTTCTTGAAGAACGCCTGCATGTCCGCCCAGGATTTTTCATCCGCCGCTTTGTTGTAGCCAATATCCGGCCCGCCGTGATCGCCATGGCTCAACCGGTCCGCATCAGGATTGCTGAATCCATGCTTGGCTCCTTCAAGGTTGACGAATTGATAGTCAGCACCTGCCTTGTCCATTTCTGCCTTGAACGCTGCAACGTTATCCGCGGTGATCATGCTGTCCAGAGCGCCATGTTCGACGAGGATTTTGGCTTTCACGCTACCCGGTGTGGCAGGCGTCTTGGTTGCCAGCGCACCGTGAAAACTCACCACGCCCGCCAGCGGCAAACCCTGGCGTGCCGCATTCAGCACCACGCCGCCGCCGAAGCAATAACCGATAGCGGCGATTTTGTCCGGGTCGGTTTGCGGCTGTTTCTTCAGCAGATCGAGCCCGGCCTGAAAGCGTGCACTGGACGCGGCACTGTCTTTCAATGCCGCTTGCATGAAGGCCATCGCGTCCTTGGGATGCTCAGTGTTTTTGCCATCGCCATACATGTCGATGGCCAGTGCGCTGTAGCCCAGACCGGCGAGATCCCGGGCGCGGCGCTTGGTGTACTCGTTGAGCCCCCACCATTCGTGCACCACCACCACGCCAGGGCGTGCGCCCTGGATGGCGTCGTCGTAGGCGAAATAGCCGATCAGCTTGGTGCCGTCAGCACTTTGATAAGGGATTTGCTGAGTCTTGATAGCGGCCTGGCTGAGCCCGCTCAAGGCCAGTAATACAAAGGCGAGGAAAATGCGCATCGTCGGATCTCCTGCAAAAAAGTCATCAAAACAGCCTGGTCGATTTGATTCAGCTCAGGTTCAGCGTGCGTTCAGGGGGAGTTCAGGGCCGGGTGAGTAATCTTGCCTCGTACCCAAATAGCAAATAGCACATAAGGAACTCCCCTATGACTGGATTCAAAAAACTGCTTCTGGCTTTTACTGTCCTGAGCGCGAGTACCGCGGCTTTCGCTTCCGACGACAATTTCGCCAGCCTTACTTTTGGACAGACCAGCGACAAGGTCAAAAAGTCCCACGCCCTGAACGACAACCTCAACAGCCCAAACGCCGACGGCGTGATCGGCAAGGACAACACCTGGGGTGTGCGTCTGGGCCGGCAAAACAGCCAGGGTCGCTACTATGCCACTTACGACAACGTATCGGGCTCGCACAACGGCATTAAACTGCGGCAGGAAAACCTCCTGGGCAGCTACGATCTGTTCTACCCGGTGGGCAGCAGCACCAGGTTGTTCGGCGGCGCCACGGCCGGTTTGACCAAAATGACTCAGGAGTCGCCAGGCTTCAGCCGCGACAGCGACATCGGTTACGCCATCGGCGGCCAGGTGGGTGTCCTGCAACAGGTTTCGCAAAACACCTCGGTAGAACTGGGTTACCGTTACCTGCGCAGCAACGCCAGCACCGAAATGAGCGAGCGCGGTGGCAGCAAACAGGGCTCGCTGGACCTGACCAGCAGCGCCCAGACCTACCTGTCGGCGAACTACGCTTTCTGACAAGCATTGCCAGTCAGTCAAGCGCAGAACCTGTGGGAGCGAGCCTGCTCGCGATGACGGCGGTACATTCAGCATCAATATGGGCTGACCCACCGCTATCGCGAGCAGGCTCGCTCCCACAGGTCGCCCTGTCAGCCATTGAAGTTTGTTTCTGGAGATGTTGATTTGCGTAGGAGAGCGTTATGAAACTGCTGGTCGTCGAAGATGAAGCGCTGTTGCGCCATCACCTGCAAACCCGCCTGACGGACAGCGGCCACGTGGTCGAGTCCGTGGCCAATGCCGAAGAGGCGCTGTACCAGACCGAGCAGTACAACCATGACCTGGCGGTGATCGATCTCGGCCTACCGGGCATGGGCGGGCTCGACCTGATCCGTCAGCTGCGCTCGCGCGGCAAGACCTTCCCGATCCTGATCCTCACCGCGCGCGGCAACTGGCAGGACAAGGTCGAAGGCCTCGCCGCCGGCGCCGACGATTACGTGGTCAAACCGTTCCAGTTCGAAGAACTCGATGCCCGCCTGAATGCCTTGCTGCGCCGTTCCAGCGGTTTCACCCAGTCGACCATCGTCGCCGGGCCGTTGCTGCTGGACCTCAATCGCAAACAGGCGTCCCTCGATGAACAACCGCTGGCGCTGACCGCTTACGAGTATCGGATCCTCGAGTACCTGATGCGGCATCACCAGCAAGTGGTGGCCAAGGATCGCTTGATGGAACAGCTCTACCCGGACGACGACGAGCGCGATCCGAACGTGATCGAAGTACTGGTCGGCCGTCTGCGCCGCAAACTTGAAGGCCCGGCCGGTTTCAAACCGATCGATACCGTGCGTGGCCTCGGCTACCTATTCAATGAGCGCTGCACTTGATTCGTTCCCTTCGTGTCCGCTTGATGCTCGCTGCCGCGCTCCTGGCGGTGTTGTTCATGCTGGCGCTGCTGCCGGCGATGCAGGGCGCGTTCAGCCTGGCGTTGCAGGACTCGATCGAACAGCGCCTGGCGTCGGACGTCACCACCCTGATCTCTGCCGCCCGGGTGGAGAACAATCGCTTGCAGATGCCAGCGCAGTTGCCCGATGAGCGTTTCAACCTGACTGACGGCCGTTTGCTTGGCTACATCTATGATCGCGAAGGGCATCTGGTCTGGCGCTCGAAGGGCACCCAGGAAGAGCACATCAACTACAAACCGCGTTACGACGGGCGCGGTAACGAGTTCGCGAGAATCAGCGAAGCCAACGGCCAGGAATTCTTCGTCTATGACGTCGAGGTCAAACTGCTCGGCGGCAAGAGCGCGGCGTTCAGCATCGTCGCGCTGCAACCGGTGCGCGAGTACGAAGCCACCCTCGAAGGCCTGCGGGAAAACCTCTACCTCGGTTTCGGTGCCGCCTTGCTGGTGTTGCTCGCGCTGCTGTGGAGCGGCCTGACCTGGGGCTTGCAGGCGTTGCGCCGGCTCAGTCAGGAACTGGACGAGATCGAAAGCGGCACCCGCGAAAGCCTCAGCGAACAACACCCGCGCGAACTGTTGCGCCTGACCGGTTCCCTCAACCGCTTGCTGCACAGCGAGCGCGAACAACGCAGCCGCTATCGCGATTCCCTCGACGACCTGGCCCACAGCCTGAAAACCCCGCTGACTGTGCTGCAAGGCGTCAGCGAAGACATGGCCCAGCGCCCGGCCGATCGTGATCAGGCCTGGGTGCTGCAAACCCAGATCGAACGCATGAGCCAGCAGATCAGCTACCAACTGCAACGCGCCAGCCTGCGCAAAAGCGGTCTGGTGCGTCATCAGGTACGCCTGCGCCCGGTGCTGCAAAGCCTGTGCGACACGCTGGACAAGGTCTACCGCGACAAACGCGTGCGGGTCGCGTTCGATCTGCCGGAGCAGTGTTACGTGCCGATCGAACAGGGTGCGTTGCTGGAAATGATGGGCAACCTGCTGGAAAACGCCTATCGCCTGTGCCTCGGCGAAGTACGCATCAGCGTGCGCGAAAATCTTGGCGGGGTTGAGTTGTGTGTTGAGGATGACGGGCCGGGAGTGCCGCCGGATCAGCGGGCCCGGATTCTGCAGCGTGGGGAACGGCTGGATCGCCAGCATCCGGGGCAGGGGATTGGGTTGGCGGTGGTCAAGGACATCATCGAGAGCTACAGCGCGAAGCTGACGCTGGGGGATTCGCCGATGGGCGGGGCGGCGTTCCGGATTCATTTTCCGGTGGTTTGACCGCGAGTAACCGATCGTTCCCACGCGGAGCGACTGATCGTTCCCACGCTCTGGGAATGCAGCCCGGGACGCTCTGCGTCCCTTTCGGGAGCTGGAACGCGGAGCGTCCCTTGAGGCATTCCCACGCAGAGCGTGGGAACGATCAGTGGAACTTCAGTTCTCTTGCGCGCGATAAGCCCCAGGCGTAAGTCCGGTCCATTTCTTGAACGCCCGGTGAAACGCCGAAGGCTCGGAAAACCCCAGTTGCTCGGCAATCTGCTGCAACGACAAATCCGCCCGCCCCAGGTGATAAATCGCAATGTCCCGCCGCAGCTGATCCTTCAATTCCTGAAAACTCGACCCTTCCTCCCGCAAATGCCGGCGCAAGGTTTGCGGGCTGATGTGCAAGTGCGCGGCCACCTCTTCAAGATCCGGCCAGTGCGAACTGTCACGGCTGAGCAACCTTCGCAACTGGCTGCTCAAACTGTCGCCGTCGTCCGGGCGCGACAACAGGTCGGCGGGGGAGCGTTCGAGGAAATGCTTGAGTGTCCGTTCATCCTGCAGCAGCGGCATGTCCAGGTAACGACTGTGAAACAACAGGCTGCTCTGCGCTCTGGAAAACGCCAGAGGACAGGGGAACAGCAAATCGTATTCGGCGCCGTGCTCGGGTTTCGGGTAACTGAACGTCGCCTGTTCCAGGCGAATGCGCTGGCCGATCAGCCAGCTGCCGAGACGATGCCACACCAGCAACTGGCTCTCGGTGAGGAAGTGGTCCGGGTCGCGGAACTGCGAGTCGTCGAGGCTCAGGCGAATCAGGTCGTCTTCGCGGGTCAGGGTCAGACGGGGGCTGTTGGGGAACAAGCTGTAAAACAACAGGCCGCGGTGGAGTGCTTTCTCCAGATTGCGGCAATGGATCAGCGCATGGCACATCATCGCGAAGCTGCCGGTTTTGCTCGGAGCCGGCCCGAAGCCCAGGTATTCGTCATCCAGTGCCAGCCACAGGCCCTGGATCAATCGGGTGAACTGTTCAGGCGCGATTCGCGCTCGCGGCTCTTCAAGCAACTCGGGGCTGATGCCGAGTTGTTGCAGCAGATTCGAATAGTCATAACCCAGCCGGCGTGCGCCACCGAGGGCGGCACGGGCGAAATGACTGGCGATGGTGCGTTCGCGCATAGCAGGCAAGTCCGTCCATTGAGCGGCCGATGGTAGCCGTGGCGCCTGATGATGAACAAGGCGGATATCCGCCAATTTGTAGGACGAGGTTTGGTCGATGGGCGGAAATCCGCCACTTTGCCGTAACCGTCTGGTGACAAAGAAAAACCTGCAACCCTTGAAGCCAAAAGGCTTGCTGGCGATTTGACGAAGGTGGCACGGGCCTTGCGATACAACTCGCAGATGCCTGCCGCTGCGCAGCTCGACAAAACAAATCCCTCCAGTGCAGGAGGGTTCGCAATTGAGGTGTCAGGTGCAACAGATGGATGTTGCTACTGAGGCACTCTTGAGGAACTTTGCAATGACGACTCGTCAGCCACTGTATAAATCCCTGTACTTCCAGGTGATCGTTGCTATTGCCATCGGCATCCTGCTCGGTCACTTCTACCCGCAGACCGGTGTAGCCCTCAAGCCGCTGGGTGACGGGTTCATCAAACTGATCAAAATGGTCATCGCGCCGATCATCTTCTGTACGGTCGTCAGTGGTATCGCCGGCATGCAGAACATGAAATCGGTCGGCAAGACCGGCGGCTATGCGCTGCTGTACTTCGAAATCGTCTCCACCATCGCCTTGCTGATCGGTCTGGTCGTGGTCAACGTCGTGCAACCGGGCGCCGGCATGCACATCGACGTGACGACCCTGGACACCAGCAAAATCGCTGGCTTCATCTCGGCCGGTAAAGACCAGAGCATCATTGCTTTCGTTCTCAACGTGATCCCGAACACCATCGTCGGCGCCTTCGCCAACGGCGACATCCTGCAAGTGCTGATGTTCTCGGTGATCTTCGGTTTCGCCCTGCATCGCCTGGGTGCCTACGGCAAACCGGTGCTGGACTTCATCGATCGCTTCGCTCACGTGATGTTCAACATCATCAACATGATCATGAAGCTCGCTCCAGTCGGCGCGTTCGGTGCGATGGCCTTCACCATCGGTGCCTACGGTGTCGGTTCGCTGGTGCAACTGGGTCAGTTGATGATCTGCTTCTACATCACCTGCATCCTGTTCGTAGTCCTGGTTCTGGGCGCCATCTGCCGCGCGCACGGTTTCAGCGTGCTGAAACTGATTCGCTACATCCGTGAAGAACTGCTGATCGTGCTGGGCACTTCCTCTTCGGAATCCGCGCTGCCACGCATGCTGATCAAAATGGAACGTCTGGGTGCGGATAAATCGGTAGTGGGTCTGGTGATCCCGACTGGTTACTCCTTCAACCTCGACGGTACTTCGATCTACCTGACCATGGCGGCTGTGTTCATCGCTCAGGCGACTGACACCCCGATGGACCTCACTCACCAGATCACCTTGCTGCTGGTGCTGCTGTTGTCCTCCAAAGGTGCGGCGGGTGTCACCGGTAGCGGCTTCATCGTGCTGGCAGCGACCCTGTCGGCCGTGGGTACTCTGCCGGTGGCCGGCCTGGCGCTGATCCTCGGTATCGACCGCTTCATGTCCGAAGCCCGTGCGCTGACCAACCTGGTGGGTAACGCCGTAGCCACCCTCGTGGTCGCCAAGTGGGTGAAAGAGCTGGACGAAGACAAGCTGCAAGTCGAGCTGGCTTCTGGCGGTCGCGGTATCTCCGACGAGCGTGAAGTAGATGACCTGGGCGTGGCTGAAGGCCCGACCCCAAGCAACGTCAAATAAGACGGCTGCACTGAAAAAACCCGCTTCGGCGGGTTTTTTCATGCCTGGGATTTGAGCGCAACGGTCAGCGCATCTGACGCTTAAGGTGATTGCTGCAAGGGCGTAGGCTGCCTAGTCTGGAGGCATCGTTTACGGAGAACGCCCATGCTCGGTCCACTGGCATCACTCAAGGTTCTGGATTTCTCGACATTGCTGCCGGGGCCGTTCGCCTCGTTGCTGCTGGCGGACATGGGCGCCGAGGTGTTGCGCATCGAATCGCCAACACGCATGGACCTGTTGCGGGTGTTGCCACCGCATGATCAAGGCGTCTCGGCCAGCCACGCCTATCTCAATCGCAACAAGCGCAGCCTGGCGCTGGACCTCAAGCAGCCCGAGGCGCTGGAGGTGATCAAGCAGTTGTTGCAGGACTACGACATCGTGCTGGAGCAATTCCGTCCCGGCGTGATGGACCGGTTGGGTTTGGGCTATGAAGCCTTGAAGGCGATCAATCCGAAGCTGATTTATGTGTCGATCACCGGGTATGGCCAGACCGGCCCCTACAAGGACCGCGCCGGCCACGACATCAACTACTTGGCGTTGGCGGGGCTTTCGAGCTACACCGGCCGCGCCGACAGTGGCCCGTTGCCGTTGGGCATGCAAGTGGCGGATATCGCCGGTGGCTCGTTGCACGGGGTGATCGGCCTGCTGGCGGCGGTCATCGCCCGGCAGCAAACCGGGCAGGGGCAGCATCTGGATGTGAGCATGACCGACTGTGTGTTCAGCCTGAACGCCATGGCCGGTGCCGGGTACCTGGCCTGCGGGGTGGAGCCGGGCAGGGAAAATCAGATGCTCAATGGCGGCAGCTTCTACGACTATTACCGTTCCCGCGAGGGGCGCTGGTTCTCGGTGGGCAGTCTGGAGCCGGTGTTCATGCAGCAACTCTGCACGGCATTGGGTCGCCCGGAACTGGCGGCCCAGGGGCTGTCGCCCGAGCCGGCCCGGCAACAGGCGCTCAAGGAGGCATTGAAAGTTGAATTCGAAAAACACGACTTTGCCGAGTTGTGTGAGCTGTTCGCCGGCGTCGATGCGTGCGTCGAGCCGGTGTTGAGCCTGGGCGAAGCGGTGCGGCATCCGCAGGTGAAGGCGCGGGCGCTGGTGACCGAAGTGCCGCGGGGTGACGGGACGACTCAGGCGCAGATGGCGTGTCCGTTGAAGTTTTCGGACGGCTTGCCTGAGCCTCGGCATATTGGCGCGGCCATAGGGCAGCATACGGATCAGGTGTTGGAGGAGTTGGGGTATAGCGCTGAGCAGATCGCGGAGTTGCGCCGTGCCAGGGTCGTTACATAGATCGTTCCCATGCTCCGCGTGGGAATGCATCCCGTGACGCTCTGCGTCACAGTGGACGCGGAGCGTCCATGGCGGCATTCCCACGCAGAGCGTGGGAACGATCATGTGGGTCACTCGACCCGCATTTCCCCACTAAACACCAACGTGCTCCGGCACCGCCGACACAAATACCGTCGCCCCTGTCTCACCAAACCATGACGCTGCGCCGAAAACGGGAAATCGCTGTCGGGGCACGGGCATTTGTAGATGTAGCGGGTCATGCTGCGGCGTTTGACGTCATAGGTGTGGCAGCGATTGGGCGGCAGCTCGTACACGCCGCGCATGATCAGTTGCCACTCTTCGCCATGGGGCTGGATGCGGTCGCCGAACAGTTGATGGGCGATCAGGTGCGCAACCTCATGGGCCACGGTTTGCTTGAGGAAGTCTTCGGTATTTTCCCGGTACAGCTGTGGATTGAAGCGCAGCAGATTCTCGTGCAAATGCGCGACACCGGCTTTTTGTCCGCGCAGCTTGAGGCTCACCACGGGGCGTTTGAAAGGTCGTTTGAAAAAGGATTCGGCTAGCTGGTAACAGTCTTCGACGCGGGAATTGAGTTGCTCGGGCATGCTTGATGGATCTCCAGAGGCGTCGAGTATGCCGCAACCCTTGGGACTTGCGAATCGTTCAGGCGCCGAATGGTCGTCACCGTTTTCTATCCTTGAACATTAGAAGGCCGCCTTGCGGCGGCCTGTGTTGGCAGATCTTGTTTTTGGGTGAAGAGTGGCTAGTTCGTATAGACCGGCCCCACGCCGAGTCCCCAGACAATGACTGTGAACGCCATGATGGCCACTAGCACCACCAGGCCTACAGCAAGCACCGAACTCGAAAACAGAAATCCCTCGTCTGATGGAATGTTCATGAAAGTGGGTAGCCCCACATACAGCAGGTACACCGTGTAGCAGATGGCCGCGGTGCCAACGATCATCCCAAGCCACATGTGTGGGTACAGCGCCGCCAGACCGCCGATAAACAGCGGTGTCGCGGTGTAGGTCGCAAATGCAACGCAGCGTGCCAGGCTCGGGTTGGCGTCATAGGTGCGCGCCATCCAGTGGATGAACGCGCCCATTACCGCCACACCGCCCAGCATCGCCAGGTACGACATGACCGTCATCCATATCGCGCTTTCCATCGTCAGCATCACTGGTGCGCGACTGCCAATGACCCAGCCGACCTGTGTGGTGCCAATAAATGCCGACACCGCAGGGATCGCCGCCAGAATCAGGGTATGAGTGAGATACATGTGGCTGATGCTTTCCTCCTGGTCGCCACGAATCTCTTTCCATTCTTGGTCAGGGTGGGTGAAGAGCCCCACTACGTGATGGATCATGCCAGTCACTCCTCTTGTTTTTACCGTCGCCCCCCAGTGGAGCGCCTACAGGCCAAAGTGGCCGAGTAAGGAAAGGTCTGGATTATATGTGCGACCTTATGTCGCAGTATAGAAAGGTCTTAACGGCGCGGGTTGCAGGGCTTTAGAGCAAATTGCACTGTAAACACGTCTGTTAATCGCCGCAGGGTCTGTGCACCCAGACCCTTGTGGGAGCGAGCCTGCTCGCGATGGCGTAGTGTCAGTCAATATCAATGCAACCTGTCACACCATAATCGCGAGCAAGCCCGCTCCCACAGGGGATAGGGGGCTCTTCGCCCGTGACCGGTTTTTGCGTAAAATGCCGGCCTTTCGTCACACCTCACGGATTTCGCGTCATGGGCACTCTTACGGTCAACCAGAACAAACTGCAAAAGCGCCTTCGCCGCCAGGCTGGTGAGGCTGTTGCCGATTTCAACATGATTGAAGACGGCGACAAGGTCATGGTCTGCCTGTCCGGTGGCAAGGACAGCTACACCATGCTCGACGTGCTGTTGCACTTGCAGAAGGTCGCCCCGATCAAGTTCGAGATCGTGGCCGTGAACATGGACCAGAAACAGCCGGGTTTCCCCGAGCATGTGCTGCCGGCCTATCTCAAAGCGCTGGGCATCGAGTACCACATCGTCGAGAAAGACACCTATTCGGTGGTCAAGGAGCTGATCCCGGAAGGCAAGACCACCTGTTCGCTGTGCTCGCGCCTGCGTCGCGGCACGCTCTACACCTTTGCCGACCAAATCGGCGCGACCAAGATGGCCCTCGGTCATCACCGCGACGATATCGTCGAGACCTTTTTCCTGAACATGTTCTTCAACGGTTCGCTCAAAGCCATGCCGCCGAAGCTGCGCGCCGACGATGGCCGCAACGTGGTGATCCGCCCGCTGGCCTACTGCAACGAAAAGGACATCCAGGCCTACTCGGATTTCAAGCAATTCCCGATCATCCCGTGCAACCTCTGCGGTTCCCAGGAAAACCTGCAACGCCAGGTGGTCAAGGACATGCTTCAGGAGTGGGAACGCAAGACGCCAGGTCGCACCGAAAGCATTTTCCGCAGCTTGCAGAACGTGATCCCGTCGCAATTGGCGGACCGTAATCTGTTCGACTTCACCAACCTGCGTATCGATGAAACCGCCGCTTCGCGGTTCGTCAACGTAGTCAACCTCTAAACACAATCACTGTGGGAGCCAGCCTGCTGGCGATAGCGGTCGGTCAGACACATCGTTGTTGACTGACCCACCGCTATCACCAGCAGGCTGGCTCCCACATGAGTCTGTTCACTTACTCATCAGGAAAGGGCATGCGCGATTACAAGTGGCTGCACGAATACTGTCTGAACCGCTTCGGTTCGGCAGCTGAACTGGAAGCCCATCTGCCCGTTCCGAAAACCCCGGCGCAATTGCGCAAGATCAGCGACGACCGCTACCTCTCGACCATGGCGCTGCGCGTCTTCCGCACCGGGCTCAAGCACAGCCTGGTGGACGCCAAATGGCCGGCGTTCGAAGAAGTGTTCTTCAAGTTCGACCCTGAGAAAGTCGTGCTGATGAGTGCCGAACACCTTGAGCGTCTGATGCAGGACGCGCGGATCATTCGTCATCTGGGCAAACTCAAGAGCGTGCCGCGCAATGCGCAGTTCATTCTGGATGTGGCGCATGAGAAGGGCAGCTTTGGCGCGTTGATCGCCGATTGGCCAGTCACGGATATCGTTGGGTTGTGGACCTACCTGAAAAAGCGTGGCCATCAATTGGGTGGCTTGTCGGCTCCGCGGTTCTTGCGCATGGTCGGCAAGGATACGTTTGTGCCGAGTTATGACGTGGTCGCGGCGTTGAATGCGCAGAAGATTGTGGACAAGGTGCCGACCAGCCTGCGGGACCTGGCCACGGTGCAGGGCGTGTTCAACCAGTGGCATGAAGAAAGTGGTGGGCGGCCGATGAGTCAGATATCGATGATGCTGGCGTATACCGTCAATCATTGAGACCGAGTCGCGCCCATCGCGAGCAGGCTCACTCCCACATTGGATTTGTGAACAACGCAAATCCAATGTGGGAGTGAGCCTGCTCGCGATGGCGTCAGATCAGGCGACGCGAATCTCACCTTCGCCAGCAAGCTTGCGGTTCAACTGAAACCGCCATCGCACATACAACAGCGCCGAGCAGAACACCGCCACGCTGGCGCCCATTTCCAGCAAGCCAAACAGCTGCCGGTTCGGGTCATACGCCGCCAATGCGCCCTTGATGAAATACAGGTTCACCACAAAACACATCCATGAATGCCCGCGCGCACTGCCGATAATCATCCCCGGTGCCAGCAATAGCAGCGGCACCAGTTCGATCAGCAGAATCACCCACGGACGGGCGCCGTGCAGGTCGGCGAAGACCAGGTAGTAGGCGCACAGCAAACCCACCAGACCGAAGTAGCACAGCAGGCTGATGACGCGCATCGCCCGAACCCGCGGTTCGAGCCATTCGATGGAGGGCAAAATCTTCGGCTTTTTGGCCACGTCAGTTCCCCAGTTTCTGTGCAGTCTTCGCCAAACGCAGGCCCAAGGCCCGGCACAGTGCGACTTCATGTTCATTCAAGCCGCTTTTGCCATCGGCCCCGGCGTGATGGCTGGCGCCGTAAGGCGTGCCGCCGCCACGGGTTTCCAGCAGGGCCGATTCGCTGTAAGGCAGGCCGGTGATCAGCATGCCGTGGTGCAGCAACGGCAACATCATCGACAACAGCGTGGTTTCCTGGCCGCCGTGCAGGCTCGCGGTGGAGGTGAAAACGCCGGCCGGTTTGCCCACCAGAGCGCCGGTCAGCCACAGGTTGCTGGTGCCGTCGAGGAAGTACTTGAGCGGCGCCGCCATGTTGCCGAACCGGGTCGGGCTGCCCATGGCCAGGCCTGCGCAATTTTTCAAATCGTCGAGGCTGGCGTACAGCGCGCCTTCGTCCGGGATGTCCGGCGACACGGCTTCGCATTCGCTGGATATCGCCGGGACCGTGCGCAGCCGGGCTTCCAGGCCTGCCTGCTCGACACCACGGGCGATCTGCCGGGCCATTTCATTGGTCGAGCCGCTGCGGCTGTAATACAGGACCAGAATGTACGGCGCACTCACGGCAGTAGCTCCAGCACATTTTCCGGTGGTCGGCCGATGATGGCTTTGTCACCGACTTCGAGAATCGGTCGCTCCATCAGTTTCGGGTTGGCGGCGATGGCGGCGATCAATTGCGCCTCGCTCAGGCTGCTGTCGGCCAGGTTGAGGGTTTTGTATTCGTCCTCACCGGTGCGCAGCAGTTGCCGGGCGCTGATGCCGAGCTTGGTCAGCAGGCTCTGGATTTGCGCGGCGTCCAGCGGGGTTTCCAGGTAGCGGACCACGGTCGGGGTCAGGCCACGGGCTTCGAGCAGTTCGAGCGCACCGCGGGATTTCGAGCAGCGCGGGTTGTGATAAAGCGTCAGATCGGTCATGTGCGGTTCGCATCTTGCGTAAGGTGACGGCTATTCTAACTGTGCAGCGCGTAATCCAGAACCTTGGGAGGCGATGGGTCGCAGGCACATTCAATTTTCAACAAGGAATACGACATGACTAGGCGACTGGCAGCGGCATTGGCGATCATCGGTACGTTATTGCTGGGGGGCTGCGGTAACGACTATGGCATCGACCAGAACGGCCAGAAAGTCGCCGCCGAACGCCTGGACAAACAATGGCTGGTACTCAACTACTGGGCTGAATGGTGCGGGCCGTGCCGAACCGAGATCCCGGAATTGAACGCGTTGGCCGATCAGCTCAAGGACAAGAAGATTGGTGTGTTCGGGGTCAACTTCGACAATGTGCAGGGGGAAGAGCTGAAAAGCGCCAGTGAAAAACTGGGCATCAAGTTCACCGTACTGGCTTCTGATCCGGCTGATCTATTTGAGGTGCCGCGCAGTGAGGCGTTGCCGGTGACTTACATCATCGATAACAAGGGCAAGGTACGGGAACAGTTGATGGGCGAGCAGACGGCGGCGGGGGTGATGGCGAAGCTTGAGGCGTTGCAGGCGAAGAACTGAGTGCGCTGATCGTTCCCACCTGTGGCGAGGGAGCTTGCTCCCGCTCGATTGCGCAGCAATCGTAAAGCTGTGTATGCGGTGTACCTGACGACACGAAGTGGTTGGGTTTAGGGCTGCTTTGCAGCCCAGCGGGAGCAAGCTCCCTCGCCACAATTGAGAGGGTTAACCCTCTTCAAGCCACCAGCGCAAGGGTTTGCCTTCTGCCGGCCAGAAACGCATCTGGTCGATCGGCGAGACGTCCCAGCGCTGAACGTTTTCCAACGCCTGGAGGAAACGCTTTTCCTGCTCCATCAGCGCCGGCGCACACAGCTTGCGTGTGCTGCCAACCTTGCCGAAGCTCAGCTTGTCGCCTTCCAGGGTGTACGGTGCGAACCAGTGGTTGCAGCCGCCGTTGCCGTAGGCCCGGCCGTCGTCACCGAGGGTGATGGTCAGGTGGCTGTAATCCATCAACGGACGTTCGCCGATCCACTCCAGAATGTAGCTGCGGTTGTGTTGCAATTGCACCGGCTCGGCGGCGCAGCCCAGCAGGCTGGCGCCAACCATCGCGGACAGAGCGAGGCGTTTCATCACGCAGGCTCCTGGCATTTCGGGCACAGGTGCTTCTCGCTGACCGTGGACCAGCCCAATTCGGCAATCCGAGCAGTGGCAGCAGGCTTTTCAGCCTTGTTGCCCAGCTTGGCGTCGACCGCGAACTCGAAGCTCAGCTCTTTGGCGCAGCTGTCGCAGTTGACTTTCCAGGTGTGGATCGCCAGTTCACCGAACACCGGACCACTGGCCACCGCGACCCATTGGCCGGGCGGGTTGATCAAGTGGCGAACCGTTTCGACGGTCAGGCGCATGGACAAGTCCTTGGCGCCTTTCAGGGTCACTACCAGCACGTCGTTGTTACGAATCGAGCCGCCGTTGCCGGTGACTTGATAACGCCCCGGCACAAGGGCGCGGCATTCGGTGAGGGTGTGTTGCGGGTTCATCAGGCTATAGCGGAAATCGTGTTCGACCATGGGTCCTCCAAATATGCGCGGCATGCTAGCACGGACATCAGCGCAGCATGGAGCGGGCGTATGACCTTCGATCTGGTTCAGTCAGCCGTTACCAGATTCGCAGGCGCGCCTGCTGCCCAGGCGGCGATGTTCTGCAGGGTAGTCGCGGCAATCGCGCCCAGGGCTTCGCGGGTGAGGAAGGCCTGGTGAGCGGTGATGATCACGTTCGGAAAGGTCAGCAGCCGTGCCAGCACATCGTCCTGCAGCGGCAGGTCGGAACGGTCCTCGAAGAACAGCTGTGCCTCCTCTTCATACACATCCAGCCCCAGATAACCCAACTGACCGTCCTTCAACGCGTCGATCAGCGCCGGCGTGTCCACCAGACCACCGCGGCCGGTGTTGATCAGCATCGCCCCCGCTTGCATGTGCGCCAGGGACTCGCGATTGATCAAGTGTTTGCTTTGTTCGTTGAGCGGGCAGTGCAGGCTGATGATCTGCGACTCGGCCAGCAGTTGCGGCAGTCTCAGGTAACGGGCGCCGAGGGCTTCGACTTGCGGGTTGGGGAAGGGGTCGTACGCCAGCAATTGGCAGCCAAAGCCGTTCATGATTTTCGCGAAGGTCGCGCCGATCTGCCCGGTGCCGACCACGCCGACGGTCTTGCCCACAAGGTCGAAGCCGGTCAGCCCGTGCAGGCTGAAATCCCCTTCGCGCGTGCGGTTGTAGGCGCGGTGCAGGCGTCGGTTGAGCGCCAGGATCAGCGCCACCGCATGTTCCGCCACTGCGTGGGGCGAGTAGGCCGGGACGCGCACAATCGCCAGCCCCAAACGCTTTGCCTCCGCCAGATCGACATGGTTGTAACCCGCCGAGCGCAGGGCGATCAGGCGTGTACCACCCGCGGCCAGGCGTTCGAGCACCGGCGCACTGAGGTCATCATTAATGAAGGCACAGACCACGTCGTGATGCTCCGCCAGCGCCACCGTATCAAGGCTCAGTCGCGCTGATTGAAAGTGCAGTTCAATGCCGGCGGGCAGGTCGGCACTCAGAAAACTGTCGCGATCGTAGGTCTGGCTACTGAAAAGAATCGTACGCATGCGGTCCTCCTGGAAAATTTCACGCTTTTCACGCTTTTCACGCTTTTGTAGCAGCTGGCGAAGCCTGCGTTCGGCGACGTAGTCGTCGTAAAATCAGGCGCTACGGTCTTTCAGGTAAACCGCGTTTGCCGGATTTACGACGACTACGTCGCCGAACGCAGGCTTCGCCAGCTGCTACAGAGTCCGGTGAGCTTAGCGCTGATGGTGGTCGGCGCCATTGCGTTGCATCAGGCATTTATACGGGCATGGGCGGCCAGGCGATTGATGGCCCGGTCGAGGTCTTCCAGTGCACTGGGGGCTTTGGGGTCCTGTTGCTTGAGCAGGGTTTCGCTGCGCTGGCAGGCGGCGCGCAGTTGCGGGACGCCGCAATAACGGGTCGCGCCGTGCAGGCGATGGACGCGCTCGATCAGGGCGTTGTGATCGTTGTTTTCCCGGGCGAAGCGAATCGCCTCGCGGTCGGCTTCCAGCGACGCCAGCAACATCGCCAGCATGTCCGCCGCCAGATCAGCCTTGCCGGCGGCCAGGCGCAAACCTTCTTCGTGATCGAGCACCTGCAATTCATGACTGCCGCCGTGGCTGTCGCTGGAGCGCTCCGGTCCATGATTGCGCAGCGCCAGGCCGGTCCACTTCAGCACCACTTGAGCCAGTTGCCGTTCGCTGATCGGTTTGGTCAGGTAATCGTCCATGCCGCTTTGCAGCAGCGCGCGTTTTTCGTTGGCCATGGCGTGAGCGGTGAGGGCAACGATCGGCAGCGGCGTGCAATGCCGTTCACTTTCCCACTGGCGAATCGCTTCGGTGCTTTGCCGCCCGTCCATGCCGGGCATCTGAACATCCATCAGCACCAGGTCGAAGGTTTCGGTCTGCACCGCCTTGACCGCCGCGTAGCCGCTTTCCACCGCGAGGACTTTGGCGCCCAAGTCTTCGAGCAGGGTTTGCACCAGCAGCAGGTTGGCCGGGTTGTCGTCGACACACAGCACTTTTGGCGCGCGGCTGGACACCGGTTCGCCGGGTTCGCTGCGGTGCTGGCGCGGGTTGACCAGATCGGACAAGGCCCGCCGCAGCTTGCGGGTACAGGCCGGTTTGGCCTGGAGCTGGCTGTGCGGGTTGGGCACCGAGAGGTGGAACAGCGTCTGTTCGGTGGTCGGGCACAACACCAGCACCTTGCAGCCCAGGTGTTCGAGGTCCCAGATGTGCTGGTTGAGGCGCTCGGGTGGCATGTCGTTGCTGGTGATGCCGAGCACCGCCAGGTCGATCGCCTGATCGGTCTGATGCGCGCCGGTCACGCCATTGGTCAGGCTTTCCAAGGTATTGAACGGAGTGACTTCGAGGCCACAGTCTTCCAGTTGATGCTGCAATGCCTGACGGGCCAGTTCGTGATTTTCCAGCACGGCCACCCGACGCCCGAGTAACGGCGGACCGGGCAGGTCTTCGGCGTCGTCGCGGGTTTTTGGCAGGCTCAGGCTGATCCAGAATTCCGAGCCTTCACCGGGCGTACTGTCGACACCGATCTCGCCGCCCATCTGTTCGATCAGGCGTTTGGAAATCACCAGCCCCAGACCGGTGCCACCCGGTTGCCGGGACAGCGAGTTGTCCGCCTGGCTGAAGGCCTGGAACAAGGCGCGCACGTCCTGGTTCGACAGCCCGATGCCGGTGTCCTGGATGCTGATGCGCAGTTGCACGCTGTCTTCGTGTTCTTCTTCAAGCATGGCGCGGGCGACGATGGTGCCTTCGCGGGTGAACTTGATCGCATTGCTGACCAGGTTGGTGAGGATCTGCTTGAGCCGTAGCGGATCGCCTACCAATGACAGCGGCGTATCGCGATAAACCAGGCTCACCAGCTCCAGTTGCTTGGCGTGGGCGGCCGGAGCGAGGATGGTCAGTGTGTCCTGGAGCAGGTCGCGCAAGTTGAACGGGATATTGTCGAGCACCAGTTTGCCGGCCTCGATTTTCGAGAAGTCGAGAATCTCGTTGATGATTCCCAGCAGGCTGTCGGCGGATTTTTCGATAGTGCCCAGATAGTCGAGCTGGCGCGGGGTCAGTTCGCTTTTTTGCAGCAGATGCGTGAAGCCGAGAATGCCATTGAGCGGCGTGCGGATTTCATGGCTCATGTTGGCCAGGAACTCGGATTTGATCCGGCTGGCTTCAAGGGCTTCCTTGCGCGCCAGGTCCAGTTCGATGTTCTGGATCTCGATGGTTTCCAGGTTCTGGCGCACGTCTTCGGTGGCCTGGTCGATGCTGTGTTGCAATTCTTCCTGCGCGTTCTGCAGGGTGCCGGCCATGCGGTTGATGCCGGACGCCAGTGTGTCCAGCTCCTGGCTGCCGAGGGGCGGCAGGCGGGTTTCCAGATGACCGTCCTTGAGTTGCGCTACCGCTTGCTTGATCTGGCTCAGCGGCCGATTGATGCTCCGGCCCATGCGCAACGCCAGCAGCGCCGCACCGGCCAGGCCTGCGCCGATCAGCAACAGGCTGGCGAACAGGCTGCGGTAACCGCGCAGCAGCATGCCGTTGTGGGACAGTTCGAGCTCGACCCAGCCCAGCAGGCGATCGGCTTCGTCGGGAATCAGGTCGCCGGCCAGATTGCGGTGCTTGCCGAACACCGGCAGCAAGTAACGCGTCGCGTCATTGCCGCTGCGGCGCAGCATCTGCGCACCGTTACCGACCGGCGCCTGATTGAGCATGGTCGGCCCGGCATGGGCCAACAAAGAGCGGTCGGGGGCGAGGAACGAAACGGCGCGAACGTCCGATTGTTCCAGCGATTGGGTGGCGATGCGTTCCAAAAGCTCGGTGTTCTTGTGGCCCATGGCCGGGGCCACCAGCGGCGCCAGTTGTTCGGCGATCATCTCGCCACGCTGCATGAGCTGGGTTTGCAGGTCGGATTGCTGCATCCAGGTGAAATAACCGCCCAGAACCAAGGCCATCAGGCTGGTCGGCAACAGGGTCAGCAATAACACGCGGCCTTTAATTCCAAGTTTTTTGAGCACGCATCTCTCCTGCATCCAGCGATTTAACGACCTGCACGTACGTCCAGCACGCGCCATTTGCGCAGTGTAGCGATTTGCAGGCGGGCAATCTTCGTAAAATTGATGTCGGCATTCGTCGGCTGGATCAATACTTTTACCTTACGGGCAAACCTTGTGTTGCCCGCAGCGAGGCAATCTTTAATAATCGCCAACTGAGAATTATTTGCAGATAGTCATGACTCCCATCACTGCTGGCCATCCTCGTATCCTGTCTATAGAAGACGACCTCGTACTCGGTGCTTATGTTCATGAGCATCTGGGACGTTGCGGTTTTCAGGTGACGTGGTGCCAGAACGGACTGGAAGGCTTGACCATCGCTCGCCAGCAAGCTTTCGACGTGGTGCTGATGGATATTCTGCTGCCGGGCCTGGATGGGCTGAACGTACTGACGCAGTTGCGTCAGAGCCATTCCACCCCGGTGGTACTGATGTCGGCGCTCGGTGCCGAGGCGGATCGCATCAGTGGTTTTCGCCTGGGCGCCGATGATTACCTGCCCAAACCTTTCAGCATGGTCGAGTTGCGGGTGCGCATCGAAGCGATCCTGCGACGGGTCGCGCTCGACCGCCGGCCAGCGCCGGCACCGATTGCGCCTTCGGCGGACAGCCTGCGTTTCGACGATGAAGGCTGTGATGTCTTTTATGGCGAACACGCCGCCGGCCTGACCCGCAGCGAATACCGGCTGCTGGAAACGCTGAACCGCAATGGCGATGAAGTCCTGAGCAAAGCCTTTCTTTACCAGCATGTACTGCAGCGCGGTTACGCGCCCCACGACCGCAGCCTCGACATGCACATCAGTCAGATCCGCCGCAAGCTCAAGGCTGTCGGTTACCTCGAGCGCGAAGTGCGCACGGTGTGGGGCAAGGGTTACGTATTGAGTGCTGTCGATGAAGTGGACTGAGCTGCCGGGCAGGCATTCGCTGTTCTGGAAACTGGCGTGTTTGTTGGTGGCGTTCTGTCTGCTGATGATCTGGCTCAGTTGGTCCTGGGGGCGCTACATGGAACAGAAAAACCTGTTCCTATCCGACGAGGCACGGGGCACGCTGATGCGCTACGCCGCCGAGGCGGAGCAGGCGTGGAACGAGCGCCAGAGCGCGGGCATCGATGCCTGGTTGCAGGGCGTGGGCCATCGCGAGTCGACATGGGTCGGTGTGATTGGCGGCGATTTGCAGTCATTGAGCAGTTACCCGCTGACGGAAAAAGAAACCCGGCGCCTGACCTTTTTGCGCGGTCTGGATTGGCCGACGAGTCGCCATACCAAAGGATTGCCATGGTTGAGAGTGCCTTTCCCCAAGGATCCGTCCGCTGGCAGTCTGGTGATCGAACTGCCCCAGCGTTTCGTGCCCGGCCGTTACCGGGTGATCTGGCGGGTGATCACCAACGGGGTGATTCCCGGCTTGTTCACCTTGCTGCTGTGCGTCGGACTGTATCGGTTGCTGGTTGTGCCTTTGAACAGTCTGCGCGAACAGGCCAATGCCTGGCGTGCCGACCAGTTGAACGTGCGGTTGTCGAGCCGTATCACCAATCGCCCGGATGAGTTGGGTGAACTGGGTCGAGCCTTCGATCACATGTCCGAGCGTCTGCAAAGCACAGTGGCCCTGCAACAACAACTGCTGCGCGACTTGTCCCACGAACTGCGCACGCCACTGAGTCGCCTGCGGGTGGCCAGCGAAAGCGAGCAGGGGCTGACGCAATTGCGCGAACGCATTGGCCGAGAGGTCGATGGCATGCAGCGACTGGTCGAAGACACCCTGCAACTGGCCTGGCTCGACACCGAGCGCACTCGGTTGCCCGATGAATCGATCCAGGTTCAGGCGTTGTGGGAAATGCTCACGGAAAATGCCTGCTATGAAAGTGGCTGGCCGGCGAGCCAGTTGCAGTGCGCGGTGGATTCTTCCTGCTGGGTGCGCGGCCATCTCAATACGTTGGCTCAAGCGCTGGAAAACATCCTGCGCAATGCCATTCGTCATTCACCGCAGGGCGGCGTTGTGCGTTTGGGTGGGCGGCGTGATGGCGACTTCTGGCACGTGTGGCTGGAGGATGAGGGCGGCGGGGTGGCCGATGAAGAGCTGGAGCGGATCTTCTCGCCGTTCATCCGACTCGACGGATCGCGGCCGGGGGATGGTGGATTTGGCTTGGGGTTGAGCATTGCGAGGAATGCGGTGCAGCGTCAGGGTGGGCTGCTTTGGGCTGAGAATTCTGGGGCGGGGTTGCGGCTGAATATGCGGTTGGTGGCGGATGACGGTGGAGTCAGTGACGACGCTATCGCGAGCAGGCTCACTCCCACATTGGATGGGTGTCGGCCGCAAATGGTGTGATCACCCCCCTAACCCTGTAGGAGCGAGCCTGCTCGCGATGAGGCCCTCCCAGCTACAACCGTTCTAACTTTGCCGGAGCGTTCCCGTTATTTTGTACGACCTTTCCTAAAGGTCATTGCCGACACCTTAAGCCTGATTTGACGGAATAGACTCGCGTTTTCCTTCGTCCTCCAGGAGTTCGGCATGACTGCACCCAGCGTCCCCGGCAGCACAACCGAAGACCGTTTCAATGAAGTGCTTGCGCTGATTCAAAGTGCCAAGCAGCAGGCCATGCAGGCGGTGAATACCCAGTTGATCGAGCTGTATTGGCAGGTGGGTGCTTACATCAGTCGCAAGCTGGAAAAAGCCGAATGGGGCGATTCTGTGGTCAGCCAGTTGGCCGAGCATCTGGCTCAGACTCAACCGGGGTTGCGTGGGTTTACCCGGTCGAACTTGTTCCGCATGCGCCAGTTCTATGAGGCTTATCACGCTGAAGAGAAAGTCGCACCACTGGTGCGACAATTGTCTTGGTCGCACAACCTGATCATTTTCAGCCAGAGTAAACGGCCGGAAGAGCGGGAGTTCTATGTCCGTTTGGCTGTTCAGGAAAAATGGTCGAAGCGTGAACTGGAGCGTCAGTTCAAAGCTGCACTGTTCGAGCGAAGCGTGACCCAACCGGCAAAAGCCTCTGCGGTGCTGAGACACACTCACCCTGAGGCACTGAACGTGTTCCGCGACGCCTACATGCTTGAGTTTCTCGACTTGCCCTCCGACCATGGCGAAACCGATCTGCATAAAGGGTTGCTGGCGCGCCTCAAAGATTTTCTGATCGAGCTGGGGCGCGACTTCTGTTTTGTCGGCTCTGAACGCCCGCTGCAAGTCGGCGGGCGTGATTTCGCCCTGGATCTGCTGTTCTTCCACCGTGGCCTCAATTGTCTTGTAGCCATTGAGCTTAAGGTCGGTCGTTTTGAACCGGAGTATCTGGGCAAGCTGAACTTCTATCTGGAAGCGCTGGATCGCGATGAACGCAAACCCCACGAAAACCCTGCCATTGGTGTGTTGCTATGTGCCAGCAAGGATGACGAGGTCGTCGAGTACGCCCTTAACCGCAGCCTGTCGCCAGCGCTGATCGCTGAATACCAGGTGCAGCTACCGGACAAACAGTTGTTGCAAGCCAAGTTGCATGAGTTCTATGCATTGAATGTCGCGCAAGGCGAAGAGTACTGATCCAGCCCCTTATTCCCATAAGCCATAAGCACCGTACTTTGCGTGATATGGCCTTCGAAGGTTTGCCGGTATGATAGGCGCCCCCGCAGTCTGGATTGCGAATACGCCATGACCTTGCAGTACCCAACCATCGCCGATTGCGTCGGCAACACTCCGCTGGTCCGTTTGCAGCGCCTGCCTGGCGCCACCAGCAATACCCTTTTGCTCAAGCTCGAAGGGAATAACCCGGCGGGTTCGGTCAAGGACCGTCCGGCGCTGTCGATGATCACCCGCGCTGAATTGCGCGGGCAGATCCACGTCGGCGATACGCTGATCGAAGCGACCTCGGGTAACACCGGGATCGCCCTGGCGATGGCCGCCGCGATCAAGGGTTACAAGATGATCCTGATCATGCCGGACAACTCCAGCGCCGAGCGTAAAGCCGCGATGACGGCGTATGGCGCCGAGCTGATCCTGGTCACCCAGGAAGAGGGCATGGAAGGCGCCCGCGACCTTGCACAGCGCATGGAAGCCGAAGGCCGCGGCAAGGTGCTGGATCAGTTCGCCAACGGGGACAACCCCGAAGCGCACTACACCACCACCGGCCCGGAAATCTGGCGTCAGACCGAAGGCACCATCACCCATTTCGTCAGCTCCATGGGCACCACCGGTACCATCATGGGCGTCTCGCGCTACTTGAAAGAGCAGAACGAGAGCGTGCAGATCATCGGTCTGCAACCGATGGAAGGCTCGGCGATCCCGGGCATTCGTCGCTGGCCGCAGGAATACCTGCCGAAGATCTACCAGGCCGAGCGCGTGGACCGGATCGTCGACATGGCGCAAAGCGAAGCCGAAGACGTGACCCGTCGTCTGGCCCGCGAAGAAGGCATCTTCTGCGGCGTGTCCTCGGGCGGTGCGGTGGCAGCGATGCTGCGCCTGTCCCAAGAAGTTGAAAACGCGGTGATCGTCGCGATCATCTGCGACCGTGGCGACCGTTACTTGTCGACCGGCATTTTCGACGCGCCCAACTGATGGCCAAACAAGAGAGAGGCCTGCGCTTCCAGCCCACCGGCGGCAGCAAGGCCCCGCAAATTCCGACTGGCAAAAAGCAGCGCTTGAGTATCGAGCGCCTGGCTAATGACGGTCGCGGTATCGCGTTTTTTGAAGGTCGCACCTGGTTCGTCATCGGCGCATTGGCCGGTGAAGAAGTCGAAGCACGTGTATTGGGCGCCCACGGCAAAGTGGTCGAGGCGCGCACTGAGCGGGTGTTCCAGGCCAGCGAACTGCGCCGCCCGGCACCGTGTCCGCATGCCGGTCGCTGTGGCGGTTGCAGCGTGCAACATTTGCCGCACAACGAACAACTCGCCCTGAAACAGCGCATGCTCGCCGAGCAATTGTCCAAGGTCGCCGGTGTTGAACCCGAAGAGTGGGCCGCGCCGTTGAGCGGTGCGGAATTCGGTTATCGGCGTCGCGCCCGAGTGGCGGTGCGCTGGGACATGAAGGCGAAAAAACTCGAAGTCGGTTTCCGCGCCGCTGGCAGTCAGGACATCGTTGCGATCAACGAATGCACGGTGCTGGTACAGCCCTTGCAACCAATCATGACCCGCTTGCCGGAAATGCTCCGGCGCTTGAGCAAACCTCAGGCGCTGGGGCATGTGGAATTGTTCAGCGGTTCGTCGTTGGCGGTGTTGCTGCGGCACATGGCGCCGCTGTCCGACGCCGACATGACGATCCTCAAGGATTTCTGCGCGTTCCATGAAGCCCAGTTGTGGCTGCACGGTGACGGTGAACCGCAACCGGTCGAGGCTGACCAGTCGTTGGGTTATCGACTGGAACAGTGGGATTTGGACCTGGCGTACCGACCGGGAGATTTCATCCAGGTCAACGCCGGGGTCAACGAAGCGATGATCGCCCAGGCGTTGGAGTGGCTGAAGCCGACGGCGGATGAACGCGTTCTCGATCTATTCTGTGGCTTGGGTAACTTTGCCTTGCCGCTGGCCAAGGTCGTTCGCGAAGTGGTGGCGGTGGAAGGTGTGCAGGCGATGGTCGAGCGGGCAGCCGCGAACGCTGCTAGCAACAATCTTCATAATGCGCAGTTTTTTCAGGCCGATTTATCCCAGCCTTTGACCGATGCCGAATGGGCGCGCGAAGGCTTTTGTGCGGTACTCTTGGACCCACCGCGTGACGGTGCTTTCGAGGCAGTGCGCAAGCTTGCGTCCCTGGGCGCCAAACGGTTGGTGTATGTGTCGTGCAATCCGGCAACGCTGGCGCGCGATACGGTCGAATTGATCAAGCAGGGCTACCGGTTAAAACGTGCCGGGATTCTCGATATGTTTCCTCAGACGGCACATGTCGAGGCCATGGCGTTATTTGAAGCGAGCTAGGACGGCTCGTCTGGTCCGACTGGCCCGCCCGTGCAGCCGCGTATTAGCCCTTACGTGGGCACACGGGCAACGAAGGTCAGCGATTTGACGCATTGAATCTGCGTCGTAGGGAAGGTAAGCAAGATGGTACAGGTGAGAGCACACCAGCCGATCAACACCGACGGCAGTATCAATCTCGAGGCTTGGCTCGATCATGCGGTCAGTGTCGATCCGGCACTGGATCGCGAAGCCTTGAAGGAAGCGTGCGAGTTTGCTCGTGCGTCTGAACAACAAGCCAATGCGGCGAAAAACCTGTGGTCCGAAGGGACCTCGAGTTTCCGCACGGGCCTTGAGATCGCCGAGATTCTCGCCGACCTCAAACTCGATCAGGATTCGTTGGTTGCCGCGATCCTGTATCGCGGCGTGCGCGAAGGCCAGATCGAGTTGCCGGCGATCAGCCAGCGCTTCGGCCCGGTGGTCGCCAAACTCATAGACGGCGTATTGCGCATGGCGGCGATCAGCGCCAGCCTCAGCCCCCGCCAATCCCTGGTGCTGGGCACGCAGGGCCAGGTTGAAAACCTGCGCAAGATGCTGGTCGCCATGGTCGACGACGTTCGCGTTGCGCTGATCAAACTGGCCGAACGCACCTGCGCCATCCGTGCGGTGAAAACCGCCGATGACGAAAAACGCAACCGCGTCGCCCGTGAAGTCTTCGACATCTACGCACCTTTGGCTCATCGTCTCGGTATCGGTCACATCAAGTGGGAACTGGAGGACTTGTCCTTCCGCTACCTTGAGCCCGATCAGTACAAGCAGATCGCCAAGTTGCTCCACGAGCGACGTCTGGATCGCGAGCGCTTCATCAGCGATGTGATGAGCCAGTTGAAGAACGAGCTGACCGCCACCGGCGTCGATGCCGACATCAGCGGCCGGGCCAAACACATCTATTCGATCTGGCGCAAAATGCAGCGCAAGGGTCTGGAATTCAGCCAGATCTACGATGTGCGCGCCGTTCGCGTGCTGGTGCCGGAAATGCGCGACTGCTACACCGCGCTCGGCATCGTCCACACCCTGTGGCGGCATATCCCGAAAGAATTCGACGACTACATCGCCAACCCGAAAGAGAACGGCTATCGCTCGCTGCACACCGCAGTGATCGGCCCCGAGGGCAAGGTGCTGGAAGTGCAGATCCGCACCCATGCCATGCACGAAGAAGCCGAACTGGGCGTGTGCGCGCACTGGAAGTACAAGGGCACCGACGTCAAGTCCGGCTCCAACCACTACGAAGAGAAAATCTCCTGGCTGCGTCAGGTCCTCGAGTGGCATGAAGAGTTGGGCGATATCGGCGGCCTGGCTGAACAGCTGCGGGTCGATATCGAGCCGGACCGGGTCTACATCTTTACCCCGGACGGTCACGCCATCGACTTGCCGAAGGGCGCGACGCCGCTGGACTTCGCCTACCGCGTGCACACCGAAATCGGTCACAACTGCCGTGGCGCGAAGATCAACGGGCGCATCGTGCCGCTCAACTACAGCCTGCAAACCGGTGAACAGGTCGAGATCATCACCAGCAAGCACGGCACCCCGAGCCGCGACTGGCTGAACCCGAACCTGGGTTACATCACCACCTCGCGGGCACGGGCGAAGATTGTTCACTGGTTCAAATTGCAGGCGCGCGACCAGAACGTCGCCGCCGGTAAAACCTTGCTGGAGCGTGAACTCAGTCGCCTCGGTCTGCCAGCGGTGGATTTCGACAAGCTGGCCGAAAAGGCCAACATGAAGGGTGCCGAAGACATGTTCGCCGCGTTGGGCGCAGGCGATTTGCGTCTGGCGCAACTGGTGAACCTGGCGCAGCAACTGGTCGAGCCGGAGCGCGGCAACGAACAGCTGGAACTGATTCCGCGCAAGGCCACCGGCTACAAACCGGGCAAGCGCGGCGACATCCAGATCCAGGGCGTCGGCAACCTCATGACCCAGATGGCCGGCTGCTGCCAGCCGCTGCCGGGGGATGCGATCGTCGGTTACATCACCGTGGGCCGCGGCGTGAGCATTCACCGTCAGGACTGCGCCTCGGTGCTGCAACTGGGCAGCCGCGAACCCGAGCGGATCATCCAGGTCAGCTGGGGGCCGGTGCCGGTACTCACCTATCCGGTGGACATCATCATCCGCGCCTACGACCGGTCCGGCCTGCTGCGTGACGTTTCGCAAGTGCTGCTCAACGAGCGGATCAACGTGCTGGCGGTCAACACCCGCTCGAACAAAGAGGACAACACCGCGTTGATGTCCCTGACCATCGAGATTCCGGGGCTGGATGCATTGGGGAGGTTGCTGGGTCGGATTTCCCAGTTGCCGAACATCATCGAAACCCGCCGTAACCGGACGCCTTGAAGATGACCAATGTGGGAGCGAGCCTGCTCGCGATGGCGGTATTTCAGTCGACATCTGTGTTGTCTGCCAGTCCGCTATCATCGCGAGCTGGCTCGCTCCCACAGGTTTTTGTGATGAGACATGATTGATGTACAGCCTTGAAGACTTGCTGCACCTGATGAGCCGTCTGCGCGACCCGCAATATGGCTGCCCGTGGGACATCAAGCAAACCTACGAAACCATCGTCCCGCACACCCTTGAAGAAGCCTACGAAGTCGCCGACGCCATCGAGCGCGGTGACTTCGATCACTTGCAGGGTGAGTTGGGGGATTTGCTGTTCCAGGTGGTTTATTACAGCCAGCTGGCGCGGGAAGAAGGGCGCTTCGAATTCGCCGGTGTCATCGACAGCATCACCCGCAAATTGATTCGTCGTCATCCGCACGTGTTTCCTACCGGTGATCTGTACGCGCCGCTGGATGTTCCGCGGCTGAATGAAGATCAGGTCAAGCAGCGCTGGGAAGAGATCAAGGCCGAAGAGCGCGCCGAGAAATCATCCACGCCAATGCAGCTGTCCTTGCTTGACGACGTACCCGCAGCACTGCCGGCATTGTCCCGTTCGGCGAAGCTGCAGAAGCGCGCGGGGCAGGTCGGGTTCGACTGGCCGGACGCCTTGCCGGTGCTCGACAAAGTGCGCGAAGAGCTCGATGAAGTGCTCGAAGCCATGGCCGACAATGACTCGGCAGCGATTGCCGATGAAGTCGGTGATTTGTTGTTTTCCGTGGTCAATCTGGCGCGTCATCTCAAGGTCGATCCCGAAACTGCACTGCGTGGCGCCAACAGCAAGTTCGAAAGACGCTTCCGTTTTATCGAACAGGCATTGCGCGACACCCACCGTCCCATAGAAGATTGCACCCTCGAAGAGTTGGACGCCTTGTGGGGCGAAGCCAAACGTCAGGAAAAGAATTTGCCCAGCTGCGGTTGAGCAGTTGCCTAAGTGAGTAATAAGCACCATGAGCATTTCCCTTCGCGACCAGTTGCTCAAAGCAGGGCTGGTCAACCAGAAGCAGGCCAAACAGGTCGGCAAAGAGAAGCAGAAACAGCAGCGTCTGGCCCACAAAGGTCAGATCGAACTTGATGACTCGCAGCAGCGGGCGGCTCAGGAAGCCATGGCCGAGAAGGTCAAGCGCGATCAGGAGCTGAACCGCCAGCAACAGGAGAAGGCCGAGGCCAAGGCTCGCGCGGCCCAGGTCAAACAGTTGATCGAAGTCTCGCGTCTGCCGAAGCTGACGACCGAGGACTACTACAACTTCGTCGACGACAAGAAGGTCAAGCGCATCTGCGTCAACACGCTGATGCGCAACAAGCTCAGCAGCGGTTCGCTGGCCATCGTGCATCACGCCGGCGGTTATGAAGTGATCCCGCGTGAGGCGGCCCTGAAGATCCAGGAGCGCGATCCACAGCGTATCGTGCAGATGAACGTGAAAACCGAAGAAGTCGCTGCCGAAGACGATCCGTACGCGGCCTATCAGATCCCGGACGATCTGATGTGGTAAGCCGATAAAGGCTGCAACAACGACAAACCCCGCTCATGGCGGGGTTTGTCGTTTTTAATGCTGTCATTGCTTATGCGGATTGGAGCGCTCGTTGCTGCTCCAGTTTTTCCAGTTCGGCCTTGTAGCTGTGGGCATCGGTTTCGGAGTGGAACATCCCCACCAGCATGTCTTGTTGATGCACGTCCCAGATCCGGATACCGGCGGCTATGCCTTCGTGGGACTTATGTGAATCGTCGCGTTCAGTTACTTTTACAGACATCTGCTAGCTCCAATCTCTGTTATCTGCAGCAAGGCGTGTGCAGGACTCCGTTATAGGTTTGGTTAGCCTGCTAAGTAAATGGCCGAGTTTGGTAACGGATTTTTGCAAAATCAGAGAAAATCCTGCAGCCCTTGAAACACGTGGCATTTGGTCGCAGGCCGCTGGGTTTCATGACAAAAGCTTCATGTTCGCATTGACGAAAATGTCTGGCTTCACACAAAACCTGTGGGAGTGAGCCTGCTCGCGATAGCGGTCTCATTCATACAGAAATGTTGAATGTGGTGCCGTCATCGCGAGCAGGCTCGCTCCCACAGGATTGCGGTGTTCAATCTTTCAGGCACAAAAAAACGCCCCGAACCAGTCGGGGCGTTTTTGTGTGCAGCTTAGAAGGGCGGGGTATTACTTACCGGCCCAGCGCTTCAGTACCAGCGTGGCATTGGTGCCACCGAAGCCGAAGCTGTTGCTCATCACGGTGTTGATGGTGGCGTCTTCACGAGTCTTGGTCAGGATCGGCATGTCAGCCACTTCCGGGTCCAGTTCGTCGATGTTGGCGGAACCCGCCATGAAGTTGCCTTCCATCATCAGCATGCAGTAGATCGCTTCGTGAACGCCGGCGGCGCCCAGGGAGTGACCCGACAGGCTCTTGGTGGAGCTGATGGCCGGAGCCTTGTCACCGAACACTTCACGCACACCTTTCATTTCCATGACGTCGCCGACCGGAGTCGAGGTGCCGTGGGTGTTCAGGTAGTCGATCGGAGCGTCAACGGTGGACATGGCCATCTGCATGCAGCGGATGGCGCCTTCGCCGCTTGGAGCGACCATGTCGTAGCCGTCGGAGGTTGCGCCGTAGCCAACGATTTCCGCGTAGATCTTCGCGCCACGGGCCAGAGCGTGTTCCAGCTCTTCGACCACGACCATGCCGCCACCGCCAGCGATGACGAAACCGTCACGCTTGGCGTCGTAGGCACGGGAAGCTTTTTCCGGGGTTTCGTTGTACTGGCTGGACAGTGCGCCCATGGCGTCGAACAGGAACGATTGGCTCCAATGCTCTTCTTCACCGCCACCGGCGAACACGATGTCCTGCTTGCCCATCTGGATCTGTTCCATGGCGTTACCGATGCAGTGAGCACTGGTGGCGCAGGCAGATGCGATGGAGTAGTTCAGGCCCTTGATCTTGAACGGCGTGGCCAGGCAAGCGGAAACGGTGCTGCTCATGGTCCGCGTTACACGGTATGGGCCAACGCGTTTCACGCCTTTCTCGCGCAGGATGTCCAGCGCTTCCATCTGGTTCAGCGTGGAGGCACCACCGGAACCGGCGATCAGGCCGGTACGCGGATTGGAGACTTGCTCATCGGTCAGACCGGAGTCGGCGATGGCGTCTTTCATGGCCAGGTAGGCGTAAGCCGCCGCGTGGCCGACGAAGCGATAGATCTTGCGATCGATCAGCTCTTCGAGGGGAAGGTCAATGGAGCCGGAAACCTGGCTACGCAGACCCATTTCGGCATATTCCGGGTTGAACCGGATGCCAGGGCGGCTTGCACGCAGGTTAGCGGAGACGGTCTCTTTGTCATTGCCCAGGCACGAAACGATGCCCAGACCAGTGATAACGACGCGGCGCATGCGGATAACCCTTAGAAGTTGTCAGTGGAGGTGAAAACGCCGACCCGAAGGCCTTCGGCGGTGTAGATCTCGCGGCCGTCGACGCTGACCGAACCATCGGCGATGGCCAGGTTCAGCTTGCCTTTCAGTACACGCTTGATCTGAATGTTATAGGTTACTTTCTTGGCGGTCGGCAGAACCTGACCAAAGAATTTCACTTCGCCCGAACCCAGGGCGCGACCGCGGCCCGGCAGACCTTGCCAGCCGAGGAAGAAACCGACCAGTTGCCACATGGCGTCGAGGCCCAGGCAGCCTGGCATCACCGGATCGCCTTCGAAATGGCAGGCGAAGAACCACAGGTCCGGAGTGATATCCAGCTCGGCGACCAATTCACCCTTGCCGTACTTGCCACCCTCGGCGCTGATATGGGTGATGCGATCCACCATCAACATGTTCGGGGCGGGCAGTTGTGCGTTACCTGGGCCGAACAGCTCACCGCGACTGCAGCGCAGCAGGTCTTCCCGAGTAAAGGCGTTTTGTTGGGTCATGCGAGCTCCTCAATAGTCCCATGCGGCAGGTGGGGCAAATCTTCCCGGCCGATCGAAGCGTTCATGCCTCGAGTCAGCAGCCTACTCATAGACTATTGCGTTGTGGTGAAAGTCACAGCACCAAGGACATGAATGTACACTTGTGCACTGAAATTATTATTCAAGCCCCTTTTCGGGCCTGTTCGGGTGCCTAAGACTGCCGCACTTTCGCCTTTCACGCCAGTCGCAGATAGCCGAAAGGCCTGCACTACTGCACCCAGCGCTGCAGAATTTGCTGCAAATCTGTGCGTTTGAAGGGCTTGGCCAGGTAATCGTTCATTCCCGCCGATAAACAGGCTTCGCGGTCGCCCTGCAAGGCGTTGGCGGTCAGCGCGATGATCGGCAAGTCTGTGCAGCCGGGTAATTGGCGAATCTGTCGGGTGGCCTCGTAGCCGTCGATGATCGGTAGCCGGCAATCCATCAGAATTGCTTCGAAAATCAGACTCTCCGCACTGCGCACGGCCTGCGCGCCATCGGTGACGACGCTGACAGTAAAGCCCAGACTGCGCAACATTGCCTCGATGACCGTCTGATTGACCGGATTGTCTTCCACCAGCAACACGTTGCGCCCTTCGCCATCACCGCTGCCGGTCGGTATGCGTGGCGCCAGCACGGGTGGCGTCTGTTTATAGAGCGCCAGCGGGATTTCCAGGGTGAATACCGAGCCGCGACCTTCCTCGCTCTGGGCGCGCAACGTGCCGCCCATGCGTTCAGCCAGCGTGCGAGCAATCGGCAGGCCCAGCCCGGTGCCACCGTATCGCCTGGAAATAGAGCTGTCGGCCTGTTGGAAGGCGTTGAACATCAATTCCAGGCTTTCAGCCGAGATCCCAATTCCGCTGTCGCGCACAGTGCAGGTGAACCACAGCAGTTCGTGGTCCAGCGATTGCCATTGCGGTTCAATGCTGACGCGGCCCTGTTCGGTGAATTTCAGAGCGTTGCCGATCAAGTTGACCAGGATCTGCCGGATCCGCGTCGGGTCGCCCTGCACCTGCAACGCGCGCATGTCGTCCGGGATCGACAACGCCAGGTCGAGGCCGCGTTGCGCGGCGCTGTGCGAGAACGACTGGGCACAACTGGCGATCAGGTCTGCGAGGTTGAATGGAATGTGCTCCAGCTCCAGTTCCGAACGCTCGATGCGCGAGAAATCGAGAATGTCGTTGATGACTTTGAGCAGGTGTTCGGTGGACTCCGAGGCGAGCGCCGCGTATTCGACCTGCTCCTCGGTCATCTCGGTGGTTTCCAGCAGTTGCAGCATGCCCAGCACGCCATTCATCGGCGTGCGCAGTTCGTGGCTCATCATCGCTAGGAAATCGGATTTGGCATTGTTGGCTTTTTCCGCTTCCTCGCGCGTCTGGATCAACTGCGCCATCGCTTGATGCTGTTCGCGGCTGGCTTGTTCGAGCCCGCTGGCGAGGTTGTTGATGTGTTGGGACAGCGCGCCCAGCTCAGTGTCGTCGACGATCGGCAGCGGCGTTTTGTAGTCGCCGTCCTGAATCGCCTTGACCGCGTTGCCGATGTCGCGGATCGGTTGCGACAGGCTGCCGGCCAGGCGCCGGGCCAGCAGAAAAGTAAACAGCAGGGCGAACAGCGCCAGGATCCCGGCCTTGAGCAGGATTTCCTGTTGACGCTGGCTGAAGGCGTCATTGGACAGGCCGACGATCACCCGACCCAGATAATCCTCGGTGGGCGCCGCGTTGGCGACGCGGCTGCCCTGCAGGAAATCATTGTGCAGCTGGATGCGTTGCAGCCGCACGGGGGCCTGGAACACTTCGACCTGGTGTGAGCGGTTGTGAGTTTGCGACGGTTGCTCGACGTACACCAGAATCCGGTTGGCGCTGTCCTGGACTTCCAGAAAGCGCACATTGGGCGTGGCCAGGGTCGCCTTGAGCAAACTGTCGAGCACCTCATTGTTGCCCGAGATCACCCCGTATTCGGTAGCCGGCGCCAGTTGGTTGGCGATCAGTTGCCCGGTGTGATTGAGCTCCTGACGCAGGTCCTGGATCCGCACGAAGGTAAAGAAGCTGATCAACAGCAACGTCAGCAACAGGGCAGGGCCGAGGCTGATGATTTGTGTGCGGGTGTTGATGTCCCAACGGCGACGGAAGGTCATGGGCGATTTTCTCCTTCGGCCAACTGTGTTGCGACAGACGCGTCGTCCATCTGTTCAATACCTAATGAACGAGCCACTTGCGCGTTACTCAAGACTTTGAAGCGTTGCGGGTAGTGCGCGCGAGGCCAGGTGGCCGGTGGCCGGTCGAGCAGTTCGTCGAGCATTGCCAGCCAATCGCTCTGATCGCTGTAGGTGCTGGCCAGGCTCCCGGCCCTGACGAACCCGGCGTTAGGTCCGATCAGCGCCATTTGCCGTGCATAGCTGCTGAGCAACAGGTTTTTCACGGTTTTCGGGTTGTACAGGTCGGGATCGTCGAGGCCCAGCAACACGTCGCTGTTCTTCAGCAAGTTCTGCAACGGCCGACTGTCGTTGGTGTTGTCCCAGCGCTCGGTGACCACCTCAAGGCCCAGGGAGTGGGCGGCCTGATGCAATTCCTGCAAAAGGAATTCGCTGTGGCTGTCAAAGAGCACGCCGACCCGTTTGACCTGCGGCAGCAGCAATCGGGTAAGGCGCAATTGGCGGTCCAGCGGCGGGTCGCTCCAGAGTAGGCTGAGGCGCGGGGGCAGGGTGGTCCCCAGACGCTGGCGGGCTTGCAGGCGGCTGATGCGCAGCACCAGCGTCGCCGGGCCTTGGGCGTCTTGCAGACGCCAGTCGAGGCTCGGCAGATCGAGCAGAATCAAACGGGTCCCGGCGGGCAGCTTGCCTGGCGCCGGCAGACTGGCCAGTGGCTGGAAGCGCACGTTATCGGCAGACCGCAAGGTGCTCAGGGCCTGGGTGAAGGATTGCATGGCCGGACCGTCCTCCGCGCCGGTCATCAAAATGTCCGCGGCGCTGGCCGGCAGGCTGCTCAGCAGTCCGGTAAACACCAGGCACAACCCGGCCAGCAGGCGGCCAAGGATTGGCGTTTTGCGTGACGGGCTACACAGCACCTTAGAACGCCAACTCTGCGCTGAAGTAAAGCACTCGGCGCTCGTCGTAGTTGTTGTCGAGGAAGGTTGTGGGCTGGTTGTCGAGGCGTTGCTGAAGCACCCCGGCCAGTTCCAGGCTGGCCTTGCCCAGGCCGATGCGTTTGGCGATGCGCGTGTCGACCCGTTCGAAGCGGTAGCCGTTCAGGGCATCGTCCCCATAGTAGAAGAGCGCGCTGTTCCAGCCATGGCCCCAGGTGCGCAGCCAACCGGCGGAACCGCTGTTTCGCGCGGTTTGTTGTGCATCCTGAGGGTTGCTCGCCTCGGCATCGACGTAGGCATAGGTCAGACGCAGGCGATCGGCGCTGCTGATTTGCCAGTCGAGTTGGGTTTCTGCCCCGGAGAAGCGTGCGCTGTTCGAGTTGCTGGCGATGTACTGATTGTTGCGCAACGGTTCGCTGATCATCCCGGTGATTTCGTCGTAGAACAGTTTTACATCGACCGCCAGCCCCGCTTCGGCAAAGTAGCCGTTGTAGCCCAGCTCCCGGGAGCGCATGTGTTCCTGTTCGAGGTCGCCGGGGCCACGGGTCTTGACGAAATAACGGGCACTGGACTGGCCATAGGCGCCGGGGCGCAGGCTCTTCACCTGATAGCTCCAGTTGACGTTGTTCTCGAACATGTCCGGCGAGCGGATGGCTTCCGAGTACACCGCGCGCAGGCCATGGCGCGGGTTGATCAGGTAGTTGACCGCCACCCGCGGGGTGAGCGAACTGCCGATCAATTGCGTGTCTTCGAACATCGCACCGCCCTGCAGCAACCAATGCTCGGTGGCGCGCCACTCGAGTTGGCCGAACGCCCGCCAGGTGGTGTCGTCGAGGGTGCCATTGAAGTAGGTCTCGGAATTTGCCCGGTCGTAACGATAGTTCATGCCGCTGACCAGCCGCAGACTGTCGGACAGGCTGAGGGTGTCCTGCAATTCAAGGTCGTAGCGCGATTCCCGGGTGCTCTGGTCAATATCGCCACAGAGGGTTTGCCGGGCGCCGTTGCGCCATTGGTCGAGCACTTGATTGGCCAGTGCGCGCTGGGTCGGGTCACCTGCGGGTGCGCCGGGACCGGTGTAGCGCTCCATGTTGCGCGCCAGGCGTTCGGTGTAATTCGGGCTGAGCTGCCAGAGTTCGGTCAACTGCGGGCTGAACGAAACCTCGGCATCGCAGGCACGCCAGGTCTGCTGGCGATCCCAGTGCTGTGCCGAGCCCTGAACGTAAAGGCTGTGATCGGGATTGATGTCGAGGTTCCAGCGCAGCGAACCGGCATAGTCCTTGGCGATGACGTCGGAATTGTTCCCGGCATCGGTAATCCCAGAGAAGACCGGGCGGTAGGTATACGGCCGCTGGTTGCTCCCCTCTTTGGCATTCAATTGCCAGTCGATACTCTGGTTTTCCGTGAGCGTCTGGCTGACGGCGAGGTTGAAGCGGTTCAAACGGCGGCTGTCGCGGTAATCGGTGCCGTTGCGGTCCGAGTCGAAGCCGTTGTCTTGCTGGCCGGACAGCGACAGGCGCAGGTCGCCGCCGTCCCAGCCCACGCCCTGGCTGGCGTAAAAGTCGTCGATGCCGCGCTGCCCACGGCTGACTTTCATTCGCGTGCCGTGGCTGTCGGCCGGGTTGCGCGTGAGGATATTGACCACCGCCATCAGCGCATTGGCGCCATAGCTGACGGTGTTCGGGCCACGAAAAACTTCGATGCGTTCGATGTCTTCCAGGGCCACCGGAATGTCACTCCAGTCCACCGTGGCCAGGCCTGCGCGGTATACCGAGCGGCCGTCGATCAACACTTGCAGGCGTCGCGCTTCGCTCGCATTGGTGCCGTGATAGTTCACCGCCGCCTGGTTGCCGTTGATGTTGCCGACCATCATTCCCGGTACCAGTCGCAACAACTCGCTGATGTCCCGGGCGCCACTGGCGTTGATCAGTTCGCTGTCGATCACCGTCATGCTTCCCGGTACCGCGGCCGGCGACTGCTTGAGCCGCGTGGCGGTCAATACTTGCGGCAGCGGCTCGCTGTCGAGGAACAAGTCGTCGGCCAGCAATGGCGAACTGAAGAGCAGTGCCAGTACCAACGGCGAGCGCGGTGATGGAGAGCCAAACGACACAACACATCCTTGATAGCGAACAATTGGCGCGCATGTTAACTGAGCGCAATGACTTTTCCAGTCACGTTGTGGGCATTTTCCTCGGTTTTCTTAGTCTTCTTCCTACAAGTGTCGGTAATTGATGTGGGGGCTGGCCGCCACTGGGGCGCTCCGTATAATGCCGACATCGCCACTGGTATGGATTAACGGATTGCATATGACTGAACAGCGCCCAATTGCGGTCCTGGGAGGCGGAAGTTTTGGTACCGCCGTGGCTAATCTGCTGGCCGAGAACGGGCATCAGGTCCGGCTGTGGATGCGTGACCCCGAACAGGCCGAGGCCATTCGGGTCAATCGCGAGAACCCGCGTTACCTCAAAGGCATCAAGATTCTGCCGGCCGTGGAAGCGGTCACCGACCTGCTGGCCACCCTGCAAGCCTGCGACCTGTGCTTCGTCGCACTGCCGTCCAGCGCGCTGCGCTCGGTATTGATGCCGCACGCCGAAGTTTTGAACGGCAAATTGTTGGTGAGCCTGACCAAAGGCATCGAAGCCCACACCTTCAAACTGATGAGCGAAATTTTCGAAGAGATCGCCCCGCAAGCGCGCATCGGCGTGCTGTCCGGGCCGAACCTGGCCCGTGAAATCGCCGAGCATGCGCTGACCGCCACGGTGGTCGCCAGCGAAGATGAAGAACTCTGCCAGCGGGTCCAGGAAGCGCTGCACGGCAAGACCTTTCGCGTATACGCCAGCGCCGACCGCTATGGCGTGGAGCTGGGCGGGGCGTTGAAAAACGTCTACGCGATCATTGCCGGCATGGCCGTGGCGATGGGCATGGGCGAAAACACCAAGAGCATGCTGATCACCCGGGCGTTGGCGGAAATGACCCGCTTTGCGGTGAATCAGGGCGCCAACCCGATGACCTTCCTCGGTTTGGCGGGCGTGGGCGATCTGATCGTCACCTGCTCGTCGCCCAAAAGCCGTAACTACCAGGTCGGGTTCGCCCTCGGCCAGGGCCTGAGCCTTGAAGAAGCGGTGACGCGCCTGGGCGAAGTCGCTGAAGGGGTGAACACCCTCAAGGTACTCAAGACCAAGGCTCAGGAGGTGGGCGTGTACATGCCGCTGGTCGCCGGGCTGCATGCCATCCTGTTCGAAGGGCGCACGCTGGAGCAGGTGATCGGTCTACTGATGCGTGCCGAGCCGAAAACCGACGTCGACTTTATTTCCACCAGTGGTTTCAACTGAGCATCAGGGAGAGCGAGACATGAACGATCCGAAAACAGAGGACAAGTACGAATCCATCCTGCTGCGAGTGTTGTGGATGATCGTCTATGTGCTGGTCTGGCAAGTGGCGCAGTTCATCCTTGGCGCCGTGGTGCTGGTGCAGTTGATCTATCGTTTGATATATGGCGCCCCGAGCGCCAGCCTGATGAACTTCGGCGACAGCCTGAGCCAGTTCCTGGCGCAGATCGGTCGATTCGGCAGTTTCCACAGTGACCAGAAACCGTGGCCGTTCGCCGACTGGCCGACGCCGCGTACACCGGAAGGTGAAGCGCCGCACACTGTGGCGCCGGCACCACACCCGGCCCGAGATGAGGAGCCCAAGCTATGAAACTCTGGATACTGCGTCATGGTGAAGCCGAGCCACACGGCAAGCGTCCTGATTCGGAGCGGGCACTGACTGCCCATGGTCGTGAAGAAGTGCTGCGCACTGCCGCCGAGTTGGCCGGCCAGCCGCTCACCGCCATTTACGCCAGTCCTTTCCTGCGAGCGCAGGAGACTGCGGAAATTGTGCGCACGGCGCTGAATTTCGCACCGGAGATCCGCACGGTCGATTGGCTGACCCCGGATACCGACCCGGACAAGGTGGCAGAACAGCTGGTGTCGGTGAGTAACGTCCTGCTGGTCAGTCACAATCCGCTGGTGGGCAATTTGCTGAGCTATCTGCAGCACGGCGCCGGCTATCCACCGGAAAAAGTCAGTACCGCCGGCTTGGCCGAGCTTGAGCACAACGAACTACTGATCGGGTCGATGAAGCTTAACGGCATCAAACACCCTTGAAAGCCAAAAGACCGCAGCCTGTAGGAGCCGCCGAAGGCTGCGGTCTTTTGATCTGGCTCTACCCTCAAATAATTTAACCAAGCACTTGCTTGGTTGACTACGCTTGCTCCAGACCAAAAATAAAGGAGCGAGTCGCATGCCTGCTGCTTTTCGTTTGCCGCTGGACGTCTTCTACGAGCGCGAGGCCCGTCATCCCCGCCAGCGCTTTCTGGTCCAGCCCACGGGCGGCGGCCAGGTCGAAACCCTGAGCTGGGGCGACGTCGGTCATCAGGCGCGCTGCGCCGCACATTGGTTGCGCGCGCGCGAACTGCCCCAAGGCAGCCACATCGCCCTGATCTCGAAAAACTGCGCGCACTGGATCATCGCCGACCTGGCGATCTGGATGGCCGGGCACGTGTCGGTGCCGCTCTACCCGAACCTCACCGCCGAGACCGTGGCCCAGGTCCTTGAACACTCCGAAGCGGCGCTGGCGTTCATCGGCAAACTCGATGACTGGCCCGGCATGTCTCGTGGGGTCAGCCCCGATCTGCCGACGATCAGCCTGCCGTTGCATCCTTCTGGAACGTTCGACTACAGCTGGGCCGACCTGCAAAAGAGCTCACCGATCCAGGACGATCCCAAGCCGTCCGGCGACCAGTTGGCGACCATCATTTACACCTCCGGCACCACCGGTATGCCCAAAGGCGTGATGCACAGTTTCGCCAACCTGGGGTTTGCCACCACTCGCGGCACGCAGTTGTTTGGCTTGAATGAGTCGGATCGGTTGCTGTCCTACCTGCCGCTGTGCCATGTCGCCGAACGGATGTTCGTCGAACTGGCGTCGATCTATACCGGACAAACGGTGTTTTTTGCCGAGAGCCTCGACACCTTCCTTACTGATTTGCGCCGTGCACGACCGACAGCGCTGTTCGGCGTACCGAGGATCTGGACCAAATTCCAGATGGGCGTGTACAGCAAGATCCCGGCAAAGCGCCTCGACTTCCTGCTCGGGCTGCCGATTATCGGCAAGCGGGTCGGCCACAAAATCCTGGTCGGGCTCGGGCTGGATGCCTTGCACATCGCCTTGTCCGGCGCCGCGCCAGTGCCGCAGACCTTGCTGCTGTGGTACCGCAAGCTGGGGCTGGATGTGCTGGAGGTGTACGGCATGACCGAAAGCTGTGGCTATTCGCACATTTGCCTGCCGGGCCAGAACAAACCCGGCTGGATCGGCAAGCCCTGCCCGGAGGTCGAGGTGCGGATCGCCGAGTCGGGCGAGGTCATGGTGCGCAGCGGCGCGACCATGCTCGGGTATTTCAAGGAACCCGAGAAAACCGCCGAAACCATCACTGAAGACGGCTTCCTGCGCACCGGTGACAAAGGCGAGGAGGACGCCGAAGGCAACCTGCGCCTGACCGGGCGACTGAAGGAAATATTCAAGACCAGCAAAGGCAAATACGTCGCCCCGGCACCGATCGAGAATCGTCTGGCGGAGCATTCGCGCATCGAGCAAGTGTGCGTGGTGGGCGATGGCCTGAGCGCGCCGCTGGGGTTGTGCGTGCTCTCGGCGGTCGGGCAGCAGGACGCCAGCGGAACGGCGCGGGCGGGCCTGCATTCAAGCCTGGAAAAACTTCTGGAAGAGGTCAACGGCGTCCTCGACAAACACGAACGCTTGCATCGATTGGTGGTGGTCAAGGACAGCTGGGCGGTGGAAAACGGTTTTCTGACGCCGACCCTGAAGATCAAGCGCAACGTGATCGAAGCCGCCTACGGTGCCCGCTTCGAAGAATGGAGCGAGCGCAGTGAAGCGGTGCTGTGGCAGGATTGAGTCACGAATAAAACCTACAAAGGAAAGTAACTATGAGTTTGTGGCGTACTACTCCCAGCATCGAACATTTGAACGAAACCCGGAAAAATACCATCGGTGAAGTGCTGGATATTCGCTTCGAAGCCTTCGACGACGAGTCCCTGACCGCGAGCATGGTCATCGACCATCGCACTCACCAGCCTTACGGCTTGCTGCACGGCGGCGCCTCGGTGGTGCTGGCCGAAACGGTCGGCTCGATGGCCAGTTACCTGTGCATCGACGCCAGCAAGTTTTACTGCGTGGGCCTGGAAATCAACGCCAACCATTTGCGCGGCTTGCGCAGTGGGCGGGTCACCGCGGTGGCCAGGCCGATTCACATTGGCCGCACGACGCATGTCTGGGATATCCGTTTGACCAGCGATGAGGGCAAGGTGAGTTGTGTGTCGCGGTTGACCATGGCGGTGGTGCCATTGGGTGAGAATTCACCCTCCCGCTGAAACGCTTTCCATGTAGCAGCCGAACGCAGCCTCCTTGACCGGACTGTCATCATTCCTGGCACTTACGGTCATTGCTGTAGGACGTCGTCTTACGGACAATCAACCCTCGTTTTCGTTGATGGATCACCGGTATGTCGCAACAGATATTTTTCGCCCACGCCAACGGGTTTCCCTCGGGCACCTACGGCAAGTTATTCGCGGCGCTGGCGCCCGAGTACCAGGTGACGCATCTGCAGCAGCACGCCCATGACCCGCGTTTTCCGGCGGATGACAACTGGTACAACCTGGTCGACGAGTTGATTCATCACCTCGAGCAACAACCGGAACCGGTGTGGGGCGTAGGCCATTCCTTCGGTGGCGTGTTGCATCTGCACGCGGCGTTGCGGTGCCCCGAGCTCTATCGCGGCGTGGTGATGCTTGATTCGCCGGTGCTGACCCGCGCTGATCAATGGGTGATCCGCGCTGCCAAACGCTTCGGTTTCATCGATCGACTCACCCCGGCCGGCCGTACGTTGGGACGGCGGGAAGAGTTCACCGATCTGGAAGCGGCCCGACACTATTTCGCGGGCAAAACCCTGTTTCGCGGCTTCGACCCGGAATGCTTCGACGCTTACCTGCAACATGGCTTGCACAAGGTGGGCGACCGGTTGCGCCTGCGCTTCGACCCGGCCACGGAAATCAGTATCTACCGCGGCGTGCCGCACACCAGTCCCGGCCGCACACGGCAACTGAAAGTGCCGCTGGCGGTGGTTCGCGGGCACAAGAGCCGGGTGGTGATGCGTCATCACGCAAGCCTCGTGGGGCGCTTGCCGCTGGGCGAGTCCCTGACCATGCCTGGCGGCCACATGTTTCCCCTCGAACGTCCCCAGGACACGGCCACGCTGCTGAAGAACCTGCTCAGCCGGTGGGACGGTCGCCACCAACAGGATTGCGCATGAGCAATGTCGTTGAAGAAGTTCGCCTGAGCCTGCCGCACATCGAGTTGGCGGCGCATTTGTTTGGCCCCGAAGACGGCATGCCGGTGATCGCCTTGCATGGCTGGCTGGACAACGCCAACAGCTTCGCCCGGCTGGCGCCGAAGCTCAAAGGCTTGCGCATCATCGCACTGGACATGGCCGGTCACGGTCATTCCGGGCATCGGCCGAGCGGTGCCGGTTACGCGCTGTGGGACTATGCCCATGACGTGCTGCAAGTGGCCGAGCAATTGGGCTGGAAGCGCTTCGGGTTGCTGGGGCATTCCATGGGCGCGATCGTTTCGCTGGTGCTGGCCGGTTCGTTACCGCAACGCGTGACGCACCTGGCGTTGATCGACGGCGTCATTCCTCCTACAGACAAGGGCGAAAACGCTGCCGAACGGATGGGCATGGCCTTGCAAGCGCAGCTGGATTTGCGCGAGAAGCGCAAACCGGTCTACCACACCCTCGACCGGGCCATCGAGGCGCGCATGAAAGGCTTGGTCGCTGTCAGTCGCGAAGCCGCAGAACTGCTGGCCCAACGTGGATTGATGCCGGTGCCGGGCGGTTATACCTGGCGCACCGATAACCGCCTGACCCTACCATCGCCGCTGCGTCTGACCTCTGAACAGGCGATGGCCTTCGTCCAGCGGGTCAGTTGTCCTGCAAAACTGCTGGTGGCTGCCGACGGTATGCTCGCCAAACATCCCGAGTTGCTGGAGCGTCTACCCTTTAGCCGGGAACAGCTGCCTGGCGGCCATCATTTGCACCTGAATGACGAACCCGGTGCCGAGCTTGTCGCAGACTGTTTCAATCGGTTCTTCGCCGTTCCTTGACTTGCGCCGGGCAACTGTCGAGGCTGGGCGGGTTGAAATGGGAGACAACCATGATAGATCTCTACACCGCTGCGACCCCGAATGGCCACAAGGTCTCTATCGTGCTCGAGGAACTCGGCCTGCCCTACACGGTGCACGCCTTGAGTTTCGACAAAAAGGAACAGAAGTCCGAGGGCTTCCTCAAGATCAATCCCAATGGCCGGATTCCGGCGATTGTCGATCGCGCCAACGGCGATTTCGCCGTGTTCGAATCCGGTGCGATCCTGATTTACCTGGCGGAACTGAGCGGCAAACTGCTGCCAAAAGACCCCAAGGGGCGTTCAGTGGCATTGCAATGGCTGATGTTCCAGATGGGGGGGATCGGCCCGATGCAAGGTCAGGCCAACGTGTTTTTCCGTTACTTCCCCGAGAAGCTCCAGGGCGCCATCGATCGCTATCAGCATGAAACCCGCCGCCTCTATGAAGTGCTCGACACGCGTCTGCAAGCCGTGGAGTTTCTGGCCGGTGAATACAGCATTGCCGACATCGCCACTTATCCGTGGGTCCGTGGCCATGAATGGTCGGGTGTCGAGGTCGAAGGTTTGCCGGCCCTGCAGCGCTGGATGGCAACCATGGAGGCGCGTCCGGCGGTACAGCGCGGTTTGCTGGTGCCTGAGCGCATCGATGACGCCAGTATCATCAAGGGTGCCCAGGCCATGCTGATCCGATGAGTCTATCCATGCGTTCATTCAGTCTGCTGGCGCTGTGTTGCTTCAGTCCGCTGTTATTTGCCGCCGATGTCCCGGGCAGTCAGGACCTGCCGGTCGTGCCGCGTATGGCCGATGCGCAGATCGTTGACTATCGTCCGGTCGCCGAACTCGAGCGGATCTATCCACTGGGCTCAATCCGCAAAATCAGCGGCCAGTTGCGCTTTGACGGCCAGGTCGCTGCCCGAGGGCAAGCCACTTCGGTAACCTACGAGTTGCCACCGGAGCATTCCTCCACCGAGGCCTTCACCGCCGCTCGTGAAGCCTTGCAGAAGCAGGATGCCCAGTTGCTGTTCTGGTGCCAGGCCCGAGATTGCGGCGAAAGCAGCCTGTGGGCCAATGATGTCTTCGGCAATGCCAAGCTTTATGGTGCCGATGATCAGCAAGCCTATTTGCTGTTGCGCCTGGCGGCCCCGCAGGACAACACGCTGGTAGCGCTTTACAGCATCACGCGCGGCAATCGCAAAGCTTATCTGCACGTCGAACAGTTTGACGCCGCCGCGCCGCTGGGCGATTTGCTGCCGACTTCTGCAACCTTGCTGCGAGAGCTCAAAAGCACCGGTGAACTCGATTTCCCCAAACTGACCGGCGATCCTGACGAAACCTGGCTGCGCCTGATCTCGCGCGGGTTGAATTTGGACACCACATTGCGGGTCAGTATTTCCGGGCCGAAGGCTGAAGCCTGGCGTCAGGCACTGATCGGGCAGGGTGTGCGTACCGCCAGGATGGAAGCGGGTAGTGTCGAAGGTGCTGGCTTGCACATCCAACTGTTGCGATAAGCTTTATCCGGCGAACGCACACGCTGCGTTCGCCTACTCTTTTGCGGACTGACTTTTTTCGAGATTTAGATGATCAATAACGATCGGCTGTTGGTGCAGATCCTGCTCCTGGTGCTGTTTGGCGCGAGCTTCTGGGTGATGGCGCCGTTCTGGTCGGCGCTTTTCTGGGGCGCGGTGCTGGCGTTTGCCAGTTGGCCGCTGATGCGTTTGCTCACGCGGTTGCTCAATGGTCGCGAATCTCTGGCGGCCGCGGTGCTGACGCTGGGCTGGATGTTGCTGGTGGCGTTGCCGTTGGTCTGGCTGGGGTTCAACCTCGCGGACCATGTGCGTGATGCCACGGCGCTCATCAAGGATGTGCAGGTCGACGGACTGCCGGAAGCGCCGACCTGGCTGGGTAGTATTCCCCTGGTAGGCGAGCGGCTGGTGGGGCTCTGGAACAGCATCGATCAACAAGGCGCGGCGATGATGCTGGCGGTCAAGCCTTATCTGGGCCAGGTCGGCAATTGGCTGCTGGCGCGCAGTGCACAAATTGGCGGCGGGATACTTGAGCTGACGTTGAGTATCGTCTTCGTGTTCTTTTTCTACCGTGACGGGCCGCGTCTGGCGGCATTTGTTCACGGGTTGCTGGAACGTCTGATTGGTGACCGTGCCGGGTATTACATTGAGTTGGTGGCAGGCACAGTGCAGCGGGTAGTGAACGGCGTGATCGGGACGGCGGCGGCCCAGGCGGTTCTGGCGTTGATCGGGTTTTTGATTGCTGGGGTTCCCGGGGCGCTGGTGCTGGGGATCGTCACGTTTTTGTTGAGCCTGATTCCAATGGGGCCGCCACTGGTGTGGATTCCGGCCACGGCCTGGCTGGCCTGGAAGGGCGAGTACGGGATGGCGGTGTTTCTCGGGGTTTGGGGGATGTTCATCATCAGCGGCGTCGACAACGTGCTCAAGCCGTACCTGATCAGCCGGGGCGGTAATTTGCCGCTGGTGATTGTCCTGCTCGGGGTGTTTGGCGGGCTGATTGCCTTCGGGTTTATTGGCTTGTTCATCGGCCCGACGTTGTTGGCGGTGGCCTACAGCCTGCTGAACGACTGGAGCAAGAGTCAGGCTCGGGTCGAGGATCGCCGACCTTGAGATCAGGCCCACAGAACCTGCGCCATTGCTGTCGCTATCCTGCGTTCGGTAACGCTCTGACTCGACACAATGGGGGCAAGGGCTAGTCTTGCTTGAGCCGCCTCGACGAATTACCGATCATCGGGTCCCGCAGAGGCGCTGGTTCCGCTACAATGCGCGCCGATTTCGACCTGCCTGAGAGCCCACTCATGTCCGCCTGCCAGACTCCTATCATCGTCGCCCTGGATTTTCCCACTCGTGACGCCGCACTGAAGCTGGCCGATCAGTTGGACCCGAAGCTGTGCCGGGTCAAAGTCGGTAAAGAACTGTTCACCAGCTGTGCTTCGGAAATCGTTGGCACCTTGCGTGACAAGGGCTTCGAAGTGTTCCTGGACCTCAAGTTCCATGACATCCCGAACACCACCGCCATGGCCGTCAAGGCGGCTGCGGAGATGGGCGTGTGGATGGTCAATGTGCACTGCTCCGGTGGTTTGCGCATGATGGCCGCGTGCCGCGAAGTGCTTGACCAGCGCACCGGTCCGAAACCCTTGCTGATCGGCGTGACCGTGCTGACCAGCATGGAGCGTGAAGACCTGGCGGGTATCGGTCTGGATATCGAGCCGCAGGAGCAAGTGCTGCGCCTGGCCGCGTTGGCGGAAAAAGCCGGGCTGGACGGTCTGGTGTGTTCGGCACTGGAAGCCCAGGCCCTGAAATCGGCGCACCCGTCGTTGCAACTGGTCACTCCGGGGATTCGTCCGGCGGGCAGCGCCCAGGACGATCAGCGCCGCATTCTGACGCCGCGTCAGGCGCTGGATGCCGGTTCCGATTACCTGGTAATCGGCCGTCCGATCAGCCAGGCCGCGGATCCGGCGAAGGCGTTGGCGGCCGTAGTGGCCGAACTCGCTTAACCAAACGCTGAAGATCCCATGTGGGAGCGAGCCTGCTCGCGATGAGGGAGTGTCAGTCGACATCAATGTTGGCTGATCCACCGCTATCGCGAGCAGGCTCGCTCCCACATTTGTTTGGGGTTAAACCTTCAACACCAACTTCCCGAAATTCTCGCCGCTGAATAATTTCATCAGCGTCTCCGGGAACGTCTCCAGTCCTTCAACAATATCTTCCTTGCTCTTGAGTTGCCCCTTGGCCATCCAACCGGCCATTTCCTGCCCGGCTGCGGCGAACTGCGCGGCATAGTCCATCACCACAAATCCTTCCATCCGCGCGCGGTTGACCAGCAGCGACAGGTAGTTGGCCGGGCCTTTGACCGCTTCCTTGTTGTTGTACTGGCTGATGGCGCCACAGATCACCACCCGGGCCTTCATGGCCAGGCGACTCAACACCGCGTCGAGGATATCGCCGCCGACGTTATCGAAATACACATCGACACCTTTCGGGCATTCGCGCTTGAGACCGGCCTGGACGTCTTCGTTTTTGTAATCGATGGCGCCGTCAAAACCCAGTTCGTCGATCAGGAACCGGCACTTGTCCGCGCCCCCGGCAATGCCGATTACCCGGCAACCTTTGATCTTGGCGATCTGCCCGGCAATGCTGCCCACTGCACCGGCCGCGCCCGACAGCACCACGGTGTCGCCAGCCTTCGGCGCGCCGACATCGAGCAGGGCGAAATAGGCGGTCATCCCGGTCATGCCCAGCGCCGACAGATAGCGCGGCAGAGGCGCCAGTTTCGGATCGACCTTGTAGAAACCTCGTGGCTCGCCTAGGAAGTAATCTTGCACACCCAAGGCACCATTGACGTAGTCCCCGACTGCGAAGCCCGGATTATTCGACGCAACGACTTTGCCTACGCCCAATGCGCGCATCACTTCGCCGATACCGACCGGCGGGATGTAGGACTTGCCCTCGTTCATCCAGCCACGCATGGCCGGGTCCAGGGACAGGTATTCGTTTTTGACCAGGATCTGACCCGCAGCCGGTTCGCCGACCGGTACTTCCTGATAGGTGAAGGTCTCGCGGGTCGCCGCGCCCACCGGACGTTTGGCGAGCAGGAACTGGCGATTGATCTGGGTAGTCATGACAGGCACTCAAGATGAATGAAGACTTGTTGATAGACCTTCATGAACGATGCCGCAAGTTTGGCTGATGCGGCGAATGCACATCGATCCAGTGCAGTGATAGTCGCCCCGGCGGTTTTATCACTGGCACTCATGGACACCCAACCGGCCTTTTGATAGTGCTGCCGCGCCGCAGGTCCTTGTGGCTAGATTGCGAACACGCAATCCCCCGCATCTTCTCTTCGAGGACATAACAATGAGCATGACGTTTACTGGCCGGGTCGCCGTTGTGACGGGCGCTGCCAATGGCATTGGCCGCGCGACCGCCCAGGCATTTGCCGCTGAAGGCTTGAAAGTGGTAGTGGCCGACCTGGACGTGGCGGGTGGTGAGGACACCGTGGCGCTGATTCGTACTGCTGGCGGTGAAGCCACCTTCGTGCGCTGCAACGTCACGCAGGAGAGCGATGTAAAAAATCTGATGGACGAGGTGGTCAATACCTACGGCCGTCTCGACTATGCCTTCAACAATGCCGGCATCGAGATCGAGAAAGGCAAACTGGCCGAAGGTACGGTCGACGAGTTCGACGCGATCATGGGCGTCAACGTCAAAGGCGTCTGGTTGTGCATGAAGTACCAGTTGCCATTACTGCTGGCCCAGGGCGGCGGTGCGATCGTCAACACCGCATCGGTAGCCGGCCTCGGGGCTGCGCCGAAGATGAGTATTTACGCGGCGTCGAAACATGCAGTGATCGGCCTGACCAAATCGGCGGCCATCGAGTACGCCAAGAAAAAGATTCGGGTGAACGCGGTGTGTCCGGCAGTCATCGACACCGACATGTTCCGCCGTGCCTATGAAGCCGACCCGAAGAAAGGCGAGTTCGCCAATGCGATGCACCCGGTCGGGCGCATCGGCAAGGTCGAGGAAATCGCCAGCGCGGTGCTGTACCTGTGCAGCGACGGCGCAGCGTTCACCACAGGGCATTCTCTAGCGGTGGACGGTGGTGTTACGGCGTTCTGAATACAGGCAGTGAAACGTAGGAAAAAACCCGCATTTGTGCGGGTTTTTTTTCGGTTCCTTAAAGGGGGCGGACAATGTGTTTCAAATGGTTAGAACCGAGGGTTTTGGCGGTTTTGTCGCACAACTGATCGACCGCTCTTGTGATTAACTGTTTCCCGCAAAACGGACAGGAGTTTGCTTGCTCATGGAGTTGAGAATCGATCGACAGGCATTGGTGCCGGTCGTACAGCAAATCGTCGACGCGCTAGCCTGCTGGCTGTGCCGTGGCGAGGTGCCACCGGGGACGCGTTTGCCTTCTGTGCGGCAAATCGCCCGGATCAATTTGCTCAGTCAGTCCAGCGTCGCTGAGGCCTGTGAGCGTCTGGTGGCTCAAGGGGTGCTGGCTCCGCGTCATGGCGCCGGTTTCATTGTTGCCATCCCAGCGTTGGCCGCCCAGGGGCAACAGGATTGTCCCTGGTTCGAGGGGGCAGAAAGGACACAGGGCGGCACCTCGGGCCGACTCAAGCTGGGATGTGGCGGACTGCCCGAGAGCTGGCGTGAAACTGACGACCTGAGCTACGCGATCCGCCAGGTCAGTCGCACCGACATGGCCGGCCTGTTCAACTACAGCACGCCGCTGGGCCTGCCAGCCTTGCGTCTGCAGATCCACAAACGCCTGAAACAGCTGGATATCGTGGTGGAGGAAAGCCGAATCCTGACAACGGCGGGGGCCAGTCAGGGGCTGGACCTGATCGTGCGGACCTTGTTCAAACCGGGTGATTGCGTGGTGGTGGAAAGTCCCGGTTATTGCTTGCTGTTCGACCTGCTCAAATTGCACGGGGTCAACATGATCGAGGTCCCGCGAACCCCGCGCGGGCCGGACATTGACGCGCTCGAGGCGCTGCTGGTCCAGTACCGGCCCTGCGGGATCTTTATCAATAGCTTCTATCAAAATCCCACTGGCAGCAGCCTGGCGCCGGTGGTGGCGCAACGGGTTGTGCAACTGGCCAAAGCCCATGGCCTTCTGGTAATCGAAGACGACGTCTATGCGGATTTGCACAGCGGCCCCGGTACGCGCCTCGCTGCGTTGGGTATCGATGACAACGTGATCTACGTCGGCAGCTACTCCAAAACCCTCAGCAGTTCGTTGCGGGTCGGTTTTGTAGTGGCCGGCGCCGGGGTTATATCGCGGCTGGCCGAGGTCAAGATGATCAGCAGCATGGGCGCTTCACGGTTTTGCGAGTCGGTGCTGGCAAGCCTTTTGGCCAGCGGTGCCTACGGCAAACTGGTCCAGCGCCAGCGCCAGCGTTTAAGCAATGACAGGGAAGCTGCGCTGCAAGTGCTGGAAGACGCCGAATGGGAGGTTTTCGGCAAGCCGGCCGGGGGATTGTTCATCTGGGCGCGATCACGGATGTCCGACTACGCTCAGGTGCGCAAACAAGCCCAGCGCTTCGGTGTCCTGTTGTCTTCTGCGACGGCATTCAGTCCCGCCGCAGAGGCCGGTGACTGGCAGCGTATCAATGTGGCCTATGCCTGTGATCCGCGAGCGCGAGCGTTTTTTAAGGCCACCGCTCTGGATCGACCTCAAGCGTTCTGAAAACGACGCAAGCGTAGCTTTTTGCCATTATTCAGACGCCAGAGACTTGTGTTGATACAGGCCCGTTGCGAATCTGCGTCAACAGACTATGTCAGGGGACTAAGTGCAATGATTTCGGCCGTGCAAGGACGTTTTGCCAACCTCGGTATGGCGAAAAAACTGGGTGTCGGTTTTGTACTGGTGCTGCTGTTGACCGCCTTGGTGGCGGCCATCGGCGTTTGGTCACTGCAAACCATCAGCCAGCGCTTTGATGGGCTCAAGCAGATGTCGTCGCTCAACAGCGGTTTGCTCAAGGTGAGACTGCTCGAGCAGGAATACGCTTTGCACGGCAACCCGAAAACCGCTGATGCGCTACGCAAGGGCGTTGACGGCTTGATCGCCCTGGCAACCCAACTGAAAGCGGCGTCTGCGGCCAACGTGCCGGTGATGAATGATGTGGAGCAGTCGTTGGGGGCTTATCGCAAGGCCTTCGACGAGTTCGTCTCGCTCAGCCAGGGCAAGGACCTGGCGCTGGAGATGGCCAGTTGGTCGGTGTCCAGCGTGGCCAATAACCTCGACGTGCTGCAGGCCGGGCTGGCCGATGACGGCGCTTATACCTTGAAGGAATCCGAAGGCAAGGACGGGGGGCAGTTCATCGAACAGGCCAATCAGGTCAGCCAGGTGTCGCGGTTGATGTTGCAGGCCATGAACGAAGCGCGCGTGCGCCTGGACCTGAGTCGCAAAGGCGATGACAGCGCAGGGCAGGGCAAGATCGAGCAGGCCGACCAGGCGCTGACCCAGGCCGAGCAGTTGAAAACCACGGTCAAGGATGAGGGTTACCAGACGGTCCTTAATGAAGTGGTCGGGCACATTGGCGGATTCAGCGAAAAACTCGCCGAATACACCGGCCTGCTGGCGCAGGAAAAAACCGTCTATGAGCAACTCCATCAGCGCGCTGCTCAGGTGATGGAGCGGGTGGACCAGGCCTATGTCGCCGAAGACCAGTCGATGCAGGCGGAGCTGAAAAAGAATTCGATGCTGATCATCGGTTCCTCGGCGCTGGCGCTGCTGGTCGGGCTGATTGCGGCCTGGGTGATTACCCGGTTGATCGTGGCACCGCTGCGCAGCGTGATCCGGGTTGCTCAACAGATTGCCTCTGGCGATTTGAGTGCAACGGTTGAAGTGACCCGTCGTGATGAGATCGGGCAGTTGATGCAGGCCATGCAGCAGATGGGCGCAGGGCTCAGCAGTATTGTCAGCGGTTTGCAGGCGGGTATCGAGCAGTTGGCCAGTTCAGCGCAGTCGCTGTCGGCGGTGACCGAGCAGACCAATCTTGAAGTCAGCAGCCAGAAGGAAGAAACCGAACAGGTTGCTACTGCGATGAACCAGATGACCGCCACCGTGCACGACGTTGCGCGTAATGCTGAGGAGGCCGCTCAGGCAGCGCAGACGGCAGACGACAAGGTTGAAAGTGGCCAGCAGGTGGTGCGCCAGAGCATGGCGCGGATCGAACAGTTGGCGGATTCAGCCACCTCGGCCAGTTCGAGCATCGAAAGCTTGAGTGCCGAAATCCAGAACATCGGTACGGTGCTGAGCGTCATCAAGAGTGTGGCCGAGCAAACCAACCTGTTGGCCCTCAACGCCGCGATCGAAGCGGCTCGAGCCGGCGAGCAGGGCAGGGGCTTTGCGGTCGTCGCCGATGAAGTGCGGGCCTTGGCCAAGCGTACCCAGCAATCGACCGAGGAGATTGAACGACTGGTGAGCGCCTTGCGTTCGGCGGCTCAGTCTTCTGTTCAGCAGATTCAGAACAGTGGCGAACTGGTGAAGCTGGCGGTGAGTGATGCGTTGCAGACGGAGAGTGCGCTGGGGAGTATTGCTGCGGCGGTGTCTTTGATTCAGCAGATGAACCAGCAGATCGCAGCAGCTGCCGAGGAGCAGAGTTCGGTGGCGGAGGAGATCAATCGCAGTGTCACGAGTATTCGCGCCAGTGCGGATCAGTCTTCGTTGGCGATGCAGGGGAATGCGGCTTCCAGTATCGAGTTGGCGCAGTTGGGGGTTGAGTTGAAGGGGATGGTGGGGCACTTTCGGCTCTGAGGCGAGCTAACGCTCGGCCGGTTGAGTGGTGAGGGGCGGCGGGTGTATGCCGCTCTGCTTTTGGCTCTGTAGGAGCAAAGCTTGCTCGCGATGGCGGCCTTGCGGTTGTACATCGTCCAATTGTGGGAGCGAGCCTGCTCGCGATGGCGACCGATAGTCGACCTTACTGTCGCGGCTGTACCCGTCCATCAAACTCAACGCAAAAAAAAGCCACCTGCTCAGGTGGCTTTTCTTCTTTCTGTGATCAGTCGTAGATCACTTTTTTCTTCCAGTCTGCATCGGCCTCGACGTCTTTGAGGCCTTCGGTCAGCTGGTTCACTTCGCCTTCTACCGGGGCGATGTTGTCCATAACTTGTGCGTTGGCGCGAGCCAGGAGTTTTTCCAGGTATTCCAGCTGTTCGGCATAGACCTTGGGTTCTTGTTGTTTGCGCAGGTATTGCACGCCGCGTTCGAATGCCAGGCGGGCCTGGCCGGGCTGGTTCTGTTGCAGGGCGTGCTGGCCGAGGTTGTTGAAGAATTCAATGTGCAGCAGGACCAGGATGTGGCGAACTTCGCGGATCCAGCGTTTGGCTTCGTTGGTCGGCAAGAAGCCGTCCTGGGCGGCGCGGGTGATTTGGCCGTGCAGGGCTTCGAGCAGGAAACGTACGTCTTTGGCTTTGGCTTCTGTCTGGATCGGTGCCGGCGGGTTGTTGACCGGGATCGATTCACCCTGGCCGACCAGGGCGCTCAGTTCGCCAATCCGTGCCTTGAGGTTGGCGTTGGTTTTTTCCAGAGTGAGCAGGCGTTGGCAGACGTTCAATTCCAGGCGGGTCAATAGCAATTTGAGGCCCGGTGTCATCAATTGGCCGGGAAAGGTCTCGGTGATTTCGCCGCAACGACGCAGACGATCGTTGAGCTCAACTTTGGCGCGGGCCTTTTCCAGCTTATTGTTTTCCACCACATGGTTCATGTAGCCAATGGCGATCAATAGTGCGATCCCGGCTACGACTAGCAGGGTGATCATGAGTGGTGTCACCGGTAAGACCTCTTTATGGGGTTCGCGTGCGAGTGTAGTGGCTTGGCATTGGGGCGCATAGCGCCGCTCGGCGAGTTGAATCGGCTACTGCACTGTCTGTATCGGCCGCGTTCCTGCTTATATAAGTAATAGCGTGCGAGGTGCACATTGCCATCATCTTTGGCGTGGGTGGACTATAACGTCTTGGCGGGTGTCAGAATATAGGCGTCAAACCCCGAGCGACGGAAAAGCCCGATTAGTGTCTCAAAGCAGGGCGAAGTCATTGATTTAAATAAATTTATATCTGGGGGTTGACGACCCCTCAATCCATCCATAGAATGCGCGCCACTTACAGCGTAAAGCACACAGCGAAACGCGGTAGGCAGTGAATGTTGTACGTGTGTCCCCTTCGTCTAGTGGCCTAGGACACCGCCCTTTCACGGCGGTAACAGGGGTTCGAGTCCCCTAGGGGACGCCATATGCGGGAATAGCTCAGTTGGTAGAGCACGACCTTGCCAAGGTCGGGGTCGCGAGTTCGAGTCTCGTTTCCCGCTCCAATTTTAAACAGCGTTGCTTTCGGGCAGGGCTGAGTGAAACCAGAACCAGCATCTTCGGATGCGGATTTGGGCACTGAAATACACACCATGTGTTTCAGTTAGCGTGTCCCCTTCGTCTAGTGGCCTAGGACACCGCCCTTTCACGGCGGTAACAGGGGTTCGAGTCCCCTAGGGGACGCCATTTGCGGGAATAGCTCAGTTGGTAGAGCACGACCTTGCCAAGGTCGGGGTCGCGAGTTCGAGTCTCGTTTCCCGCTCCA
>NZ_JBYTAJ010000038.1:0-53838 GCF_058788075.1 Pseudomonas sp. FW305-20 | reverse complement strand
GCGGTAGGCAACCAGTGTTTGTTCGGTACGCCAGGCGTCTTCCAGGGTGTCGGCGGGCTGAAAACGCTGATAGTCGATGGCGAGCAAATGGCTGCGGTCATAGCGCAACAGAAGAGAGCGCCCGGCGCCGTTGTCGAGGCGCTTGATCCTGTCAGAAATGTCCCGCTGCACCGTCAGCCGATTGCCGTAGGCATCGCTGATCGCCGTCAGACGCCCGGCACGGAAATGGAAAAACCGGGATTTTTCCCCCGCCTGGGCGAGGATCAGTTCTTCCGGCTCGTCACCCAGATAAATCGCCGCCCGCGACAGGCTGTTGTGAATCGCCGGGCGCTCACTGGTTGGCAGCGGGAAGGTGGTGCGGCGGTTTTCGTGGTCGATCCAGATAACGCTGTCGCCCTCGATTTCCAGTCGATGCGACAGCGAATGACTCCAGCCAAACCCGAGCCCGCAATCGATCTCCACCGCACTGGTGCGATAGAGGCGGGTGAACTCGAACGGCAAAATCCCGTCCAGCGTACCGTCGTTGAGGGTCAGCAGTTCCTCGCCGGTGACCATCGACACCGGGCATTTGTTGGTCGCGGTTTTATCGACGGAATCGGCGCTGTCGCCGTTGGGGTTTTTCGCTTGATCGGGCGCATCGTCGCGATGTTCCTGCCGACCAATCCTGGTCATGGCTTGAGACTTGTCGCGCGCGATGGCCACTGGATTCTTCACCGACAGAACTGGCGCAACACCTGGGGTGATTTGCAACGGCACGGCGGGCGCAGGTTTGATCGGTGCATGCCGGCTGTGGACCATCAGCGGTTTTAGCGTGCCCGCGTGGGCTGTCAGGTCAGACCTGGCGGTGAGCTCAGCCAGTCGCAAACTGGCGCCCGCCAGCCATTTCCGGGTTCGCGGGGACTTGATTCTGGACAGCACCTTCTCACTCAGGTGCAATTTCAGTCCCGCAGGACTGGTAAGGCACATGAGCAGGAAACTGATCAAAATCTCCGTACGAATTTCCGCCACGACCTCGGCGATGTACTGCGGCGGCAGCATCCTCAGCCAACTGGTGAACGCCGCGAGATGAATGAACATCAACGGCTCGTCGCTCAGCATCAGCAACACCTTGGCGATGGATTCCGCCGAAGCGTTCAGCAGCGTTTCAAGCTCGGATCGGGTCAGGTATTCAAGGAGTTTTTCGCTGTTGGCCTGCAGGTCGGCGATCAGGACGTAAACCTGTTTTACGTCATCCCACAAACCGTTCAGCGAGTTCTCGAAGCCGCGCCAATCGGCCTGTTGCAGCATGCCGTAGCGCTCGATGAAAGCGGCCTGGGAGAACCCGGCCCACGCCGGTTCGAACTCGCTCGTCCACTCGTTGCGCAACCAGCCTTCCAGCTCGTCGATGACGCCCTGATAGGAGGCGTAAAGTGCTTTGACGTGATCGGCGGATACATCGGGAAAGAAAGTGATGCGATAACGCTGGCCGCGCTGGCAATCGGGGATTTCCAGAATGCCGCTGGGGCCGATCTCGTCGTAGATCGGCTTGCCGAATGTCTGCTTACCCGCCACGTCGGAAAGCAAAGGTTCAAGCATCATCGGCGTATTGCCGATCGGCACGAAGCGCGCCGCCTCAAACATATGCACCAGGGTCAACGGGCCGCTGGCCGGGCACGCGGCGACTGTCGCGCTGACAGGCGTAGTGGAATTCTTCGGCGCGCTAAGCCGGACTTCGTTGCCGACCTTGAATACTTGCTCGACATCCAGGGCCTTGCCGGTCCAGAAACTTTCAGCCCAGGCGTCGTAGTCGTTCAGGCACAGTCGAAAATCACCCAATACCGCTTCGACATTCGGCTGCTCAGGGTCCATGGCGGCGACCACCAGCAGCCCGATGGTGTTGTTCAAGGCCAGGAGGTTGTCAGGTATGAACATTCGCTGTCCCTCGCGCGGATCAATTCAGAGCGCGAGACTTTGCGTGGGATCGGCGAGGAAAGAAGTCAGGAAAGTAAGTGTTTGGTGTAGGGGAAATCGTTAAATGACCAACAGCACTTCGGCGCAGGTTTCAATACCGATCAGGTATTGCCCGTTGCTCTATGCCCGCTGCGCTCGCTATGCTGCTGAATCCTTTAATCGATCGCGGACCCGGCCGTACCTGAGCCGCCTCTGGGATGTCATTAGAAAACGGATCAGATGCGATGAATGCACCGCTAAATGAATTCGGCCCGATCAAGGCCGTGATTTTCGATATGGATGGCTTGTTGCTGGACACCGAGGGCATTTACACCGAAGTCACGTCGATAATTGCCGCGCGTTACGGGCGGGTCTTCGACTGGAGCATCAAGCAGAACATCATCGGCCGTGGCGCGGGCGATCTGGCGCGTTATGTGGTCGAGGCGCTGGACCTGCCGATTTCCGCCGAAGAGTTTCTGGTGATCCGCGAACCGCTGATGCGCGAGCGTTTTCCTACAGCACTGGCGATGCCTGGCGCACAGGAGCTGGTTCGGCATCTGAAGGCCAATAACATTCCGATTGCGGTAGGCACCAGCTCTTCGCGTCAGTCGTTCGGCCAGAAAACCACCTTGCACCGCGACTGGTTCGCGCTGTTCGATTTCATCGTGACGGCCGATGATCCGGAGGTCGGCGCGGCCAAACCGGCGCCGGACATTTTCCTCACGGCGGCGCGGCGCCTGGGTGTCGCGCCTGAGGATTGCCTGGTGTTCGAGGATTCGCCGTTCGGTGTCACGGCGGCGAAAGCGGCGGGAATGACCGCGATTGCGATCCCGGATGCGGCGATGGCTGACGAAAAATACGCACACGCCGATGGCATTCTTCGTACGCTGAAAGCGTTCAAGCCGAGCGCTTGCGGTTTGCCGGCGCTCGAATGGGCTTAAAGCTGCGCACATCAAAACGCCGGCAACCTGACCAGGGTTACCGGCGTTTTTTTATGCGTGATTCAGAACATCAGGCGCCGAAACCACCATCGATGGTCAGGCTGGCACCGGTGATGTAGCCGGCTTCGGGACCGACGAGGTAGGCGACGAAGCTGGCGATTTCTTCCGCTTTGCCGTAACGACCCACCGCCATCAACGGGATCAGGCTTTCGGCGAAGTCACCAGTGGCCGGGTTCATGTCAGTGTCGACCGGGCCCGGTTGCACGTTGTTGATGGTGATGCCGCGCGGGCCGAGGTCGCGCGCCAGGCCTTTGGTCAGGCCGACCAGCGCCGACTTGCTCATGGCGTACGGGCCTCCACCGGCGAAGGGCATGCGGTCGGCGTTGGTGCTGCCGATGTTGATGATGCGACCGCCTTCGGTCATGTGTTTGGCGGCGGCCTGGGTGGCGATGAATACACTGCGCACGTTGATCGCGAGGGTCTGGTCGAAGTCTTCGAGTTTGAAATCTTCCAAGGGGGCAACGGCCAGTACGCCTGCGTTGTTGACCAGAATGTCCAGGCGGCCAAAGGCGTTTACGGTGGCGGTCACGGCGTCGCGAATGGCCTCGGCGTCGGCGCTGTCAGCCTTGATGGCGAGGGCTTTGCCGCCGTTACCGGTGATGCTGTTTTGCAATTCTTCGGCCTTGGCCGTGGAGCTGACGTAGGTGAAGGCCACTGTCGCGCCTTCAGCGGCCAGGCGTTTGACAATGGCGGCACCGATACCGCGGGATCCGCCTTGAATCAAAGCCACTTTGCCGCTGAGGTTCTGAGTAGTCATATCGATCTCCAAAGTCCCGAGGCGAGATGTCTCGGTTGATGGAGCCTAGTATCGATTCAGTGTTACCAGCTGTGTAGACGGTAATTGCGATAGTCTGTGTAAACCAAAAGTTTATAGTGGCGCTTATGGAAACCTTCAGCAGTATCGAATGCTTCGTGCGCAGTGCCGAGGTCGGCAGCTTCGCCGAGGCCGCACGTCGCCTGAGCCTGACCCCGGCGGCGGTGGGCAAGAGCGTCGCCAAGCTTGAAGCGCGGCTGGGTGTGCGGCTGTTTCAGCGCAGCACTCGCAGCCTGACGCTCACTGAAGCGGGTCATCGGTTTCTCGGCGAAGTGAGTTCCAGTCTTCACACGATCCAGAATGCCGTGGCCAATCTGGCCAGCGCCGAGGGGCTACCCGCGGGGACGTTGAAGGTCAGCATGGGCACGGTGTTCGGGCGTTTGTACATCGTGCCGTTGCTCGGGGAGTTTCTGCGGCGCTTTCCGGCGATCAACCCGGACTGGCATTTCGATAACCGTCAGGTCGATCTGATCGCTCAGGGTTTCGATGCGGCGATTGGTGGGGGATTCGAGCTGCCGCAGGGGGTAGTGGCGCGCAAGCTGACACCGGCCCATCGGGTGTTGGTCGCGTCAGCCGACTATCTTGCAGGGCGTGAGGTGATTGCCGAGCCCGATGATCTCAAACATCACGATGGCATCCTGATTCGATCGCCACAGACGGGTCGTGTGCGTTCCTGGCAATTGACCAGTCGCACCCAGCAACACAGCCCGCTGACGCTCAAGGCGCGGATGACCATGAGCGATTCGGAGGCGGCCTGCGCTACCGCCGCCCAAGGGTTGGGCATTGCGCTGGTGAGCATGCCGTTTGCCGTGGGCTATCTGGAGGCCGGGACCTTGCAGCGGGTGCTGCCGGAATGGTTTGTCGACGATGGCAACATTTCGATCTATTACGCGGAGCACAAATTGTTGCCGGGCAAGACTCGGGCGTTTGTGGATTTCATCATTGAGCAGTTTGCGGAGCAGGGGTTGGGGCAGCGGTTTAGTGCGGTTTGAGCCAGCTTCAAAACCGAGGCGCGGCCATCGCGGGCAAGCCACGCTCCCACAAGATCTGCGTCGTTTACATTATTGAGATACGACACAGAACCTGTGGGAGCGTGGCTTGCCCGCGAAGAACGATAACGCGGTCTACTGCCCGAAACGCCCGGGCCAGCCAATAATCTTCTTCGGCCGCGGCGTCGCATAGGTCCGCACCTTGGACGTCGACAATCCCAACCGCACCAGCGACTCGGCAATCGTCACCGCCGCCGTCACACCATCCACCACCGGTACGCCAGTGCGTCGGCGAATCTGTTCATCCAGCCCGGCCATGCCGCCGCAGCCCAGGCAAATCACCTCGGCCTTATCTTCAAGCACGGCCAGTTCCGCCTGACGAATAATGGCTTCCAGCGCACGCTCGGGATCGGATTCCAGTTCCAGCACCGCCAAACCGCTGGCCCGCACCGACGCGCAACGGTCCCAGAGTCCGGACAGTTTGAGGCGGTCCTCGATCAGCGGCACGGTGCGGTCCAGCGTAGTGACCACCGAGTAGGCATGGCCGAGGAACATGGCAGTGCTGGCCGCCGCATCGGTGATGTCCACCACCGGCACGTTGAGCAACTCCTGCAAACCCTCGCGGCCGTGCTCGCCGTAACCGGCCTGGATCACGGCGTCGAAGGGTTGGTCGTAGGACATTACCCGGTCCATCACCGCGATGGCGGCCAGATAACTTTCGAAATTGCCTTCGATGGAGTCAGCACCGAAGTAGGGCGTCAGGCCGATGATTTCCGTGCCCGGCGCGGCCACGGACTGAGCCGAACGCGCGATGGCCTGGGTGATGGATTCGGTGGTGTTGACGTTGACCACGAGAATTCGCATGGGAAGTCCTTATAGCGGGTGATTCTGCGGCCCGACGGTGCCGGGCCGCCAAGGGATTAATGGCTGACGTTATCGACGGCGATGGCTTCGCCGCTGACGTCGGCGTAATGGGGCTGCCGTTTGGCGATGATCAGGTAGAGCATCCCGGCAATCCCGGCACCGATCAGCCAGGAGAAAGGCGATACGCTGTCGAAGCCGGGTACCAGCGCCAGGACAATGGCGATCAGCGCGGCAGGAATGAACGCCGCGACGGCGCGTAAATTGACTCCACGGCTGTAGTAATAAGGACCGTTGGGGTCTTCGCTGTACAACTGCGGCACATTGACCTGACCTTTTCGTACGAGCCAGTAGTCAACCATGATCACCCCGTACAACGGGCCGAGCAGGGCGCCAAGGCCGGACAGGAAATACACGATCACCAGCGGACTGTTGTAGAGATTCCACGGCAGGATCAGCACCGCGATGGTCGCGCTGATCAGCCCGGCGCGGCGGAACGTCAGGTATTTGGGCGCCAGGTTGCTCAGTACGAAGGCCGGGGCGACGAAGTTGGCCATGATGTTCACCGCCACGGTGACGATCAGGAACGCCAGGCAACCGAGCACCAGAAAGAAGGTGTCGGGAATCGAGGCAATGATCTCGGTCGGGCTTTCGATGATCCGGCCATTGATCTGGAATTGCGCGCCGCAGAGCAGGACGGTGATGCTGGCGAACACCAGGATATTCACCGGCAGGCCCCAGAAATTACCGACCTTGATGGTCTTGCGGCACGGCGAAGAACGGGCGAAGTCGCAGAAGTTGAGGATCAGCGTGCCGTAGATCGACAGCCACAACGCGCCGCCAGCAAAGATGTTGCGCCACATCTCGCCGCCGGTCAGTGGTTCGCGGATCGACCAGGCGATGGTCGCATTGGCCTGAAAGTACATCCACGCGGCGAGGGCGGCGACGGTCAGCAGAATCACTGGCCCGGCGAATGCTTCGTAGCGCCGCACCATTTCCATGCCATAGGCAAGAATCACCAGTTGCACGAACCAGATCGCCACGAAACATACCCAGCCCAGGCTCGATAGGCCGAGGATCGAGTTGTGGTCGTAGTCGGCGAAGCCTGGATGAATGGCGGTCAGCAGTACTCGAAAGACCACCGAGGCCAGGTACGTCTGAATCCCGAACCAGGCGATGGCGATAACGGCACGGATCAATGCAGGAATCTGTGCCCCGTGAATGCCGAAACTGATCCGGCTGATGACAGGAAACGGCACACCGGTCTTCTGTCCCATGTAGCCGGAGAGGTTCATGAAGCAATACACCAGCGCCGCGCCGATCCCCAGGGACAGCAGGATTTGCCAGCCGCCCAGTCCGAGGGCGTACAGCCCGATGGCGAATGAGTAATTGGCGATGTTGTGAACGTCGTTGGTCCACAGGGCGAAGATGCTGTAGCGGCCCCAGCGTCGACCTTCGGCCTTGGTCGGCGCCAGGTCCTGGTTGTGCAGGCGAGGGCTGAGTTCGACGGGTTCGTGAAACGTTTGGTCGTGAGAGGTTGAAGGTGGGGAGGAGGGCAGATCCAGCGCGATGTTGTTGTTGGAAAGACTAGTACGCATTCCGGCAGGCTCCGAGCTTGGCGTCGCGATGACTGTGCATGAGCGTTGGCTCGACAAATCTTCGTCGCGGGCAGTCAGCATCATTGGTTACGGGGCATCTGCAGCCTGTACGGGATAGGGCGCTTCAGGCTTGCGGATCTAAAGTGTGTGTATGTTTTGAAGTGATTGTATACAAAACATGTATGCACTTAAGCCAGATCCATGCTAGTCAGCGATCTATGAATTTCATCGCTAATTTCGTTTTGTTATCAGTAGGCGATAAGTGACTGAAATAAAGGCAATATAAATTGACTGTTTGAACAGGTATTTATTTTTCAGCGGGATTTGCAGGAAATGTCGACTGAGGAAGTCAGGGCAGGGGCGTGTAACTTTTTGGGGCGCTGAAACTAAAAGTGCACACACAAATGGCACCTATGGTGACATTCCTGTGTACACATTTACAGGGGCTGCACAGCCCCTGTGGGAGTGAGCCTGCTCGCGATGGCGGGCTGACATCCAACATTGATGGTGACTGCTACACCGCGATAGCGGTGTAGCAGTCACCATCAATGTTGGATGTCAGCCCGCCATCGCGAGCAGGCTCACTCCCACATTGGATCTCACAAGTCTGGGGGGTTATTCCTTGGATTTGCTGATGATATTGCCCGCATGCAGCCCGCATTCTTTCTGCGTCGCTTCTTCCCACCACCAACGACCTTCGCGCTCATGCTGGTTCGGTAACACCGGGCGGGTGCAGGGCTCGCAGCCAATGCTGATGAACCCGCGTTCATGCAGGCTGTTGTACGGCAGTTCGAGCATGCGGATGTAGCCCCAGATCTCTTCGCTGGTCATTTGTGCCAGCGGGTTGAATTTGTAGAGGGTGCGTTCCGGGGTGGAGAACGCGGTGTCGATTTCCAGCACTGCGACGGCGCTGCGAGTGCCAGGGCTTTGATCCCGACGCTGCCCGGTGGCCCAGGCCGCCACTCCCGAGAGCTTACGACGTAGCGGCTCGATCTTGCGGATGCCGCAGCATTCGCCATGGCCGTCCTTGTAGAAACTGAACAGGCCTTTTTCCTTCACGAAGGGTTCGAGCTTGGTGTAGTCCGGCGACACCAGTTCGATGTCGATCTTGTAGTGCTCGCGCACCTGATCGATGAAGCGATAGGTCTCGGGGTGCAGGCGGCCAGTGTCGAGGCTGAACACTTTGACGTTCTTGTTCAGCTTCCAGGCCATGTCTACCAGCACCACGTCTTCGGCGCCGCTGAAAGATATCCACAGGTCATCGCCAAACTCGGCGAACGCAAGTTTCAGGATGTCCTGGGCGGATTTGTTGGCATAGGTCGTGGCGAGTTCCACGACGTCGAACGTTGGGCTCATCAGGGCGGCTTCCTACAGGTCGGTGGCGCTGGGCGCTCTATATGGGGCTGATGGTAACAAAATCCTGCGGCCGCTGGCGCGCCCTCTGCGTTGCGCAGGCTTGCCTGAATCGCTAGAGTTCGGCAGTCCTTTTGCTCGCTCGACTCAATAATCAATACAAATGGGAGTGTCTTGTGGAAATTGCCTGTCTGGATCTTGAAGGTGTACTGGTCCCGGAAATCTGGATCGCCTTCGCCGAAAAAACCGGGATCGAGTCCCTCAGGGCCACCACCCGGGACATCCCCGACTACGACGTGCTGATGAAGCAGCGTCTGCGGATTCTCGATGAGCACGGCTTGAAACTCTCCGACATCCAGGAAGTGATCGCCACGCTCCAGCCGCTGGACGGCGCCATCGAGTTCGTCAACTGGCTGCGTGAGCGCTTTCAGGTGGTGATTCTGTCGGACACGTTCTACGAGTTCTCCCAGCCGCTGATGCGTCAACTGGGCTTCCCGACCTTGCTCTGCCATCGTCTGATTACGGACGATTCCGGTCGGGTGACGAGCTATCAATTGCGTCAGAAAGATCCCAAGCGCCAGTCGGTTTTGGCCTTCAAGAGCCTTTACTACCGGGTGATCGCGGCGGGGGATTCCTACAACGACACCACGATGCTGGGCGAGGCGGATGCGGGGATTCTGTTCCATGCGCCGGACAATGTGATTCGCGAGTTTCCGCAGTTCCCGGCGGTGCACAGTTTTGAGGAGCTGAAGCAGGAATTCATCAAGGCTTCCAACCGGGCTTTGAGTTTGTAACTACCGTAGTTGACGGTGATCGTTCCCACGCTCCGCGTGGGAATGCAGCCCGGGACGCTCCGCGTCCCAAAGCGGACGCGGAGCGTCCATTGAGGCATTCCCACGCAGAGCGTGGGAACGATTAAGTGTGGTGTCAGAGGTTTTGCAGGGTATCGAGCAGGACTTTCACTTTGGTAATCGATTCCTGATATTCGGCCTGCCACTCCGAGTCCGCGACGATCCCGCCACCGCCCCAGCAACACACCTGCCCATCTTTCACCAACAAGCTGCGAATCGCGATCGAACTGTCCATCTCGCCGCGCACGTCCAGATAGAGCAATGACCCGCAGTACAACCCACGACGCGTGGGCTCCAGTTCGTCGATGATTTGCATCGCGCGAATTTTTGGTGCGCCGGTAATCGAGCCGCCCGGGAAGCTGCCAGCGATCAGGTCGAGGGCGTCCCGGCCATCCGCCAGTTCACCGGTCACGCTGCTCACCAGGTGATGCACGTTCGGGTAGCTTTCCAGGCTGAACAACTCCGGCACCCGCACCGACCCGATACGGCAAGTACGGCCGAGGTCATTGCGCAGCAGGTCGACGATCATCAGGTTTTCCGCGCGGTCCTTGGGGCTGGCCAGCAGTTCGGCGGCGTTCGCCGCATCTTCGGCAGCGGTCAGTCCGCGAGGGCGGGTACCTTTGATCGGCCGGGTTTCCACATGGCGTTCGCTGACTTTGACGAAGCGTTCTGGTGACAGACTCAACACTGCGCCGCCGTCGGGTAAACGCTGAAAACCGGAAAACGGCGTCGGGCACGCCGCCCGTAGCGCGCAATACGCGGCCCATGGATCGCCCTGGCACTGCGCGCGGAAACGCTGGGCGAAGTTGACCTGGTAACAATCGCCGGCCTGGATGTACTGCTGAATGCGTTCTAGCGCCTGGCGATATTCGTCAGCGCTCAGGTCGGCCTTCATCGGGGCTTTCAACTTGAAAGACTCGACTGCTTCAGCGGGAGGCTCACTGAATAGGGTGATCAGACGCTGACGTTCGCTGTCGACCAGCGACGGGTGGAAAACCAACTGACTTGTATTCAGTTGGTGATCGCTGATCAGTGCCCAGTCATACAGCCCGAAACGTGCGTCGGGTAGCTGCAGATCGTCCTGCGCCTGACTCGGCAGGTTTTCCAGATGCCGGCCGAAGTCGTAGCTCAGGTAACCGATCAGGCCGCCAGCGAAGGGCAAATCGTAAGGAACAGCCGCTTCACCGAGTCGTGTCAGATTGTCGCGAAGGCGTTGCAGGAAATCGCTGCCACTTTCGTCAGGCAATACCGCTATTTGCTCCAGCGGCCAGGCACTGAGCAAGTCATAACGTCCACGCTCGGCACTCGGCCGGCCACTGTCGAGCAGCACGGCACCGGGGGCGTGACGAATCGCCGCGAAGTACTCGGCGGGGTTGGCGCAATAGGGCAGCGGGTGTACGGAACAGGTCAACATGGGCGGGGCAGATCAGCCATCGAGGCGGGGTGGCGATTGTAGTCTCCTCGGGGAATTGCTCCTAGAGGGGATGTCGGGGATTGCTAGATAGAAGGCTGTTTGATCGTTCCCACGCTCTGCGTGGGAATGCATCCCGTGACGCTCCGCGTCACAGGCGGACGCAGAGCGTCCGTGGCGGCATTTCCACGCGGAGCGTGGGAACGATCGATGTAAGGGTTTCAGCCCTCAACCGCCGGAATATGCCCAAACATTTCCTGAACGAACTCAACCCGTTCCTCCACCGTCTCAACAACCCCGCGAGCCTTCAACTCTTCCAGCCGCGCTTCAACCGCATGGGTGCGCAATGTCAGCCCGCAATCATTGGCAATCTGAATGTTCAACCCCGGCCGGGCGTTGAGTTCGAGAATCAGCGGCCCCTTTTCCTGGTCCAGCACCATGTCGACACCGATATAACCCAGCCCGCACAGCTCATAGCAGCCCGCGGCAAGTTTCATGAAACCGTCCCAGTAGGGCAGTTGCACGCCGTCCACTGCGTTGGTGGTGTCAGGGTGTTTGGTGATGATGTTGTTTAGCCAGGTGCCGCGCAGGGTCAGGCCGGTGGCGAGGTCTACACCGACGCCGATGGCGCCCTGGTGCAGGTTGGCCTTGCCGCCGGACTGGCGGGTGGGCAGCCGCAGCATGGCCATCACCGGGTAACCCATCAGCACGATAATCCGAATGTCCGGCACGCCTTCATAGCTGATGCTCTTGAAGATCTGGTCCGGGGTCACGCGGTACTCGATCAGCGCCCGATCCCGATGACCGCCCAGGGAGTAGAGGCCGGTCAGGATGCTGGAGATATGGTGCTCGATTTCCTCATGGCTGATGATCTTGCCGGACACCGTGCGATAGCGGCCCTCGAAACGGTCGGCAATCACAATGATGCCGTCACCGCCCGCGCCCTGGGCCGGTTTGATCACGAAGTCGTTGCGTCCGCCGATGATGGCGTCGAGGTTGTCGATTTCTTTCTCAGTGGAAATCACGCCATACAGCTCCGGCACATGAATGCCGGCGGCGATGGCGCGTTCCTTGGTGATGATCTTGTCGTCGACAATCGGGTACAGACTGCGCTTGTTGTACTTGAGCACGTAGTCTGCGTTACGCCGATTGATCCCCATGATGCCCCGGGCTTCCAGGGCCTTCCAGGTCTTCCAGAAGCCGAACATCAGGCGTCAGCCTTCTTCAGGAAGGCCTTGAAACGCACCAGTTCGGTCAGGCGGTAGCCGCGATAACGCCCCATGGCCAGCATGAAGCCCACCAGGATCAACAGGATCGCCGGGAAGGTGAACACGAAGTAAACCAGTTCCGGAACGCTCATGATCAGGTGCGCCAGCGACGCGGCGAACAGCGTACCGATCGCCACTTTCATGGCGTGGCCGGAACCGCGTTCTTCCCAGGTAATCGACAGGCGTTCGATGGTCATGGTCAGAATCACCATCGGGAACAGTGCCACCGACAAACCGCGCTCCAGGCCGAGTTTGTGGCTGAACAGGCTGATCGCCGCGATCAGCACCACCACGAATGTCAGCACCACCGACAGCCTCGGCAGCATTTGCAGCTTCAAGTGTTCAAGGTAGGAGCGTAGCGACAGGCCCAGCGCCGTGATGACCGTAAACAGCATGATGCCGAAGCCGAGCTGGGTTTCCCGGAATGCCAGGGCGATCAGCACCGGCGTAAAGGTGCCGAGGGTCTGAATGCCGATCAGGTTGCGCAGGATCAGGATCACCAGCACGCCGATCGGGATCATCACCATGATCATGAAGGTCTGCTGGGTTTGCAGCGGCAGGCCGTACAGCGAATATTCGAGAAAGTTGGCGTCGGTGTTTTCGTCGGTCAGCTTGGCCAGGCGAATCGCGTTCATTTCGCTGTTGTTCAGGCTGAAGGTCACGTTGGCCTTCTTGCCGCCATCGACGGTGATCAGGTTTTCGTCACCGGTCCACCACAGCAGGCGATCGGTCGGCAGGCCCTGTTCACCGGTTTCCGGGTTGAAGTACAGCCAGTCGGTGCCGTTGAAACTGCGCAACCAGAGTTCCGGCATTTGCGGCTGGTCGGCCACCAGACGAATGGTGTGGACCTTTTCCACCGGCACGTGCGCGATCGACAGCACCAATTCGACGATTTTCGCCTTGTGCCCGGGGGACGGATCGCCGGCCAGCAACAGCTTCACATTGTCGTCGTTGAGATTGTTGACACGCTTGATGGCTTCGCCGATGAAGGTTTCGACGTCGGCCGAGTGCTGGCGGATCGGTGCGAGCAGGGCTTCGGCGGCGACTTTTTCCGCGCCTTCGACGGCGATGCTGTCACGGAAGGTCGGCCCTTTGACCTTGGATTTTTCACCGGTGTAGCGCTTGGTCAATACCAGGCGGTAATAAAGCGTTTGATTGCCCTTGGCCCGACGTGCCGACCAGGTGACTTTGCGGTTGCCGTCGACACGGTTCACGGCCACGCCGTAGTTATTGGAAATGAAACTCTCGTTGAGGCTGACGTAATCGCGGCTTAGCGGCGGCACGAACATCTGGATCTTGACCGGGTCCTTGGTACTGGCGACGAACTCGACTTTGGCGTCGATGTTCCACAAGTCGTCGGTAGCGTCTTCGGTCACGGGGATGCCGAGCACGAAGATCTGATAGGCCGTGACTGAAATACCCAGCACCACCAGGATGGCGATCAGGAATTTCAGATGAAGGGTAAGAGAGCGCATTGGAATTACTCTGCGGTATGAGCGTCGGTGGCGCAGGCGGGTTTGCCAGCAGCGTATTTAAGACTGGGGTCGACCAGCGCATCGAAGCGTTTTAGCGCTTCGGAGCCGATCAGGAGCGGGTATTGGAAGGCGCTGCGGTCGGTCAAGTTCACTTCGATACTGCGTAAAGCCGAACCCATGCAGATATTCAGCTCGATCACCGGACGGGCGGTGTACTTCTTGCCTTCCTCCGGGTCGTAGTCGCCGGCCCGGCGCTTGATCTTGCTGACGCGGGCCAGTGGCCGTTCGATCGGGTGTGAGTGCGCAGCGTCAATGGCCAGATAGAAGCGCACCCAGGACTCGCCATTGCGTTTGAAGCGTTTGATGTCTCGGGCGCTCAGGGACGCGGTTTTCGCCCCGGTGTCGAGTTTGGCGGCAACTTCCAGGTTGATGCCGTCCAGGGAGGCGTACTCGTTGAGGCCGTAGACAGTCTTTTCCCCTGCCGCGGCAAAACCGGGCAGGCAAAGAAGATAAAGGAAGGTGGGGAAGGGCTTGAGTCTCATAAATCCTGGTGCGCAGCGGTCCGTATTTCGATTCAAGGCCCTGGCATCGCTGCGCAAGCTCCCTCGTATGCCTATCAACTGTTTATGACAAGCAGTGCAGATGTCACAAACAAATGCGGCCGGCATTCTAGCACGGTGGTTTTATGGCGCCAGCGCTGGCGGGTGGCTATAAACCACAGTGCTGCTTTGTTATGGTGCGGCCGGTTATTAGACGATTGTCGACAATACCGATTTTCTCTTTGACTAATCGACCTGTATTCGCTAGTTTTTGCGGCATCCGCTTTCAAGGTGTCGACAATATGCTGGATCAACTCGATCCCCCGGTCATTGCCCAAGACGATTCAGAGACGCTTTCCGAGAACGTCTTCCGGCGCATTCAGGCGGCCATCGTCAAGGGCGAGATCGCCCCGGGCAGCAAGATCTCCGAGCCGGAACTGGCGCGCACTTATGGCATCAGCCGCGGGCCGCTGCGTGAGGCGATCCACCGTCTGGAAGGCCAGCGCCTGCTGGTTCGCGTACCGCACGTCGGGGCGCGGGTGGTTTCGTTGAGCCATGCCGAGCTGCTGGAACTCTACGAAATCCGCGAATCCCTCGAAGGCATGGCCTGCCGTCTGGCGGCCGAGCGCATGACACTCGAAGAAATCGACGAACTGCGCAGGGTTCTCGAAACCCATGAGCGCGATGCGGCGTTTCAGGCCGGTGTCGGCTACTACCAGCAGGAAGGCGATTTCGACTTCCATTACCGAATCATCCAGGGCAGCGGCAACCGCACCCTGACGCAGATGCTCTGCGGCGAGCTCTATCAACTGGTGCGCATGTACCGCATCCAGTTTTCCACCACGCCCAATCGTCCGCGTCAGGCCTTTGCCGAGCACCACCGAATTCTCGACGCCATCGCCGACCGTGACGGTGAGCTCGCCGAGTTGTTGATGCGCCGCCACATCGGCGCCTCCAAACGCAATATCGCTCGTCACTACCAGGACGGCGCCAACCAGACAGCCACTCAACGAGGTGAGTCATGAGTTCCAACAAGAGCACTCCAGGCCAGCGATTCCGCGATGCGGTCGCCAGCGAACATCCGCTGCAAGTGGTCGGCGCGATCAACGCCAACCACGCGCTGCTGGCCAAGCGCGCCGGTTTCAAGGCTATTTATCTGTCGGGTGGCGGGGTGGCTGCCGGCTCCCTCGGCGTGCCGGACCTGGGCATCACCGGCCTGGATGACGTGCTGACCGACGTGCGTCGCATCACGGACGTCTGCGACCTGCCGCTGCTGGTGGACGTGGACACCGGTTTCGGTTCCTCGGCGTTCAACGTGGCCCGTACCGTGAAGTCGATGATCAAGTTCGGCGCGGCAGCCATTCACATCGAAGACCAGGTCGGCGCCAAGCGCTGCGGTCACCGTCCTAATAAAGAGATCGTTTCCCTGCAGGAAATGGTCGATCGGATCAAGGCCGCCGTTGATGCGCGCACCGATGACAGCTTCGTGATCATGGCCCGTACCGACGCCCTCGCAGTGGAAGGTCTGGAATCCGCTTTGGATCGCGCCGCCGCATGCATCGAGGCCGGCGCCGACATGATTTTCCCGGAAGCCATCACCGAACTGGACATGTACAAGCTGTTCGCCAGCCGCGTGAAAGCGCCGATCCTGGCCAACATCACCGAGTTCGGCGCGACGCCGCTGTACACCACCGAGCAACTCGCCGCTGCCGATGTGTCGCTGGTGCTGTACCCGCTGTCGGCGTTCCGCGCGATGAACAAGGCTGCAGAAAACGTCTACACCGCGATCCGCCGCGACGGCACGCAACAGAACGTGGTCGACACCATGCAGACCCGCATGGAGCTTTACGATCGCATCGACTACCACACCTTCGAGCAGAAGCTCGATGCGTTGTTTGCCGCGAAGAAGTAATTGTTTATGTAGCAGCTGCCGAGCAACGCGAGGCTGCGTTCGAGGCCGAAGGACTCGCCAAGCCAGGCGATCGCGTCAGCAGGTTTTACGACTGCTGCGCAGCCGAACGCAGCCTCGCGCTGCTCGACAGCTGCTACGAAGTGAGATAACCGTTTAGAAATTGCAGATTCCCTGACAAATTCAAGAAAAACTGGAGACAGCAATGGCCGAAGCAAAAGTACTCAGTGGCGCCGGGCTCCGTGGTCAGGTTGCCGGGCAAACCGCACTGTCCACCGTGGGCCAGTCGGGCGCAGGCCTGACCTATCGTGGCTACGACGTTCGCGAACTGGCGGCTGACGCACAGTTCGAAGAAGTGGCCTACCTGCTGCTGTACGGCGAACTGCCGACCCAAACCCAACTCGCCGCTTACATCAGCAAACTGGGCAAGCTGCGCGATCTGCCGCAAGCGCTGAAAGAAGTGCTGGAGCGCATCCCCGCCGACGCCCACCCGATGGACGTGATGCGCACCGGTTGCTCGTTCCTGGGCAACATCGAGCCGGAGAAAGACTTCTCTGAACAACACGATGTGACTGACCGTTTGCTCGCCGCGTTCCCGGCGATCATGTGCTACTGGTATCGCTTCAGCCATGACGGCAAACGCATCAGTTGCGTGAGCGACGAACAATCCATCGGCGGCCACTTCCTGCACTTGTTGCACGACAAGAAGCCGAGCGAGTTGCACGTTAAAGTGATGAACGTTTCGCTGATCCTCTACGCGGAGCACGAGTTCAACGCCTCGACGTTCACCGCGCGGGTTTGCGCCTCGACCCTGTCGGACATGTATTCGTGCATCACGGCGGCCATCGGCTCGCTGCGCGGTCCGCTGCATGGCGGCGCCAACGAAGCGGCGATGGAAATGATCGAGCGCTTCAGCTCGCCGCAAGAGGCCGTCGAAGGCACCCTCGGCATGCTTGCGCGCAAGGACAAGATCATGGGCTTCGGTCACGCGATCTATAAGGACAACGATCCGCGCAACGAGGTGATCAAGGGCTGGTCGAAAAAACTCGCCGAGGAAGTGGGCGACACCGTGTTGTTCCCGGTGTCCGAAGCCATCGACGCAACCATGTGGGAGCAGAAGAAGCTGTTCCCGAACGCCGACTTCTACCATGCGTCGACGTACCACTTCATGGGCATCCCGACCAAGTTGTTCACCCCGATTTTCGTCTGCTCGCGCCTGACCGGCTGGGCGGCGCACGTGTTCGAACAACGTGCCAACAACCGCATCATCCGCCCGAGCGCCGAATACGTCGGCGTCGAACAGCGCAAGTTCGTGCCAATCGAACAACGCTGAATGGGAGGGCGCCGGTAATGGTTACTGGGCAAAACGAATAACCCTGTGGGAGCGGGCTTGCCCGCGATAGCGGTGGGTCAGTCGACATCTTTGTCGGATATGACTCAGTCATCGCGGGCAAGCCCGCTCCCACAGTGGATCGTGTTTGCTTCAATAGCTGCGCCAGGCGCCCACCCTTCGTAACCACCGTGACCGAGTCTTGACGATGAATACTGAATTCCGCAAACCGCTGCCCGGCAGCCATCTGGATTACTTCGACGTCCGCGCGGCTGTCGAGGCCATCCAGCCCGGCGCCTACGACACTCTGCCGTACACCTCCCGCGTGCTGGCGGAAAACCTGGTGCGTCGCTGCGACCCGGCCACGCTCACCGAATCCTTGAAGCAATTTATCGAGCGCAAACGCGACCTCGACTTCCCATGGTTCCCGGCCCGCGTGGTGTGCCACGACATTCTCGGCCAGACCGCGCTGGTCGATCTCGCCGGCCTGCGTGACGCCATTGCCCTGCAAGGTGGCGACCCGGCGCAAGTGAACCCGGTGGTGCCGACGCAATTGATCGTCGATCACTCCCTGGCCGTCGAACGCGGTGGTTTCGATCCGGAGGCGTTCGAGAAGAACCGCGCCATCGAAGACCGTCGCAACGAAGACCGTTTCCACTTCATCAACTGGACCAAAAAGGCCTTCAAGAACGTTGATGTGATCCCGCCGGGCAACGGCATCATGCACCAGATCAACCTGGAGAAAATGTCTCCGGTGATCCAGGTGCGCGACGGCGTGGCGTTCCCCGATACCTGCGTCGGCACCGACAGCCACACTCCACACGTCGATGCACTGGGCGTGATCGCCATCGGTGTCGGCGGCCTGGAAGCTGAAAGCGTAATGCTTGGCCGCGCGTCGTGGATGCGTCTGCCGGAAAGCGTCGGCGTCGAATTGACGGGCAAGCTGCAACCGGGCATCACCGCCACCGACATGGTGCTGGCGCTGACCGAGTTCCTGCGTCAGCAAAAAGTCGTTGGCGCATGGCTGGAGTTCTTCGGCGAAGGCGCCTCCGCGCTGACCCTCGGCGACCGTGCGACCATCTCCAACATGGCCCCGGAATACGGCGCCACCGCAGCGATGTTCTACATCGACCAGCAGACCATCGACTACCTGAAACTCACCGGCCGTGAAGACGAGCAGGTGCAGTTGGTCGAGAACTACGCCAAGACCACAGGCCTGTGGGCTGACAGCTTGAAGAATGCGCAATACGAGCGTGGGTTGACCTTCAACCTGTCCTCGGTAGTGCGCAACATGGCCGGCCCGAGCAACCCGCACGCCCGCGTCGCCACCTCGGACCTCGCTGCCCAAGGCATCTCCGGCCAGTGGGACGACGTTCCTGGCCAGATGCCGGATGGCGCAGTGATCATCGCCGCCATCACCAGTTGCACCAACACCAGCAACCCGCGCAACGTGATCGCCGCCGGCCTGCTGGCGCGTAATGCCAACAAGCTCGGCCTGACCCGCAAGCCGTGGGTCAAATCGTCCCTGGCGCCGGGTTCGAAAACCGTGGCGTTGTACCTGGACGAAGCCGGCCTGACCACCGAACTGGAACAGCTCGGCTTCGGCGTCGTGGCCTTCGCTTGCACCACCTGCAACGGCATGTCCGGCGCACTGGACCCGGTGATCCAGCAAGAAATCATCGACCGCGACCTGTACGCCACCGCTGTGCTGTCCGGCAACCGCAACTTCGATGGCCGGATCCACCCATACGCCAAGAACGCGTTCCTTGCTTCGCCGCCATTGGTCGTGGCTTACGCCATCGCCGGCACCATCCGTTTCGACATCGAAAAAGATGTGCTGGGTGTGGTCGACGGCAAGGAAATCCGCCTGAAAGACATCTGGCCGAGCGACGAAGAAATCGACGCGGTGGTCAAGGCTTCGGTCAAGCCGGAGCAGTTCCGTCAGGTCTACATTCCGATGTTCGCCATCCACGAAGACACCGGCCCGAAAGTGACGCCGCTGTACGACTGGCGCGAGATGAGCACCTACATCCGCCGTCCGCCGTACTGGGAAGGCGCGCTGGCCGGGGCGCGTCCGCTCAAGGGCATGCGTCCGCTGGCGGTGCTGCCGGACAACATCACCACTGATCACCTGTCGCCTTCGAACGCGATCATGCTCGACAGCGCCGCTGGCGAGTACCTGGCGAAAATGGGCTTGCCAGAAGAGGATTTCAACTCTTACGCAACGCACCGCGGTGACCACTTGACCGCGCAACGCGCCACCTTCGCCAACCCGAAATTGTTCAATGAAATGGTTCTGGAAAACGGCAAGGTCAAACAGGGCTCGCTGGCTCGTGTCGAGCCGGAAGGCAAAGTGATGCGCATGTGGGAAGCCATCGAAACCTACATGGAACGCAAGCAGCCGCTGATCATCATCGCCGGCGCCGACTACGGTCAGGGTTCGTCCCGCGACTGGGCGGCCAAAGGCGTGCGTCTGGCGGGTGTGGAAGCGATTGCCGCCGAAGGCTTCGAGCGCATTCACCGCACCAACCTGGTGGGCATGGGCGTGTTGCCGCTGGAGTTCAAACCGGGCACCGACCGCAAGACCTTGGGCATCGATGGCAGCGAAACCTACGACGTGATCGGTGAGCGCACCCCGCGTGCCGAGCTGACGCTGGTGATCAACCGCAAGAACGGTGAACGCGTCGAAGTGCCGGTGACCTGCCGCCTCGACACCGCCGAAGAAGTGTCGATCTATGAGGCCGGCGGCGTGCTGCAACGCTTCGCTCAGGACTTCCTCGAAGAATCGGCGGTTGCCGTTTAACACGATGAGTTCGGGCGGGGCCATGCGGCCTCGCTCGATCCTAAAAGGAACATCATGGCTCACGCACCTCAAATCAGAATCCCCGCCACCTACATGCGCGGCGGCACCAGCAAAGGCGTGTTCTTCAGCCTGAAAGATCTGCCTGAAGCGGCACAGGTTCCAGGCCCGGCGCGCGATGCCTTGTTGCTGCGCGTGATCGGCAGCCCCGACCCGTACGACAAGCAAATCGACGGCATGGGCGGCGCGACCTCCAGTACCAGCAAAACCGTGATCCTGTCGAAAAGCACCAAGGCCGATCACGACGTCGATTACCTGTTCGGTCAGGTGTCCATCGACAAGCCTTTCGTCGACTGGAGCGGCAATTGCGGCAACCTGTCGGCGGCGGTCGGTTCGTTTGCCATCAGCAATGGTCTGGTGGACGCCAGCCGCATCCCGCACAACGGCGTTGCCGTGGTTCGCGTGTGGCAGGCCAACATCGGCAAGACCATCATCGCCCACGTGCCGATCACCAACGGTGAAGTGCAGGAGACCGGTGATTTCGAACTCGACGGCGTGACCTTTCCGGCCGCTGAAGTGCAGGTCGAATTCATGGACCCGGCAGCGGAAGAAGAGGGCGGCGGCGGTTCAATGTTTCCTACCGGCAACCTGGTCGATGACCTCGAAGTGCCTGGTGTCGGAACCTTCAAGGCGACCCTGATCAATGCCGGTATTCCGACGATTTTCGTCAATGCCGAAGACATCGGTTACACCGGCACCGAGCTGCAAGGTGCGATCAACAGCGATCCGAAAGCGTTGCTGATGTTTGAAACCATTCGGGCTTACGGCGCGTTGCGCATGGGCCTGATCAAGGATCTGGACGAAGCGGCCAAGCGTCAGCACACGCCCAAGGTTGCCTTTGTGGCCAAGCCTGCGGACTACGTTGCTTCGAGTGGCAAAGCGATTGCGGCGGCTGATGTCGATCTGCTGGTGCGCGCGTTGTCCATGGGCAAATTGCACCACGCGATGATGGGCACGGCGGCGGTGGCGATTGGTACGGCGGCGGCGATTTCCGGCACGCTGGTGAACCTTGCCGCGGGTGGTATCGAACGTAATGCCGTGCGCTTTGGGCATCCGTCCGGCACCTTGCGTGTGGGCGCTGAAGCCAGCCTGGTGAACGGCGAGTGGACTGTGAACAAAGCCATCATGAGCCGCAGTGCGCGGGTGTTGATGGAAGGTTACGTCCGCGTGCCGGGCGATTCTTTCTGATCCCAATCCAGAGATGAACACAAAACCCTGTGGGAGCGGGCTTGCCCGCGATGAGGCCTTCACATTCGGCATCTATGCTGGCTGATACGCCGCCATCGCGGGCAAGCCCGCTCCCACAGGGGACTGCATTTCAACAATAAGAATGTTGTAACCAACCAAGATTGCCCCTGAACCGAGGTCCCATCAACGAACCACTTCAAGAGTGAATCGAACATGAGCACCAACGTCGACCAGAACAACCGCCCCGACTACGACACGGTCCTGCAGGACATTGCCGACTACGTCCTCAACTTCAAGATCCAGTCCGCCGAAGCCCTCGACACCGCCCGCAACTGCCTGATGGACACGTTGGGTTGCGGCTTGCTGGCCTTGCGCTTCCCTGAGTGCACCAAACACCTCGGCCCCATGGTGGAAGACACCGTTGTCCCGTTTGGCGCGCGCGTCCCCGGCACCCGTTATCGCCTCGACCCGGTCAAGGCCGCCTGGGACATCGGCTGCATCGTCCGCTGGCTCGACTACAACGACACCTGGCTCGCGGCCGAATGGGGCCATCCGTCCGATAACCTCGGCGGCATACTCGCGGTGGCCGATCACTTGTCGCAAAAACGCCTGGCCAATGGCGACGCGCCGCTGACCGTTCGCGCGGTGCTCGACGCCATGATCATGGCTCATGAAATCCAGGGCGTGATAGCGCTGGAAAACTCCTTCAATCGTGTAGGCCTGGATCACGTCATTCTGGTGAAAGTCGCCTCGACCGCGGTCACCGCCAAGCTGATGGGCGCCAATCGTGAGCAGTTGTTGTCGGCGCTGTCCCATGCGTTCGCCGACGGTCAGGCGCTGCGCACTTACCGTCATGCGCCGAATGCCGGATCGCGTAAATCCTGGGCGGCCGGCGATGCATCCAGCCGTGGCGTGCGTCTGGCAGACATCGCGATGCGTGGCGAAATGGGCATCCCCGGTGTACTCAGCGCGAAACAATGGGGCTTCTACGACGTGCTGTTCAGCCACACCAACAGCGACCTGGCGCTCAAGCCTGAAGACAAACGTGCGTTCAGCTTCTCCCGCAAGTACGGCAGCTACGTGATGGAAAACGTGCTGTTCAAGATCAGCTTCCCGGCCGAGTTCCACGCGCAAACGGCCTGCGAAGCGGCCGTGACGTTGCATCCGCAAGTCAGAAATCGCCTGCACGAAATCGACAAAATCGTTATCACCACTCACGAATCGGCGATCCGCATCATCTCCAAGGTCGGCCCGCTGGCCAATGCGGCGGACCGTGACCATTGCATCCAGTACATGACAGCCGTGCCGCTGGCGTTCGGCAATCTGGTGGCCGAGCAGTACGAGGACGTCTTTCACGCGGCGCACCCGATCATCGACGTGCTGCGCGACAAAATGGTCATCGTCGAAGACCCGCGCTACACCCGCGAATACCTGGAGGCCGATAAGCGCTCCATCGCCAATGCGATACAGGTGTTTTTCAAGGACGGCACCAGCACCGAAAACGTGTTGGTGGAGTACCCGATCGGCCATCGCCGTCGCCGCACCGACGGCATCCCGCTGCTGGAGGACAAGTTCAGGGCGAACCTGGCAACGCGCTTCACCGCCCAGCGCAGCGCCGAGATTTTTGCGTTGTGCAAGGACCAGGCGAAGCTTGAAGCGACACCGGTGAATCGCTTCATGGACCTCTTCGTAATCTGATGCAAATCTCTGTAGGAGCATGCTCCTACAGAGGTGGGGCTTCAGGTGTTAAACCATTTTTCGATCGGCAACTTGGTGATCGCAAACCCCGTCAGCAGAATCGCCGAGTACATCATCAATTCCCGGGACACGGTTTGCCCCTCGTACCAGGCACCGATGATCACCGCGAACACCGGAAAAATGATGAACACAAACGACAGAATGATCGGGCTCAGCCGCTTGAGCAGCAGGAAGTAAACGATAAACCCGCCCACCGACGCCACCAGCCCCAGATAGAGCAGGGCGCTCCACGAACGCGCGGTGATGGCATTGAACACCGGTGCTTCGACACTCAACCCGGCGGCAAACAGCATCAGCCCGGCGATGCCGATTGGCAGCGTGTTGTAGGTGATGACGCTGATCGCCGTACCGTGTTTTTTCGTCACCACGTAACACAGCGCATGCATCACCGCCGCGCAGAGGATCGCCAGCACCCCGAACATTTCGGCATGGTCCAGATGCAGCCCCTGGCTGCGGATGATCATGAACAGGCTGCCGAAGCCGATGGCTATGCCCAGCACTTGCGAGGGGTAGATTTTCTCCCGCAGAAACAGCGAGGAAAACAGCAGGATGAACACCGGCATGCAGCTGAACAGCAGCGCCGTCAGGCCGGACGAAACGTGCATCTCGCCGTAGTTGAGCAAGTAGTACGGCAGGCTGAAATACGACAGCGTGACAAAGATAAAAAACCAGCGACTTTCCTTGGGAAACAGCAGCGGCTCACGACGTATCAGGGCGAAGCCGAGAAAGAGCGGGAAGGCGATGAGGAACCGCAGGCCGGCGGCGGTCAGCGGCGGCACGCTTTCAACGGCAATCTTGATCCCGAGCCACGTGGTGCCCCAGCTCAGGCATACGATCAGGAACAGCACGCTGGTGACCAGGGCGGCCAGCCAGGGTTTGGCAATAGGTGAAGGTGCGTTGATGGCAATGGACATGATCGGACTCCTTTTATCGTCGGAATTGACCTCCTTCTGCAAAAGGTCTATCCCTGATTGAACCTGTTTAAAGCACGCTATTCGGGGCTGCAATGACTGTCAAAACAAGTATTGCCATGGTGTCAATTCTGCGTGACGGCCTGGCGAACGGTCAGGGCGTGAAATACAAACGCCTCGCCGACGCCGTTGAGAAAGGCATCGCTGAAGGGCTGATCGAGCCCGGCTGCAAATTGCCGCCGCATCGACTGCTGGCGGATAGCCTCGGCGTGACCATCGGTACCATCAGCCGCGCTTACGGTGAACTCGAACGTGTGGGATTGGTGATCGCGCGCGTAGGAGACGGCACCTATGTGCGTCAGCGCGGAATGGAGCGACCGCGGGACGGTGGCTTTCGCAATGTCAGCAATGAGCCTCGTGCGTTTTTTGACATGAGCCGCAATCAACCGATTCCGGGGCAGGAAGCGCTTTTTCTGAGTCGGAGCCTGCAAGCGTTGTCCCTTGATGCTGAGGCGTTGCAACACATCAGCGGCTACACCGTCGACGTCGGTTTGCCACGCTATCGTGCGGCGGGCGCGCATTGGCTCAGGCATAAAGAATTTGTCCCGAATGCCGAGCAGATCGTTTGCGTGAACGGCGGCCAGCACGGCCTGTTGTGTGCCTTGATGGGGTTGCTCAAGGCGGGCGATACGTTGGTGACGGAGCTCCTGACCTACCCGGGGTTGATCAGCGTCGCACGCCAGCTAGGGATAAAACTCATCGGCGTCGGGATCGATGATGAAGGCCTGATGCCCGATGCCCTGGAGGAGGTTTGCCGCAATCATCGTGTGTCGGCGTTGTATTGCACACCGACAATCCAGAATCCTACGGCTGCGGTGATGTCCGTCGCACGGCGCGAGGCGATTGCAGAGGTCTGTCGGCAGCACAATCTGTTGATCTTTGAAGACGAAGCCCACGCGGTATTGGCTCAACAGCGACCGTTACCCTTGAGCCATTTCGCCCCGGAGCGTTCGGTGCTGATCGGCAGTCTGAGCAAGGCGGTTTCGGCGGGTTTGCGGGTCGGTTACCTGCATGCGCCGCAACCGTTGATCGGACGCTTGAGCGCAGCCGTACGCGGGACGTGCTGGATGGCCAGCCCGTTGTCATTGGAGGTGGCGAGTCTGTGGATAGAAAACGGCATGGCCGAGCAGTTGCTGGGCCAGCAGATTGCCGAGATCGGTCGGCGCAAGGCGTTGGTCAGTAGTGTGCTGGAGGGTTTGGTGTACAAAACCCATCCGCATAGCCCGCACTTCTGGATCGAAGTACCCGAGCCTTGGCGGGCCTCGCAGATTGCTGAGGAGCTCAAGGCGAATAATTATCTGGTGGCGACGGCTGAATCATTTGCGGTCGGGCAGGGGGCGGTGCCGCAGTTTATCAGGGCGAGTGTGTGTAATTCGGCGGGGGATGATCGGTTGTTGCTGCAAGGGTTTGAAGCGTTGGCGGGAGCTTTGGCTGAGACTGAGTGATCGTTCATCGTCGGAACGCCGCCCGGAGCAAGCTCACTCCCACAGTTGATCTCCAGTGAGCACAAAGTTTATGTACGACAGAGATCAACTGTGGGAGTGAGACTGCTCGCGATAGCGGTATAACGGGCGCTACAGCACTACTTGAACCGCCGCTCCACACCTTTCTCCACCAGAATCTTCGCCGAAATCTCTTCCACCGAAAAATGCGTGGAATTGATGTGCGGAATGTTCTCGCGACGGAACAGATTCTCCACCTCGCGCACTTCGAATTCGCACTGGGCGTAGCTCGAATAGCGACTGTTGGGCTTGCGCTCGTTACGGATCGCGGTGAGGCGGTCGGGGTCGATGGTCAGGCCGAACAGTTTGTGCTGGTGGGCACGCAGGGTTGCTGGCAATTGCAGGCGTTCCATGTCGTCTTCGGTCAGCGGATAGTTGGCCGCGCGAATGCCGAATTGCATGGCCATGTACAGGCACGTCGGCGTCTTACCACAACGCGACACGCCCACTAGAATCAGGTCCGCCTTGTCGTAATAATGCGTGCGCGCACCGTCGTCGTTGTCGAGGGCGAAGTTGACCGCTTCGATCCGCTCCATGTAATTGGAGTTGCTGCCAATCGAATGGGACTTGCCGACGGTGTAGGAAGAATGCTCGGTCAATTCCTGTTCAAGAGGCGCCAGGAAGGTCGAGAAAATGTCGATCATGAAACCATTGGACGTTGCGAGGATCTCACGGATGTCCTGGTTGACAATGGTGTCGAAGATGATCGGCCGAAAGCCGTCGGTTTCGGCGGCTTTGTTGATTTGTTGTACCATGGCCCGCGCTTTATCCGCGTTGTCGATGTATGGCCGCGTGAATTTGCTGAAGGTAATGTTTTCGAACTGCGCCAGGAGGCTTTGGCCGAGGGTTTCGGCTGTGATGCCGGTGCCGTCGGAAATAAAGAAAGCAGATCGTTTCATTTGCACCTTGGGCCTTAAGCTAGTGACGAATCTTGGATATGATAGGCGCGATTTGCCGGCCGCCAGTGGCCCGCATTCTCACTTATTTTCCAGGTCCAGGCCATACAGCTGGCAAACGCTCCTTAGAGCAGCCGGCTTCTGAGCTTTTCCAACACAGTTAGTGGAGAGATCACCTTGGTAGAGTACGTAGTTTCCCTCGATAAGCTCGGCGTCCATGATGTAGAGCACGTAGGGGGCAAGAACGCATCCCTGGGCGAGATGATCAGTAACCTTGCAGGTGCCGGTGTATCGGTGCCCGGTGGCTTCGCCACGACAGCTCAGGCTTATCGTGATTTTCTCGAGCTGAGCGGCCTGAACGATCAGATCCATGCAGCCCTCGACGCCCTGGACGTCGACGATGTCAATGCCCTGGCCAAGACCGGCGCCCAGATCCGTCAATGGATCATGGAAGCCGAATTCCCCGAGAAACTCAACGCCGAGATCCGCACCGCGTTCGCCACGCTGTCGGCCGGCAACCCTGACATGGCCGTAGCCGTGCGCTCTTCCGCTACCGCCGAAGACCTGCCGGACGCTTCCTTCGCCGGTCAGCAGGAAACCTTCCTGAACATCCGTGGTGTCGAAAACGTCATTCGCGCCGCCAAAGAGGTGTTCGCTTCGCTGTTCAACGATCGCGCGATCTCCTACCGCGTCCACCAGGGCTTCGACCACAAGCTGGTTGCCCTGTCGGCTGGCGTGCAGCGCATGGTCCGCTCCGAAACCGGCACCGCCGGCGTGATGTTCACCCTCGATACCGAATCGGGCTTCCGTGACGTGGTGTTCATCACCGGCGCCTACGGCCTGGGTGAAACCGTCGTACAAGGCGCGGTGAACCCGGATGAGTTCTACGTCCACAAAGGCACGCTGGAAGCCGGTCGTCCGGCCATCCTGCGTCGCAACCTGGGCAGCAAAGCCATCAAGATGATCTACGGCGAAGTCGCCACGGCCGGTAAATCGGTCAAGACCATCGACGTCGACAAGGCCGATCGCGCACGCTTCTGCCTGACTGACGCCGAAGTCAGCGAACTGGCCAAGCAAGCGATGATCATCGAGAAGCACTACAAGTGCCCGATGGACATCGAATGGGCCAAAGACGGCGACGACGGCAAGCTCTACATCGTTCAGGCCCGTCCTGAAACCGTGAAGAGCCGCACTTCGGCCAATGTCATGGAACGCTACCTGTTGAAAGAAACCGGCACCGTGCTGGTTGAAGGTCGCGCCATCGGCCAGCGTATCGGCGCCGGCAAGGTCCGCATCATCAAGGACGTGTCCGAGATGGACAAAGTCCAGCCCGGCGACGTACTGGTCTCCGACATGACCGACCCGGACTGGGAACCGGTCATGAAGCGCGCCAGCGCCATCGTCACCAACCGTGGCGGTCGTACCTGCCACGCGGCAATCATCGCCCGCGAGCTGGGCATCCCTGCAGTGGTCGGTTGCGGCAACGCCACCCAGCTGCTGCAAGACGGCCAGGGCGTGACCGTTTCCTGCGCTGAAGGCGACACCGGCTACATCTTCGAAGGCGAACTGGGCTTCGACATCAAGAAAAACTCCGTGGACGCCATGCCTGATCTGCCGTTCAAGATCATGATGAACGTCGGCAACCCGGACCGCGCCTTCGATTTCGCTCAGTTGCCGAACGCCGGTGTGGGCCTGGCCCGTCTGGAATTCATCATCAACCGCATGATCGGTGTTCACCCGAAAGCGCTGCTGAACTACGACGGTCTGCCGCAGGACATCAAGGACAGTGTCGACAAGCGCATCGCCGGCTACGACGATCCGGTTGGCTTCTATGTCGAGAAGCTGGTTGAAGGCATCAGCACCCTGGCCGCTGCGTTCACTCCGAAAAAGGTCATCGTGCGTCTGTCGGACTTCAAGTCCAACGAATACGCCAACCTGATCGGCGGCAAGCTCTACGAGCCGGAAGAAGAAAACCCGATGTTGGGCTTCCGCGGTGCTTCGCGTTACATCAGCGAATCGTTCCGTGACTGCTTCGAACTCGAATGCCGTGCCCTCAAGCGCGTGCGTAACGAGATGGGCCTGACTAACGTTGAAATCATGGTGCCGTTCGTCCGTACACTGGGCGAAGCCAGCCAGGTCATCGACCTGTTGGCGGAAAACGGTCTGAAGCGCGGCGAAAACGGCCTGCGCATCATCATGATGTGCGAACTTCCGTCCAACGCGATCCTCGCCGAAGAGTTCCTCGAGTTCTTTGACGGCTTCTCCATCGGTTCCAACGACCTGACCCAGCTGACCCTGGGGCTGGATCGTGACTCCGGGATCATCGCGCACCTGTTCGACGAGCGTAATCCGGCGGTCAAGAAACTGCTGGCCAACGCGATTCAGGCCTGCAACAAGGCTGGCAAGTACATCGGCATTTGCGGCCAGGGTCCTTCGGACCACCCTGATCTGGCCAAATGGCTGATGGAACAGGGCATCGAAAGCGTTTCGTTGAACCCCGATTCCGTACTGGAAACCTGGTTCTTCCTGGCTGAAGGTCAAGCTTCGGCTTGATGGTGTGCACGGACCGCTCCCTGTAGGAGCAAGGCTTGCCCGCGATGGTGTCTTCAAAATCGCCATCGCCAGCAAGCTGTGCTCCTACAGGGAGTAGTCGTTTTCTGAGATTGAAGTAGGGCGGGCTCCTCTGGAAGCCGCCCTTTTTTGTGCAAGAGCATTATGCAAAGCAGCAGCAACCTATTTCCTGTCGCCCTGATCAGCGCCGAACGGCGCGGCGATCTGAGCGAAGACGTCTATCGTCTGAAACCCGGCAACAGCCCTGACGGCACCGTCGAACTGGCTGTGACTCGCCTGGGCATGGCGGATGGCTCCGACGCGCGCGGCGTTCCGGTTATTTTGCTTCATGGCAGCTTTTCCAATCGCCGGTTCTGGTTTTCCCCGAAGGGGCTTGGGCTGGGCGCCTATCTGACGCGTTTGGGATTCGATGTATGGATTCCCGAAATGCGTGGACATGGCCTGTCCCAGCGTAACCAGAACTACCGCAAGAACCGTGTTGCCGACTATGCCCGTTACGATTTACCGGCCATTGGCGCGTTCGTGCGCGAGCAGAGCGGTCAGGTCCCGCACTGGATCGGTCACTCGCTGGGCGGGATTACCCTGGCGGCGGCATTGGGTGGTGAGTACATCGGCGAGCCGGTGGTGGCTTCCGCCGCGTTTTTCGGTACTCAAATCAGCCGCACCTACTGGCCGTTGAAAATTCCGCCGGTGGAGTGGAGCGGGCGCTTCATTCTCAAGCGTTTCGCCCAGTTGTCCGGCTCACGGCTCAAGCGCGGCCCGGAGGACGAGCCCATTGGCCTGGCCCTGGAAAGCATGCGCTGGCATGGCTTGTTCGGGCGCTTCGGCGATGCCGACAAGGATTGGTGGGCCGGATTGGCCGACGTTCAGTTACCGGTATTGGCCGTGAGCGCCGCCGGTGACCATCAGGACCCGACTTGGGCTTGTCGCAAGCTGTTCGATCAGGTGGGTTCCGAGCATAAGCAATTCATCAGCCTGGGTCGCGAGCAGGGCTTTGGCGATAATTTCGGTCACGTAGAGATGCTTGTCAGCAAAGCCGCGCAGACTGAAGTCTGGCCGCTGGTGGCGCGCTGGTTGGCGGATCAACAGACTCCCTTGCTGGGTGAAAAGCCGGATCTTGCTACGGCAAGCTGAGTCAGATGCTCTAACAAGGGCATTTCGCTTCGTTCGGCTTGCGGCTAAGATATGACGCATTGAGCTTTTCTGGTCACTTTGCGACATCCTCGATTGTCTTCCTCTCTACAGGAGTTTCTCGATGAACCATTACATCACGCCTGACCTTTGCGACGCTTATCCAGAACTGGTGCAGGTGCTGGAACCGATGTTCAGCAATTTCGGCGGCCGTGATTCTTTCGGCGGCGAAATCGTGACCATCAAATGTTTCGAAGACAATTCGCGGGTCAAGGAGCAGGTCGAGCTCCAGGGGAATGGCAAGGTGCTGGTGGTCGACGGTGGCGGTTCCCTGCGTCATGCGCTGCTGGGTGACATGCTGGCCGAGAAAGCCGCGAAAAACGGTTGGGAAGGGCTGGTGATCTACGGTTGCATCCGTGACGTGGATATCATCGCGCAGACCGATCTGGGCGTTCAGGCACTGGCCAGTCACCCGCGCAAATCCGACCGGCGCGGGCTCGGCGATCTCAACGTTGCGGTCACTTTTGCCGGTGTGACGTTCCATCCGGGCCACTACATTTATGCGGACAACAACGGCGTGATCATTTCGCCAAGCCCGCTGAAAATGCCTGAATAAGCGTTGAGTCAACCAAAGGGGTGAGGATGTTCGAGGAAGAAAACGCGCAGTGGGGGCTGGTACATGCCCTGGTGCTGGACGGTAAAGGCAGTGCGCGTTCGATAGCCCGGACTGAACTCGATGACTTGCGGCTGCAAGCCCATGAAAGCCTGTGGCTGCACTGGGATCGCAGTCATCCGCAAACCCGGACCTGGTTACGAAAATCCAGCGGTCTGAGCGAGTTCAGCTGTGATCTTTTACTTGAAGAGAACACCCGTCCGCGTCTTTTACAGCTTCCGGACAGCGAACTGCTGCTATTTTTGCGCGGGGTCAACCTGAATCCGGGCGCCGAGCCGGAAGACATGGTCTCGGTGCGGATTTTTGGCTCGGCCCAGCGGGTTATTTCCCTGCGTTTGCGTCCGTTGCGTGCCACCGATGAGTTGCTGGTGCAGCTCGCCGAAGGCAAAGGACCGAAAACCGCGTCGGAACTCATCCTTTATATGGCGCAGTACCTCACCAACAAGGTGCAGGATCTGGTCAGTTGCCTCTCGGAAGTGGTCGATGAGGAAGAAGAAAAGCTGGATACCGACGAACGGTATACCCCCGAGCACGGAGCCGTTTTGCAGATCCGACGCAGGGCCGCTGCGCTGAAGCGTTTTCTTGCGCCGCAGCGGGAAATATTCGGACAGCTGACACGGATAAAACTGCCTTGGTTCGTCGAAGACGACGGTGATTACTGGAACGAATTGAACAACAGCCTGACCCGCTATCTCGAGGAGCTGGAATTGACCCGGGAGCGGGTGGGGTTGGTCCTCGAGGCCGAAGATAGACGTTTGAGCGTGCGAATGAACCGCACGATGTACCGCTTCGGGATCATCACCGGGATCTTTTTGCCGATGAGTTTTCTGGCGGGTCTTCTGGGCATCAATGTCGGCGGAATTCCGTTCTCTGCAAGCCCTTATGGCTTCCTGATTGCGTGTCTGATGATGGTCTCGGTGGCGCTGGGGCAGTGGTGGTTATTCCGCCGTTTGCGCTGGTTCTGACGGTGAGCCATGTGACCCGGGCAAATTTGATCGCGTCTTTCACAGACATCACGAGAGGTGCGTATGCACGATCCGTTTGAACAGTCTTTGCGTGACATGCTCAAGGCATCACCGTCCACCCGGGACGACGATGCGTGCCTGGGGCGTGTACTGAAAACCGCCAACCGCCAGGTCGGCGCCGGTGATCTGTTCAGCTTGCTGGGCCGCTGGCTGCCCGCGCTGATGATTGCCTTGAATAACGGATCGGCCCATGTCGCTCCGGTTTCCCGTCACCGTAAACCTACCGTTCGCACTGCTGATAAGGCTGATTGAATATGGAACTTGATCTCTGGACTCAGAGCCTCGTCACTGCAATGACTGCGTTATGGACCAAGATTGCAAATTTCATCCCGAACCTGTTCGGCGCACTGGTTGTGCTGCTGTTGGGTTTCGTCGTTGCGAAACTTTTGGACACTTTGCTGTCGAAGTTGCTCGCCAAACTGGGGCTCGATCGCCTGATGGGCGGCACTGGCCTGACCAAATTACTGTCCCGGGCCGGCCTTCAAGTACCGATCTCGACCTTGATCGGCAAGATTGTCTATTGGTTCGTTCTGCTGATTTTTCTGGTTTCTGCCGCAGAATCCCTTGGACTTGAGCGAGTTTCGGCTACGCTTGACATGCTTGCGCTGTATTTGCCGAAAGTATTTGGCGCCGCGCTGGTGTTGCTGGTGGGTGTTTTGCTCGCGCAATTGGCCAATGGACTGGTGCGTGGTGCGGCAGAGGGCGTAGGGCTGGACTACGCTGCGGGCTTGGGGAGAATTGCCCAGGGCCTGGTGATTATCATCAGTATTTCGGTCGCAATCAGCCAGTTGGAGGTCAAGACTGACCTGCTCAACCACGTGATTGTGATTGTATTGATTACCGTTGGTCTGGCGGTTGCGCTGGCCATGGGGTTGGGAAGCCGGGAAATTGCCGGTCAGATTCTTGCGGGAATCTATGTGCGTGAGTTGTATCAGGTTGGGCAACAAGTGCGTGTTGGCGAGGTCGAAGGTCAGATCGAAGAGATCGGCACGGTTAAAACCACATTGCTGACCGATGAGGGTGAGCTAGTCTCTCTCTCCAATCGGATCCTCCTGGAACAGCATGTGAGTAGCCGCTAACCCGGCAAACCCTGCTAATGTATGCCGCCGCAAAAATGCCCTGAAAAGGGTTGCGGCGGACATTGACCTGACTGTCGGCCCGACTTGTTTTGAATAAAGCTCAATCGCTGTCTACGCGCTACGACCCCCGCGAGCTCTCTGATGAGGAGTTGGTCGCGCGCTCGCATACCGAGCTGTTTCACGTAACGCGCGCCTATGAAGAACTGATGCGGCGTTACCAGCGAACATTATTTAACGTCTGCGCACGGTATCTTGGGAACGATCGCGACGCAGACGATGTCTGTCAGGAAGTGATGTTGAAGGTGTTGTATGGCCTGAAGAACTTCGAGGGTAAATCGAAGTTCAAGACGTGGCTGTACAGCATCACGTATAACGAGTGCATCACGCAGTATCGGAAAGAACGGCGAAAGCGTCGCTTGATGGATGCTTTGAGTCTGGACCCCCTTGAGGAAGCGTCTGAAGAAAAGGCGCCGAAACCCGAGGATAAGGGTGGACTCGATCGCTGGTTAGTGTATGTGAACCCGATTGACCGTGAAATTCTGGTGCTACGATTTGTCGCAGAGCTGGAATTTCAAGAGATCGCGGATATCATGCACATGGGTTTGAGTGCAACAAAAATGCGTTACAAACGTGCTCTAGATAAATTGCGTGAGAAATTTGCAGGCATTGCTGAAACTTAGTTCGGCGCAAATATCTCTTACGTGTAGGCAAGTTCTGATAGACTTGCCGCCGAGTTGTCCCCCGGTTTGCGGGACTGCTTCACAATCACCAGATGGGGATTTAACGGATGAAACTGAAAAACACCTTGGGCTTGGCCATTGGTTCTTTGATTGCCGCCACTTCGTTCGGCGCTCTGGCACAAGGCCAAGGCGCAGTTGAAATCGAAGGCTTCGCCAAGAAAGAACAATTCGACAGCGCTCGTAACTTCAAGAACAACGGCAACCTCTTCGGTGGTTCGGTTGGTTACTTCCTGACCGACGACGTTGAACTGCGTCTGGCCTACGACGAAGTGCACAACGTGCGTTCCGACGACGGTCGTAACATCAAGGGCGCTAACACCGCTCTGGACGCTCTGTACCACTTCAACAACCCGGGCGACATGCTGCGTCCGTACGTATCGGCTGGCTTCTCCGATCAAAGCATCGGTCAGAATGGCTCCGGCGGTCGTGACCGTTCCACCTTCGCCAACGTTGGCGGCGGTGCCAAGCTGTACTTCACCGAGAACTTCTACGCTCGTGCTGGCGTTGAAGCTCAATACAACATCGACCAGGGCGACACCGAGTGGGCTCCAAGCGTCGGTATCGGTGTGAACTTCGGTGGCGGCTCCAAGCCTGCTGCTGCTCCAGTTCCAGCACCAGCTGAAGTCTGCGCCGACAGCGACAACGATGGCGTTTGCGACAACGTTGACAAGTGCCCGGACACCCCAGCCAACGTAACTGTTGACGCTGATGGTTGCCCAGCAGTTGCTGAAGTTGTTCGTGTTGAGCTGGACGTGAAGTTCGACTTCGACAAGTCGGTAGTCAAGCCTAACAGCTACGGCGACATCAAAAACCTCGCTGACTTCATGAAGCAGTACCCATCGACCAGCACTACTGTTGAAGGTCACACTGACTCCGTCGGTCCTGACGCTTACAACCAGAAACTGTCCGAGCGTCGTGCAAACGCCGTTAAGAACGTTCTGACCAACCAGTACGGTGTTGAATCGTCCCGCGTTCAGTCTGTTGGCTACGGCGAATCCCGCCCAGTTGCTGACAACGCTACTAAAGCTGGCCAAGCTGTAAACCGTCGCGTAGAAGCGCAGGTTGAAGCTCAAGCTAAGTAATTAGCTCGCAGCTCTGAAAAGCCCGGCTTAGGCCGGGCTTTTCTTTGTCTGCGATTTGATGAGGGGAGGGATGAAGCGGGGGGAAGTCAGGTTGACTGATTGACTGCAATCGAAGAGAAATCAGATACCGACAGGGATACTTCTGCACTGGCCGCGACCGCTCCGATCACCAGGATGGCCGGGCTTTTCAACTCAAAAGCGTAGGCATCTTCTTCCATCGCAGTCAGGTCGCTCCGACATTCCCGTTGGTGTGGCAGGGAAGCGTTTTCAATCATCGCCACCGGGGTATCCGCCGCCATTCCTCCGGCGAGCAACTGCTCACGGATCTCGCTCAGTTTTGCGACACCCATATACACCACCAACGTCGTGCCACCTTGGGCCAGGGCTTGCCAGTTCAGGCTGCTGCCATCCTGAGTGTGGGCGGTGACCAGCGTCACGCCACGCGCAACACCCCGCAGGGTCAACGGAATATCGCATTGCGTTGCGCCGGCAAGCCCTGCAGTAATGCCGTTGACCAGTTCCACTTCGACTCCACGTTCACGCAGCCACTGCGCCTCTTCGCCGCCCCGGCCGAAAATGCACGGATCACCACCCTTGAGGCGCACCACGCATTTTCCGTGGCGGGCATAACGCAGCATCAGGCGATGAATGAATGCCTGAGGTGTGGAGCGACAGCCGCCGCGCTTGCCCACGGGAATGATCCGCGCCTGCGGGCAATGTTCCAGCACCGCATCGTTGACCAGGTCATCGATCAGCACCACATCCGCTTCGCTCAACGCCCGCACGGCCTTGAGGGTCAACAATTCCGGATCGCCAGGACCCGCGCCCACCAGCCAGACTTTTGCGCTCATAGTGTTTTCCTCACGAGGTGACGGCGACCGGCTGCGCAGTGGCGGCCAGCAAACGCTTGATTTCCGGGACGCAGGAGCCGCATTGCGTGCCGCAGCCCAATTCTTGTTTCAGGCCTTGCAGGTCCAGGCCGCGGCTAATGCCGGCGCAGACTGCGCTTTGGCTGACGTTTTTGCAGTTGCACAGGGTTTTGTTCCCCGCGGCCGGTGCATTGGCGTTGCCTGGTGGCGCGCTCAGCGGTGCCAGCAGCCAGCGCCGCAGCTGTTCGTCAGCGCGACCTTCCAGCCACAGGCTTTGCAGCCAGTGTTGGGCAAGGGTTTCACCCGCCAGGCGAATCGCGGTGATCCGGCCGTTCTCGATCCGCACGCGTTTTCCGATGGAGCGCCGGGGGTCGTCATAGGCCAGAACCGGGCCATCGTTGAGTCCCAGGCATTGATCGATGTCGCGCAGCAGTTGCGGATCGGGCGCGACGGCGCTGGCAGCGCGTATCAGCAGCGCGGGGCGTTCACGGCCAGCGAGGCTGAGGCTGACGTAGGAAAACGCCTCACAAAGCGGTCGTAGCGTCTCAAAACTCTGTTGAACATCGCCTTCGATGAGGGCGAATAGCTGCCATGGCAGATTTACAGCTTCGAGACGCACGCCACTGTGTTTGAGTTCGGGCTGTTTCGATAGCGGGTCGAAGGCGGGAAGAGTGAGGGTATTTACGCCGCCCTTGAGGAAGCGATCACCCCAATGCATAGGCAGAAAGGCCTGGCCGGGGCGCACGCTGTCGTCGCCTCCAACGGCGACAATCACCGCACCACGGCGACTTTTCAGGCTGACCAGGTCGCCCGATTGCAACCGATGCCGACGCAGTTCATCCGGGTGCAAACTCAACACGGCTTCGCTGACGTGGCCGAATAGCTGGGCGGCGGTGCCGGTGCGGCTCATGCCGTGCCATTGATCGCGCAGGCGGCCGGTGATCAGGGTTAGCGGGAAGCGCGCGTCGCGTTGTTCCTTGGCGGCGCGGTACGGGTCGGCCACGAATTGCGCGCGCCCACTGGCCGTCGGGAAAATCCCGTCCAGATACAACCGGGCCGTGCCTTCGCTGGCACCCATGGGGAAAGGCCATTGCTGCGGGCCTAGGCGGTCGATCAACGCATGGCTGATGCCGGACAAGTCCAGATCACGCCCGCGGGTCAATTGCTTGTACTCGTCGAAGATCTGCGCCGGGTTTTCAAAGGCAAACAGACTGGTTTGTCCGGGACGCAGATATTTCTCCAGGCGCTGTGCGAAATCCACGGTGATCGCCCAGTCAGAGCGGGCTTCGCCAGGTGCGACGATGGCTCGACGAACGTGGGAAATGCGCCGTTCGGAGTTGGTTACCGTGCCGTCCTTTTCACCCCAACTGGCAGCAGGCAGCAGCAAGTCAGCGAAGGCTGCGGTTTCGGTGGTGCGGAAGGCCTCCTGCAACACCACGAACGGACAGGCTTGCAGCGCCTCGCGCACAGCGGTTTGATCCGGCATTGATTGTGCTGGATTGGTGCAAGCGATCCACAGAGCCTTGATTTTTCCGCTGCGCACCTGCTCAAACAATTCAATGGCAGTAAGCCCGGTGCTTGCAGGCAATTGATCCACACCCCAATACCCTGCCACTTCCGCGCGATGTTCAGCATTGGCGGCTTCGCGATGGCCGGGCAGCAGGTTCGACAGGCTACCGGTTTCGCGGCCGCCCATGGCGTTTGGCTGACCGGTCAGGGAGAAAGGTCCTGCGCCGGGGCGGCCGATTTGCCCGGTGGCCAGGTGCAGGTTTATCAGTGCGCTGTTTTTTGCGCTGCCAGCGGTGGACTGGTTCAAGCCCATGCACCACAGCGACAGAAAACTCGGGGAAGTGCCAACCCATTCTGCGCATTGATGCAGTTGTTCAGTGCTGATCCCACAGAGCTGCGAAACCATCTGCGGCGTGTAATCGCGCACCAGGTTCTTCAGTTCGGCCAGGCCTTCGGTGTGGGCCTTGATGAAGTCGCGGTCGACCCAGTCTTCCCACAGCAGCAGGTGCAAAATCCCATGGAACAAGGCGACATCGGTGCCTGGCAGAATCGCCAGGTGCAGGTCAGCCAGATCGCAGGTGTCGGTACGACGCGGGTCGATAACGATGACTTTCATCTGCGGCCGGCGGGATTTCGCTTCTTCCAGTCGACGGAAAAGTACCGGGTGGGCGTAGGCCATGTTGCTGCCGACGATCATCACGCAGTCGCTCAGTTCCAGGTCTTCGTAGCTGCACGGCGGTGCGTCGGCGCCCAGGCTGCGCTTGTAACCAACTACTGCCGAAGACATGCACAGGCGCGAATTGCTGTCGATGTTGTTGGTGCCCACCAGCGCGCGCGCCAGTTTGTTGAAGGCGTAGTAATCCTCGGTCAGCAATTGCCCGGAAATGTAGAACGCCACGCTGTCCGGGCCGTGTTCGGCAATGGTCTCGGCAAAAACGCTGGCGGCGTGATCGAGGGCGGTGTCCCAGTCGGTGCGGCTGCGGGCCAGGCCTTTGCCCAGGCGCAGCTCGGGGTACAACACCCGGGCTGCGAGGTCGCCGGTCAGGTGCAAGGTAGAGCCTTTGCTGCACAATTTGCCGAAGTTGGCCGGGTGGGCCGGATCGCCGCTGACGCCGAGAATGCGCTCGCCGTCATGCTCGATCAGCACGCCGCAGCCGACCCCGCAGTAGCAGCAGGTGGAGGCGGTGATCTGGTTCATCAGTTTGCTTCCCGCAGAGCCAGCAACACCCGGCCGTTCTCGACCCGTGCTGAGTGGTGGTGAGCGCAACCGATGTCCGGGGCCTGGGCTTCCCCAGTCTCAAGGTCGATCTGCCAGTTGTGCAGCGGGCAGGCGACTCGTTTGCCGTAGATCAGACCTTGGGACAGTGGCCCGCCCTTGTGTGGGCAGCGGTCATCGAGTGCGAAAACCTCATCGTCGCTGGTACGAAAAATCGCGATGTCGCCTTTCGGGCCAGCGATGATCCGCGAGCCCAGGGCATTGATTTCTTCCAGTGCGCAGATATCCAGCCAGTTCATGCCGGCACCTCCAGATTCTTCACTGTGATGACGTCGAATTCTTTCTTCAGCAGCGGTTGTTCCAGGCGTTCCTTCCACGGGTCCTGTTCGAACGACAAGGAGAATTGCAAGCGCTCGTTGAGCGCCTTGCGCCGCTCCGGGTCTTCCAGCACGGCTTTCTTGATGTGTTCCATGCCGACCCGTTGCAGGTAGTGCACGGTGCGTTCGAGGTAGAAAGCTTCTTCGCGATAAAGCTGCAGGAACGCGCCGTTGTATTCACGCACTTCTTCGGCGGTTTTCAATTTGACGAAGAATTCCGCGACCTCGGTTTTGATCCCGCCGTTGCCGCCGATGTACATTTCCCAGCCCGAATCCACGCCGATAATTCCGACGTCCTTGATGCCCGCTTCCGAACAGTTGCGTGGGCAACCGGAGACGGCGAGTTTCACTTTATGCGGCGACCACATGTTGAACAGGTCGTGCTCAAGCTCGATGCCCAGTTGCGTGGAGTTCTGCGTACCAAAACGGCAGAACTCGCTGCCGACGCAAGTCTTCACGGTGCGGATGGATTTGCCGTAGGCGTGGCCGGACGGCATGTCGAGATCTTTCCAGACGCCGGGCAGGTCCTGCTTCTTGATCCCCAGCAAATCGATACGCTGGCCGCCGGTCACCTTGACCATCGGCACGTTGTATTTGTCGGCCACGTCGGCAATGCGCCGCAGTTCCGAAGGATTGGTCACACCGCCCCACATCCGCGGGACTACAGAGTAAGTGCCGTCTTTCTGAATGTTGGCGTGGGCCCGTTCGTTGATCAGGCGCGATTGCGGGTCGTCCTTGGCTTCGCCCGGCCAGGTGGAAATCAGGTAGTAGTTGAGCGCCGGGCGGCATGTGGCGCAGCCGTTCGGCGTGCGCCAGTTCAGGTAGCTCATGGTGCCAGCGATGGTCAGCAGGTGCTGGTCGCGGATGGCCTGGCGGATTTGCCCGTGGTTCAGGTCGCTGCAACCGCAAATGGCTTTTTCGCTTTTCGGTTTGACGTCTGCTGCGCCGCCCACGGTGTTGATCAGGATCTGTTCCACCAACCCTGCGCAGGAGCCGCAGGAGCTGGCAGCCTTGGTGTGTTTCTTGACGTCGTCGACGCTGAACAGCCCGTGTTCCTGAATCGCCTTGACGATGGTGCCTTTGCACACGCCGTTGCAGCCGCAGACTTCGGCGGTGTCGGCCATGCTCATGGCTTTGTCCTGACCCTGATGTCCTACGTCGCCCAAGGCGTTTTCGCCGAACATGAGGTGATCGCGGATCTCGTCGATGGCGTGGTTCTCACGGATCTGCCGGAAATACCAGCCACCGTCTGCCGTATCGCCGTACAGACAGGCCCCGACCAGCACGTCATCCTTGATCACCAGTTTTTTGTAGACCCCGCCGATAGGGTCGGAAAGGGTGATGGTTTCAGTGCCTTCGCCGCCCATGAAGTCGCCAGCGGAGAACAGGTCGATGCCGGTGACTTTCAATTTGGTCGACGTCACCGAACCCTTGTAGGTGGCGAAGCCCAGTTGGGCGAGGTGGTTGGCGCAGACCTTGGCCTGTTCGAACAGCGGCGCCACCAGGCCGTAGGCTATGCCGCGGTGGCTGGCGCATTCGCCGATGGCGTAGACCCGAGGGTCGTAGGTTTGCATCGTGTCATTGACCAGAATCCCGCGGTTGCAAGGGATGCCGGATTTTTCCGCGAGTTCGGTGTTGGGGCGAATACCGGCGGCCATCACCACCAGGTCGGCGGGGATAATGTCGCCATTCTTGAACTCGACCGAGCCGACCCGGCCATTGCCGGCATCGTGCAGGGCCTGGGTCTGCTCGCACAGGCGAAAGTTCAGGCCACGGGCTTCCAGGGCGGTTTGCAGGAGTTGGCCGCTGGTTTTGTCCAGTTGCCGTTCCAGCAGCCATTCACCGATGTGCACCACAGTGACGTGCATGCCGCGCAGCATCAGACCGTTGGCGGCTTCCAGGCCGAGCAGGCCGCCACCGATCACAACGGCGTGCTTGTGGGTTTTCGCGGTGTCGATCATGGCCTGGGTGTCGGCGATGTCGCGGTAGCCGATTACGCCGTCCAGAGTGTTGCCGGGAATCGGCAGGATGAAGGGGGTCGAACCGGTGGCGATCAGCAGGCGATCGTATTCGGCCTCGCTGCCGTCTTCAGCGATCACGCGGCGTTTGACCCGGTCGATCTCCACCACTTTGCGGTTGAGCAGCAGTTTGATGTTGTTGTCCAGGTACCAGTCCAGATCGTTGAGCACGATCTCTTCGAAGGTCTGTTCGCCGGCCAGCACGGGCGAGAGCAGGATGCGGTTGTAGTTGGTATGAGGTTCGGCGCCGAAGACCGTGATGTCGTACAGCTCATTGCTCAACTTGAGCAGTTCTTCCAGGGTGCGAACCCCGGCCATGCCGTTGCCGATCATCACCAGTTTTAGTTTTTTCATCAGGATCTCCGGGAGCTCAGACTCGCCTCAACAGGGCTTTCAGGTCTTGCTCGACAAATGTGCGCAAACAAAAAAAGGCGTCCCGCTAGTTGCCTAGCGAGGACGCCTTTGTCCTGGTCCCGTTCTCTCGGGCAGCGCACCCTTCATCGTTGAAGGTTGGGCTTTATGTATGGTGAGAGAGGTAATGCAGTGGTTGTGCCAAGTTCTTCAGGTGCCCGGATTTACTGGAGGGAATCGCGCTCTAGGCATTTGGATTGGGATGTTTGTGCACCGAAACAATGCATGTTGCCCGCAATTGGCGCGGTCTCTGTAGCAGCTGGCGAAGCCTGCGTTCGGCTGCGAAGCAGTCGTGAAATCAGGCACCGCGCTGTTTCAGGTAAATCGAGCTGGCTGGATTGACGACTGCTTCGCAGCCGAACGCAGGCTTCGCCAGCTGCTACAAGGGAATTACAAGGGGGCGGTGTCAGTCGTGGAACAGCAGAAACAGCAGCACCAGGTTCACCAGCAACGACACCAGCGCCAAGGTCCGCCAGACCTTCAATGGTTCGCGCTCCAGCAGCGGCCTGGGGCGCACGCTCAAACTGCGCCGCTCGCCCTGTTCCAGCAGCAGTAACCATTCTTCCGCCGTTTCAAAGCGTTGATCCGGATCCGCCGCTACTGCGTGCTCCAGACTTTTCGCAATCCATTCCGGCAGGTCGGGTCGATAGCGACTGGCGCTGACAGGAACCCCGAACCGTGGGCGCTGGAAAGCTTCGATTTCACCGTAGGGATAATGCCCGGTGAGCAGGAAATACAAGGTCACGCCGACGGCATACAGGTCCTGTTGCGGTGTCGGTGCGTCCCCGCGAAAGGCTTCCGGCGCGATATAGCTGGGGGTTCCGGGCAGGGCAGAAGGCTGGTCTTCGGACAGGCCCGGGCAGTAGGCGAGACCGAAATCCAGCAGGCGCAATTCGCCGTCGTCCCCCAGCAGCAAGTTCTCCGGTTTGATATCGCGATGAAGAATCTGCCGTCGATGCAGCATGCCAACTGCGCGCAGCAGGCGTTCGGCCAGATCCTGCCATTGGGGCAGCGGCAGCGGTCCTACATCGGCGTGCAATTGCGCCAAGGTCGATCCGGAATATTCCCGCATCACGTAGTACAAATGCTGACGCTGACTGGCGGCATGGACTTCAGGGAAGTGCCGCCCGGCCACGCGCTTGAGAAACCATTCTTCCGACAGCAACGCCTGCCCTGCGAGGTGATCGTCACGCAGCGCGCCCGGCAAGGTTTTCAGTAGCCAGGGCTGTTGTTGCCCATCGCGCACCCGATAAAGCAGCGACTGCTGGCTCTGGCCGAGTATTCCTTCAACCTGCCAGCCTTCGAAAGTCTGGCCTGGTTTCAAGGCCGGTGGCAGCGGCCACTGCTGCAAATGAATCAACGCATCGCCGATGCTGGTTTCACCGAGGGCATCGACCCGCACCAACAAGGCACTGGCGTTGTCCTGGCTGCCGGCCAGATGCGCCGCACTGACCAAGGTCTGCGCCGCGCTGTTCAAATCCGGTTGATCGCGCAGAATTGCCGCGATCGCAGTGTCGCCCAGCACGGCCCAAATGCCGTCGCTGAGCAGTACGAAACTTTCGTTCAAGCGCAGTTCGCCATCGAGAAAATCCAGCACCAAATGCTGATCGAGCCCAAGTGCCCGTTTGAGTACATGCTGCATGCCCGGCTGGTCCCAGACGTGATCCTCGCTGACCCGTTGCAATGTGTCGGCGTGCCAGCGATAAACCCGGCAATCGCCGACATGGGCCAAGGTAAATCGCCTGCCGCGCATGACCAAGGCACTGACGGTGGTGAGCAACGGTTGCCCACCGCCATTGGCCTGCAACCAGCGATTTTGTGCCAGTAGCAGGCGATCCAAGGCCTGTGCGACGCCCCAGGTTTCCGGCGTGGCGTAGTAATCCAGCGCCAGGGCCTGCAACGTCGAGCGGGCGGCGAGGCCACCATCGGCGCACTGGCTGACGCCATCGGCGATGGCGAACAGGTAACCCTTGCTCGCCGCCAGCGCTGGGGCCGGAGTCACCAGGCGCAGGGCGTCCTGATTCTCCTCGCGAGGGCCGATGGCGCTCGCTTCGGCAAAACTCAGTTGCAGGCTCATTGAGGCCTCAGACCCGAGCAGCGGTCACGGCTGCCGAACCCCACGTGGTTCTCCAGCGACGTTTCACACCGTGCAGACCGAACCAGGCCAGAACGCCAAGGCTGGCGAACAACCACAAGGCCAGTTGATAACTGCCGGTGCTTTGCTTGATCGCGCCCATGCCTGCTGCCAGCGCAAATCCACCGATACCGCCGGCCATGCCGATCAAACCGGTCATCACACCGATCTCGCGACGAAAACGCTGCGGCACCAATTGGAAAACGGCGCCGTTACCGGCACCCAAACCGAGCATGGTGCAGACGAAAAGTGCCAGCGCCGCGTAGGAACTCGGCAGATTGAAACCCACCGCGGCGATGCAGAGCGCCGCCACCGTGTACATCCCCAGAAGGGTGCGAATGCCACCGAAACGATCCGCCAGAGCGCCACCCAACGGACGCATCAAGCTGCCACCGAACACGCATGCGGCAGTGTAGTAGCCGGCGGTCACCGGGCTGAGGCCATATTGGTCGTTGAAATAGCCGGGCAGGGCGCTGGCCAGGCCGATGAAGCCGCCGAAGGTCACGCTGTAGAAAAACATGAACCACCAGCTGTCGCGGTCGCCCAAGGCCTTGAAGTAGTCGGACACGGACTTGGCTTTTGGCCGCTCAGGCGCGTTTTTCGCCAGCCAGGCGAAGACGATGATGGTCAGGATCAGCGGGATCAGGGCGAAGCCGAACACGTTGCTCCAGCCAAATGCTGCGGCCAGCACCGGGGCGATCAGTGCGGCGAGCACAGTGCCCGAGTTACCGGCACCGGCGATGCCCATGGCTTTGCCTTGGTGCTGAGGGGGATACCATTGCGAGGCCAGCGGCAAGGCGACGGCAAAGGACGCGCCGGCCATGCCGAGGAACAGGCCCAGCAACAGCGCTTGTTCGTAGCTGTGGATGCCGTGTTTCCAGGCAACGAACAGGGCGCAGATGACGATCACCTGGCCAATCAGCCCGGCAGTTTTCGGCGACAGGCGATCAGCCAGCAAGCCCATTACAAAGCGCAATACCGCCCCGGCCAGAATCGGCGTGGCCACCACCAGCCCGCGCTGTTGGGTGGTCAGGTGCAAGTCGGCGGCGATCTGCACCGCCAGTGGGCCGAGCAGGTACCAGACCATGAAACTCAGGTCGAAATAGAGGAAGGCCGCGAACAATGTCGGGGTATGGCCAGATTTCCAGAAGCTTGAATTCATCGCGCACCTCAGCTGTTAGGAGTCTCGAGAAGGAGTCATGAGCTTGCAGGTGGGGCGCCGCATCGGCCGCACCACCGGCCCCGGTCTGTGGGGCCAAAACAAAAAAACGCCGCCACCGGATTCGCCAAAGGGCAAATGAGGTGAGCGACGTCTTTGTCGTAGGTGGGGCAACCGCCGTTGGTTACCTGTAGTGATTACTTTGCGAGATCTGTGCCACATTCACGCTGATCGTTCCCATGCTCTGCGTGGGAACGCATCCCGTGACGCTCTGCGTCACAGCTCGAAGCGGACGCAGAGCGTCCATGGCGGCATTCCCACGCGGAGCGTGGGAACGATCGTTTGGGGGAGTCAGCCGAGCAACTCACTCATGGCAATGATCTGCTCCGCCACCTGAATCAGCTTCTGCTGGCGGCTCATGGCCTGGCGGCGCATCAGGGTGTAGGCCTCTTCCTCGTTGCAGTCCTTCATTTTCATCAACAGCCCTTTGGCCAGCTCGATGCGCTTGCGCTCGGCCAGTTGCTGGTCGCGGGCATTGAGTTGGGCGCGCAGGGCCTGGTCGCTTTCAAAACGCGCCATGGCGACGTCGAGAATCGGCTGCAAGCGCTGTGCGTGGATGCCTTCGACGATGTAGGCACTGACCCCGGACTTGATCGCCTGACGCATCACATTGGGGTCATGTTCATCGGTAAACATCACGATCGGCCGTGGTTGGTCGCGGCTCACCAGCACCACTTGTTCCATGACATCGCGGCTCGGTGACTCGGTATCGATCAAAATCACGTCCGGACGCACCGTTTCGACGCGCGCGGGCAGGTCGATGGTCAGGCCTGACTCGTCGATCACCTCGAACCCGGCTTCGGTCAGGGCCGCCTTCAGGCGTCCGACTTTCTTTGCGGTGTCGTTGATCAGCAGGATACGCAACATATTCGCAGTCTCCTGTCAGCGGCTGGCGAGAAGGGGCGAGCTGTCGCTCATGGCGTGCAGCTTGAAACTGCGGGCATAACCGGCAGGGTCCCGGCCATCCCAGACCTTGCCGTCGATCAACTGGCTGCTGCGCATTGGCTGATCACTCGCGGCCACACCGACAGCGGTGGCGGCCTCTCGATACAAGTCTAGTTGCTGGACCTGACGGGCCACGCCCAGGTAGTCCGGGTCGTCGCGCAACAAGCCCCAACGGCGGAACTGAGTCATGAACCACATGCCGTCGGACAGATACGGCAGATTGACCTCGCCATCATCGTGGAAGCGCAGTGCGTGCGGGTCTTGCCAGCGATTACCCAGGCCATCGGCGTAGTCACCGAGCAATCGCGGTTCGATGCAATCGAGTGGCGCGTCAAGGTATTGCGGAGCGCTCAACAGCTTTGCGGTGCTGCGGCGATTCTCGGTGCTTTCTTCGATGAAGCGGCTGGCCTCCAGAATCGCCATCACCAGCGCCCGTGCGGTGTTGGGGTATTGCTCGACAAAGGCGCGGGTGCAGCCGAGGACTTTTTCCGGGTGATCGGGCCAGATGGTCTGGGTGGTGGCCATCGTGAACCCCAGGTTTTGCTGCACCGCGCTGGCGGACCATGGTTCGCCGACGCAGAAGCCGTCGATGCGCCCGGCTTGCAGGTGCGCGACCATCTGCGGCGGCGGTACCACCACGCTGTCGACGTCCTGCAACGGATGGATGCCCTGGCTCGCGAGCCAGTAATACAGCCACATGGCGTGGCTGCCCGTAGGAAATGTCTGGGCGAAGGTGAGTTTTGGGCGACTTTGGTGCACGTGCCGCTCCAGTGCTTCAGGACTGGTCACGTCCAGCGCCTGCAAGCCATGGGAGAGGTTGATGCTCTGGCCATTCTGATTCAGGCCCATGAGCACCGCCATGTCGGTCGACGCGACACCGCCGATGCCCAAATGCACGGCGTAGATCAGACCGTACAAACTGTGGGCGGCGTCGAGTTCGCCGCTGACCAGTTTGTCCCGCAGGTTGGCCCAGGACGACTGGCGCTTGAGGTTAAGGGTCAGGCCATACGGTTGGGCAAAGCCCTGCGTGGCCGCGACCACTACCGAGGCGCAGTCGCTCAGGGCCATGAAGCCGAGGTTGATTTCGGTCTTTTCCGGGGCATCGCTGCCGTTGACCCAGGCCAGAGGGTTGGCTGGAACTTCAATCATCTGTAAACACCTTTCATAAAAAAGCGCCGGACCGGGCTGCTTGCCGGGGCAAGGCCAAGTGACGACGCCTTTGTCTTTCGACTCATCCCGCCGTTGGCATGAGTGCTGATGTGAGTGGCGGTGCAAGGCATATGCCATCGCCCGCTGATTTTCTCGCGCGCCTCGCCTGCAACCCCGATGCCCGGCTATAATCGCCGCCACTTTTCGTAGCCCAGAGTCAAACCTGCCCATGTACACCCTGGCCCGTCAGCTGTTGTTCAAACTTTCCCCGGAAACCTCCCACGATCTGTCCCTGGACCTGATCGGCGCGGGCGGGCGTTTGGGCCTCAACGGCTTGCTGTGCAAGGCGCCGGCGAAATTGCCGGTGACCGTCATGGGCCTGGACTTCCCGAACCCGGTGGGTCTGGCGGCCGGTCTGGACAAGAACGGCGCGGCCATCGACGGTTTTGCACAACTGGGTTTCGGGTTTGTCGAAATCGGCACCATCACTCCGCGTCCGCAGCCGGGCAACCCCAAGCCACGGATTTTCCGTCTGCCGGATGCCGAGGCGATCATTAACCGCATGGGGTTCAACAACCTAGGCGTCGATCACCTGCTGGCTCGAGTGGCGGCGGCAAAGTTCAAGGGTGTGCTGGGCATCAATATCGGCAAAAACTTCGATACCCCGGTTGAGCGGGCGGTCGATGACTACCTGATCTGCCTGGACAAGGTCTACGCCCACGCCAGCTACGTGACAGTCAACGTCAGCTCGCCGAACACCCCGGGCCTGCGCAGCCTGCAATTCGGCGATTCGCTGAAGCAATTGTTGGCCGACCTGGCGACGCGCCGTGCAGAACTGGCGCTGCGCCACGGCAAACATGTACCGCTGGCGATCAAGATTGCGCCGGACATGACCGACGAAGAAACCGCTCAGGTCGCGCAAGCGCTGATTGAAACCGGGATGGACGCGGTGATCGCCACCAACACCACCCTGAGCCGCGTTGGCGTAGAAGGCATGGAGCATGGTGACGAGGCGGGCGGTCTGTCCGGCGCACCGGTTCGCGACAAGAGCACCCACACCGTGAAGGTGCTGGCGGCCGAGTTGGCTGGTCGCTTGCCGATCATCGCCGTGGGCGGCATCACCGAAGGCAAGCACGCGGCTGAGAAAATCGCTGCAGGGGCGAGCCTGGTGCAGCTCTATTCCGGCTTCATCTATAAAGGCCCGGCGCTGATCCGGGAATCCGTCGACGCGATAGCAGCCCTGCGCTGACCTGTAGCAGCTGCCGAGCACCGCGAGGCTGCGTTCGGCTGCGAAGCAGTCGTGAAGTCAGACACTGTGGTCTTACAGGTACACCGCGCATGCAGATTTTACGACTGCTTCGCAGCCGAACGCAGCCTCGCGGTGCTCGGCAGCTGCTACAGGGGGATGTGTGGGGAGCAGGCATAAAAAAGGGCTCCTCGAAGGAGCCCCTGGGCCGAAGCCCGCCGCCCGGATGGGGCGTGCGTGGTAAGTCGTTACGTAATCAGATTGTCGTGTCGGAGTGTGTGCCCTGTATTAGCCGACGGCGTGAAGTTCGTTGAGTCTATGGATTCCCGCAGTGCCGGTCATACCGTCCCAGTTGTCGCCGCGTCCTTCTCGCCAGCCGTTAATCCAGGCTTGGCGTACCGACGGTAGAGTAAATGGGCAAAGCTCGCGGGATTTGCCACCAACGCCGTATTGATATCCGCGCAAAAATGCTCTTTCCAACGGATCACGCTTAAGTCTTCTCATAGGGTGTTGCCCTCACTTGTTGACTGTATTTATCGCGTTGACCTCAATCGAGGTCTGGCAGAAAAACCTCCTGCCGTTGGGGCTCGCTGCCGGCGTCGCGAGCCAAGGTGTTGACGTCATAGCGGCGTCAACCTGTGGTGAGTTCTAACCAATGCGTCACATCGAGGGAATGATCGTTTTGTCATAAGGACGTAACGATAAAGATGGTATGGCGATAAGTAACACCATGTTGTCCCGTGTTTATTGGCAAAACCCCGGTATGATCAGCCCCTCGCTGGATGATGGGGTTAATCCTTTGCTGAGAATGGCTCGCGTTGAAATGAGGCATTATTCGACGAAGGGTCGACTTATGACATTTTATTGCATCAACTTTTTTATCTGTCTTTGCATCTAAGCTCTTTTAACCCGAGCTTGCAGGGATGGGACGGCACACCTTCGTGCCACGCGGGCGCTCTTTTAGAAAAGCGCCTGATTGAAAACCGGGCCGGCAATGCGTTGCCGGTTCACTTAGCGAAAGGCTCTGAAATTCCAATGTCCGATCAATTCGAAATCTTCCTCACTTGCCCTAAAGGCCTTGAAGGCCTGCTCATCGAGGAAGCCGTCGGGCTTGGCCTTGAAGAAGCGCGTGAGCACACCTCTGCCGTGCGCGGCATGGCCACCATGGAAACCGCTTATCGCCTGTGCCTGTGGTCGCGTCTGGCGAACCGGGTGCTGCTGGTACTCAAGCGGTTCCCGATGAAGGACGCCGAAGACCTGTACCACGGCGTGCTGGATATCGAGTGGCAAGACCACATGCTCAATGACGGCACCCTGGCCGTTGAGTTCAGCGGTCACGGCTCGGGCATCGACAATACCCACTTCGGCGCCTTGAAGGTCAAGGATGCCATCGTCGACAAACTGCGCACGCCACAGGGCGACCGTCCATCCATCGACAAGCTCAACCCGGACCTGCGCATTCACCTGCGCCTGGACCGCGGCGAAGCGATCCTGTCCCTCGACCTCTCCGGCCACAGCCTGCACCAGCGTGGCTATCGCTTGCAGCAGGGCGCAGCGCCGCTGAAGGAAAACCTGGCGGCAGCGATCCTGATCCGTTCCGGCTGGCCACGTATTGCGGCCGAGGGCGGCGCGCTGGCTGACCCGATGTGCGGTGTCGGTACGTTCCTCGTCGAAGCCGCGATGATCGCCGCCGACATGGCACCGAACCTGCGTCGCGAGCAGTGGGGCTTCACCGCGTGGCTCGGTCACGTCCCGGCCCTGTGGAAAAAGCTTCACGAAGAAGCCACTGAGCGTTGCGCGGCCGGTCTGGCCAAGCCACCGCTGTGGATTCGCGGTTACGAAGCCGATCCGCGCCTGATTCAACCGGGTCGCAACAACGTTGAACGTGCCGGCCTGAGCGAGTGGATCAAGATCTACCAGGGCGAAGTCGGGACGTTCGAGCCACGTCCGGACCAGAACCAGAAAGGCCTGGTGATCTGCAATCCACCGTACGGCGAGCGTCTGGGTGATGAAGCGAGCTTGCTCTATCTCTACCAGAACCTCGGCGAACGTCTGCGACAGGCCTGCTTGAACTGGGAAGCCGCCATATTCACCGGCGCCCCGGAGCTGGGCAAGCGCATGGGCATCCGCAGCCACAAACAGTATTCGTTCTGGAACGGCGCCTTGCCGTGCAAATTGCTGCTGATCAAAGTCACCCCGGACCAGTTCGTCACTGGCGAACGCCGCACTCCGGAACAGCGTCAGGTCGAGCGCGAGCAAGCCGAAGTCGAAGTCGCAGACAACGACGTGGCACCGGGCAAGTACGAGAAGTACAACAAGAACGGCAACCCGATAAAACCGGCCCCGGTGGTGATCGAGCAGCCGCGCTTGAGCGAAGGCGGGCAGATGTTTGCCAACCGACTGCAAAAGAACCTCAAGGCCCTGGGCAAATGGGTCAAGCGTGAAGGCATCGACTGCTACCGCGTCTACGATGCCGACATGCCGGAATACTCGATGGCCATCGACCTGTATCAGGATTGGGTCCACGTCCAGGAATACGCCGCGCCGAAATCCATCGATCCGGAAAAAGCCTCGGCGCGCATGTTCGATGCCCTGGCCGCCATTCCGCAGGCCCTGAACATCGACAAGAGCCGTGTGGTGGTCAAGCGTCGCGAGCGTCAGAGCGGCACCAAGCAGTACGAACGCCAAGCGGCACAGGGCAAGTTCGTCGAGGTCAATGAAGGCGGCGTGAAGCTGCTGGTCAACCTCACCGATTACCTCGACACCGGGCTGTTCCTCGATCACCGGCCAATGCGCATGCGGATTCAGAAAGAGGCCGCCGGCAAGCGCTTCCTCAACCTGTACAGCTACACCGCAACCGCCAGTGTTCATGCAGCCAAGGGCGGCGCGCGCAGCACCACCAGCGTCGACCTGTCGAAAACCTATCTGGACTGGGCGCGTCGCAACCTGTCGCTGAACGGTTTCTCCGAGAAGAACCGTCTGGAGCAGGGCGACGTGATGGCCTGGCTCGATGCCTGCCGTGACGAATTCGACCTGATCTTCATCGATCCGCCGACGTTCTCCAACTCCAAGCGCATGGAAGGGATCTTTGATGTGCAGCGTGACCAGGTGCAATTGATCGACCTGGCCATGGCGCGCCTGGCCCCGGGCGGGGTGTTGTACTTCTCCAACAACTTCCGCAAGTTCCAGCTCGAGGAAAACCTCACCGAGCGTTATGCGGTCGAGGAAATCACCGCCCAGACCATCGATCCGGATTTCGCCCGTAATGGCAAAATCCACCGTGCCTGGAAAATCACGGCTCGTTGACACTTGAAGGAATTGGATCCACAGAGCCTTGATTTTTAAAGGCTCTTGGCTTCTTTCTGGGCTGGTCAAATTGATGGCTAATAGCTATAACTCAATCCATGGCCAATGGGCTTTCCCGCACCTGGCGTTTTGAGTTGCGTCTATGTCGTTACACGCCGTGCGCCCGAAAATCCTGGGTTTTATCAGTGAAGATGCGTCGGCCTGGCTGGTCGCACTGCTGGTATTGGTTGTCGGCGGGATTCTCACCGGATTGCTGGCGTGGTCGACGCTGAATCTGTTCCACCATCAATTGCGGCAACGTTTCCAACTGCTGGCCAGTGAACGTTACAGCCGTATCGAAGAACGCTTCGAAGATCAGGAACAGCGCCTCGATGGCCTGCGCCGGTTCTTTGCCAATTCCGATTCGGTCTCCCGTGCGGAGTTCGACGGCTACACCCAACCGCTGCTGCACCGGACCCAGGCCTATTCCTTCGCCAAGCGGATAACCGGTGCCGAACGGGCGGAATTTGAACGCCAGGTGCGTGCAGAGGGTTTGCCCGACTTCACCCTGCGCGAACTCAATGCCGACGGCCAACTGCAACTGGCGGCCGAACGGGATGAGTACGTGGCGGTGCTGTATAGCCAGACCCAAAGTAAACTCGGCTCGCCGCTGGGCTACGACTTGTGGGCTCAACCCTTGCGCCGTGCCACCCTTGAACGGGCCGATCAGCACGGCGGCATGGCGGTATCGCAACCAATGCATCTGGTCAGTATCGAGCCCGCCTATGCCCGCGGCGTATTGCTGGTCGCACCGGTGTTGATGCGCAATAGTCCGGCGGGGTCGAAACCTTACGGTTATGTCATGGCCGTGATCAGCATGCATCAGTTGCTGGCGGACGGGCTGCCGGAGGCTGGCCGTGACTATCTTTCGGTGCGCATCCTCGACTTATCCACAGACGATCAGCACGAAGTGCTTTATGAGTCCCCCAACACGTCGCCCCCCAGTGAGTTGGCCGCGACCCGGCTGCTGCGGCTTGCCGACCATGACTATCAAGTCGACATTCAGCCCAGCGATGCCTTTCTGAAAGCCAATCACTCTTCGGTGTCCTCCCTGGTGGTGCTGGGTGGTTTGCTCAGTCTGTTGCTCAGTGCCTTGCTCTATGTGCTGGTCAGTCAGCGTCAACGGGCCCTGAAAATGGTCGAGCAACGGACCCAGGAACTGCACGACCGCGAGCAGGAGCTACGCGGCACCCATGGGCAGTTGCGGGGTGTGCTGAATGCCGCGACCCAAGTGGCGATCATCGCCACTGACCTGCGCGGGGTTATCAGTACCTTTAATGCCGGAGCCGAACAAATGCTTGGCTACACCAGCACCGAGGTGGTCGGCCGCATGACCCTGGAAAACCTGCACCTGCCCCGAGAGCTCGTGGCCCGTTCGGCGGAGTTGAGCGCGCGCTATGGCAAACCGATTCCGACCTGCCAGGCGATGTTGGTAGAGGGCGGCGAGGAGGGCGGACATGAAGCACGAGAATGGACGCTGCTGCGTAGCGATGGCAGCCATTTGACGGTGAACATGCTGGCGACCCCGGTCCTCGACGAGCAAGGCTTGTGGGTCGGACACCTGGCGATCTGTATCGACATCACCGAGCGCAAACGGGTCCACGAGGCCCTGGCGGCACGGGACCTGTTGTTGAAGAAACTCAGCGCTCATGTGCCTGGCGGGATCTACCAATTCAAGATGGAGTTCGATGGGCGCTTCAGCGTGATCTACGCCAGCGACGGTATTCGCGAGATCTACGAACTCGAGCCGGACGTACTGTTGCTCAACGCCGAAGCGATTTTCACGCGGATTCATCCGCAGGACAGCACCCGGGTCCGCGCTTCGATCCGGGCGTCGGCGGATACCCTCAGCCCCTGGCGCGAGGAATACCGCGTGCAATTACCCCTGCGCGGCCTGCGTTGGGTTCGTGGCGAGGCGACACCGGAGGAATTGCCCGGTGGCGGCGTGCTCTGGCACGGCTACATCTCGGACATCTCCGACTTGAAACGGGTGGAAGAAGAACTGCGGGCGCTATCGATCACCGACTCTCTGACCGGCATCCACAACCGTCGCTATTTCCAGGAGCGCCTGACCACGGAAATGGTCCGGGTCGAACGCGGTGGCGGCGAATTGTCGGTGATCATGCTCGATATCGACCACTTCAAACGCATCAATGACCAGCATGGCCATGCGGTCGGCGATCGGGTGTTGCAGATTGTGTGCGAACGCATCAGCCATCGGCTGCGACGCACCGACGTGTTCTGTCGCCTGGGTGGCGAGGAATTCATGGTGCTGTGCCCGGACATCAGCGGCGAGCATGCCCATGTCCTGGCCTTGCAGCTGTGGCAAGGCTTGCGCGGTTCGCCGATTGAAGGCGTCGGGACAGTGACCGCCAGTTTCGGGATTGCCAGTTGGCGAGTCGGGGAGGGCGCGGATGCCCTGCTGCTGCGGGCGGATTCGGGGGTGTATGCGGCGAAACAGGCCGGACGGGATCGGGTAGAAGAAGAGATGAACTAGAGCTGGCAGCATGATCGTTCCCACGCTCTGCGTGGGAATGCCTCTAGGGACGCTCTGCGTCCAGTGACGCGGAGCGTCACGGGCTGCATTCCCACGCAG